>CAZQAQ010000007.1:0-22187 GCA_964591325.1 uncultured Candidatus Saccharibacteria bacterium | reverse complement strand
AAAAACCCCAACAATCAACAATATTGGAGGAAATATGAGTAGTGAAATAAAATGTGAACGTTGTGGAAGAAAGTGGGTACCGAACTTTGTAGTAGATGAGTACGAGATTGATGGAATGACTCTTTGTGAGTATTGTGCTATGCCAATCTTTATGGACTGTGCTGAACCAGCAGTTATTAGTGAGGACCGTGCCACTAGCATCTGCTGTAAAGGTCAGGGAGAAAAAGTCTGCGCCTTTCTAGGCTTCGGTGGACAGTACACCTGTTTGAAACACACTACTTTTCAAAAAAACATCTTGGTAAGGCTGGAGAGTGGTCAGATGGGAGCAAAAGGAAATAACTGTTCTGGTCTGCCAGCATTTAAACCAATAATGACATAACGTAATTAAATGAGTAATGAGAGGAGATGATGCACGATGCAACATCTCCTTTTTCTAATTCTAAAAGCATTATATAATTAACTTCATGACTACGTCATCCCCTAAAAAATCTTCATTGATAATATTGGTAGTAACATCCGTTATTCTATCTAGGATAATGTTTACTCTTTTTGACGATCCTGAAGGCCCAAATCTACTAATAGTAGTTGTCATGTCACTTTTTGTTTATCTTTTGTCGCTAGCTGTATTTTTACCAAATTATTCTACTTCACACACAAAAAAGTCTTTACTTGCATTTCTTGCACAACTTATAATAGTCACAATCCTTTGTTTAGTGCTTAAATAGAATACTTAAAATAAGTACTTTTATTTAATAAATAATGTGATATATTTAACCGATTCTTTTCTATTTTAATTATTAGTTAATTTAATTTAATAAAATGATCGGTTTAAAAAGAAATACAGTAAGTTTAGTTAAATATAATCCCGAGTGGATTGAATTATTTAATAAAGAAAAGGTTTTATTAAAGGAAATACTTGGTCAAGACGCTATAGGTATCGAACATATCGGTAGTACAGCAATAATAGGCATTATGGCAAAACCTATTATTGATATTGCTTTGGGTATAGATTTTAAAAAGGTAAATGAGATTAAGACTATACTTGAAAATAATAATTGGATATTTAGACCAAAATTTGGAGATATAAATAAGCATGTAGTTTTTGCTAAGGGTAATGATATAGAAAGAACTCATTATTTACATTTAATGCAATACGAGAGCAGAGAGTGGAATGAGAAAATATTTTTTAGAGATTATTTAAATAATAATGAGAAAGAAAGAATTGAATATGAAAAATTGAAGATTGAGGCAATGAATAAATTTAGCGATGATAGGAAAAACTATACAAAAGAAAAGGATGAATTTGTACAGAAGATAATAGATAAAGGTTCAAAATGATCATAGGATTTTACCAATACTCTATGAATTCACAATCATATTATTATGAACACAATAAAGTCGAGGAGTGATTTTGATATCCTCCTCGATTTGTTGGTTTTTATTTTGGTAACCACCCTTTTACATTAACAAAGTGCAGTCAAACCATTTCTCTTTCGCAACGACGCAATAGCAATTGCTAGACACAATGGCATCATCATAAATGGATAGAATTTATCTTGAACCGTCCAATTCTTTCCTGCTAGAAAATATAAGAGGTTAACAAAGACATATCCAATATATATGAAACCAGTAACCTTATCCTGTTTAGGATCATTGTAAGACTCAATAAATTGAGGAATTCCCGATACACACACTGCGCAAGTACTTGCAATTGTTGCCCACCACGCACCGCTTACTTTCCAAACGGTCATACATAAGACAACGAGTACAAGTGTTAACCATTCCTTATTTCCCCATTTAAATTGCCTTTTATAAAGTAAGGAAAGCCAGACAAATGTACCACCAGCGACATAACATTTAAGTATAAATGTATTTTGACCTTGCTGAACAATAATGCTTCCTAAAGCTATAAGATCAAGAGCTACCCATAGAATCCAAGTAGCAAAGCTTTGTTTAAGCTTATCAGTCCAGATGTAATACAGAGTAGGAAAATACATTATTATTGCCAAAACACTTCCCATCCATGTGAACATTTCTGTCACAAATACCCCCTTGTTAGCTGTTTATTCAAAGACCTAACAAAAACAATAACACATTTATACAGAAAGGCAAATATAATAAATTATCCATATACAAATATGATAATGATGCATTCCTATATACGTATGCTATAATACCTTCGTTATAAAATAATAATAAAAATATGCCAAAACCAAATTCTGCATTTATGAAACCACTAACAGTTAGCGCAGATCTAGCTGTTGTAGTTGGAAAAGGACCTATGCCTAGATCAGAGGTAGTAAAGAAGCTATGGGTATATATAAAGGGTAAGAAACTACAAGACGAAAAGAATAAGAGAAATATAAATGCAGATGAAGCACTAAAGAAGGTATTTGGAGGAAAAGCTACAGTTTCAATGTTCGAAATGACAAAGCTTGTTTCAAAGCACCTATCATAATCTATTTATCACAAGATAAAATAAATCAGCCACCCCATAAAGGTGGTTGATTTATTTATATGGAGGTGTAAACTCATTTTAGAAACTTTAACAAAGGATTTGTATGGACGCCAAAACAAAGGTTGTTACACTTGGTTATGTTGTGTCACTTGCCCGTCGTGAAATATGGTTGGCAATGAAGAAAACAAAACTCTGTGCGGGTAAACTTAATGGATACGGTGGAGGCGTTAGATTGGGAGAGAGTATTAAGGATTGTATGATGAGAGAGTTTAACGAAGAGTGCGGAGCGACAACTACAGCAAGTAATCTTCTACACCTTGGTTGTATAACATTCTACAAGGGTAATGGAATTGCTGAACAAAAACTTATCTGTGAATGTTATATTTTTCTCATTACTGACATTTCTGGTCTAATGAATGAATCAAATGAGATGGGTGGACCTTCCCCATTTTCTTTCGACAATATTCCATTTGATGAAATGATGCCATCAGATATATTGTGGCTTCAAACAGTATTAACTCATAGAAAAACAGTAAGTGGATATGTTACGTTTGATCATGCCACAACAAAGGTAATTGAAGCCAATTTAAAATTCAAATGACACAAAAGTCGTGGTATATCCACGCTTTTTTTATTTATATTTAATTTGATACAATACATATATATGACAATATTTCACTCCATAGTACTAGGTATAGTCGAGGGTTTAACAGAATTTTTACCCATATCCTCCACTGCGCATTTAACATTATTTTCAAATCTATTAGGTATTGATCAAAATGACTTTGTTAAAACATTTGAAATAGCGATTCAGTCTGGAGCAATGTTTGCTGTTATTGCGATTTATTATAAAAAGTTTTTTGATTTGGAAATCGTAAAGAAAATAATTACCGCTTTTGTACCAACTGCAATAGTTGGCTTTATACTTTATAAATTTATCAAAACATATCTCATTGGAAATCTTCTCATAATATCTATAGCACTATTTATTGGAGGTATCATACTCATACTATTTGAAAAATATATTATAAATAAAGATATAAATACCGAAACAGATATAAAAGGTTTGAGTTACAAAAAGACAGCTCTTATAGGTCTATTCCAAGCACTTGCTATTATTCCAGGTGTTTCTAGATCTGCGTCTAGTATAATATCAGGAAGATTGCTTGGTTTAAGTAAGACAAGTGTCGTTGAATTTTCTTTTTTACTTGCTGTTCCAACTATACTTTCTGCAACTGCTTATGATTTATTAAAAAACTATACTTTGTTTAATGTAAGCAATATAGGATCACTGTCACTAGGCTTTATATTCTCATTTATAGCCGCAATTATTAGCATAAAATTCTTTTTAGCTTTTATAAGCAAGAGATCATTCACTTCTTTTGGAATATACAGAATAATAATTTCTATCATTATTTTAGTATCAATACTTTGACAAAATCTAATTTTTGTAATATACTTTTGAGTGATGAATAATTCAAATAAGAATTCCCATTCTAGCTCTAACAATAGACCTCGTTTCGGAAACAATAAACCTAAATTTGGACAGAGATTTGGTGGAAAATTTAATAATAAGCAGTCATTTGGTGGTAATGGTGGAGGTAATTCACATAACCGTGGTTTTTCTCGTGGACGTGGTGGATTCCGTAGAAAAGCTATAGATGTATCAAAATTTATAAATAAAGTAGTCATTACAGAGAAAGTAGAAGTATTTACACCAGAACACTCATTTAATGATTTTAAAATTGATGACAGACTAAAGAAAACTATTGCTGATCGTGGTTTCGTATTCCCTACTCCAATTCAAGATAGAATAATCCCTCAGATACTTATGGGTAAAGATGTTGTAGGTATGGCAAATACTGGTACTGGTAAAACTGCAGCTTTCCTTATTCCACTTATAAATAAAGTAATACTTAATCATGATGAAAAGATACTTATAATAGTACCTACTCGTGAACTAGCTCAACAGATTCAAGATGAATTGCGTGCTTTTGTAAAAGGTATGCCTATTTACTCTGTATCATGTGTTGGAGGAATGAGTATATATTCTCAGATAAGTGATCTTAGAAGATTACATAACTTTGTTATTGGAACACCAGGTAGACTAAAAGACCTTATGGATAGAAAAGTTATAAGTCTAAGTAATTTTAAATCTGTAGTACTTGATGAAGCAGATAGAATGCTTGATATGGGTTTCATACAAGATATGAGATACGTCATAAAGAATATGCCAGCTGATAAACATGCATTATTCTTTTCAGCTACCCTTTCACCAGAAATAGAAAAATTAATGAAAGAACTATTGAAAGATCCACTTATTATATCTGTAAAAACACAAGAAATTTCAAAAAACATTGAACAAGATGTTGTTAAAGTACCAAGAGAAAGAAAATTAGAAGAATTGGTAAAACTTTTGAGTCAAAAGGAATTTAATAAAGTTCTGGTATTCCTTCAAACAAAACATGGTGCTGAAAAGATATCAAAAGCACTACAAGAAAAAGGTTTCAAAGCTGGATCTATACATGGAAACAAAACTCAAGCTAATAGACAGAAAACTCTAACTTCATTTAAAAACCATCAAATACAGGTTTTGGTTGCTACAGATGTTGCAGCTAGAGGACTTGATATAAATGACATAAGTCATGTTATAAACTACGATGTACCAGAAAGTCATGAAGACTATGTACACAGAATAGGTAGAACAGGACGTGGAGATAAAAAAGGTAAAGCTCTTACTTTTATTGATTAATTATTTTAATTCAATAGCCAGAAGCTCTAGTGGTAGTGACTCTATATAAGATCTACCTACCATATCATATGCTTTTAGTAATTCGATAAGTGTACTAGCTTTAAGTTTTGAATCTTTTATACTAGATAGCTCTTGTATTTTATTGTATTCATCTTCACCCACTTCTTTCTTTATACTTTCAGTAATATTTGCATTTGAAAGTAAAATAACCAATCTTGCTTTCTCTAAAATAAGCGCAATAAATATTTTCATTGAAATATTTTCCTTTTTTGCATTTAAAATAGAACTTATAGCTTTTTCTTTATCCCCTTTTATCAAAGCTTCAACAAATGAAAATACCAAAGTACTCTTTGGAGCACCTGTTATATCTTCTACATCCTTTAGATTTATCTTTTTATTTTCACTAGCCCCAATAACCTTTTGTAACAATCCAAGAGCATCTCTAAATGAGCCTTCAGCAAGTATAGATATAAGATCGCTTGCACTCTGATCTATACTGAAACCTTCTTTTTTTGCGACATTGGTTATAGTTTCTTTGAGAGTATTTTGATTTGGTTTTTTAAAATTAAATACCTGACACCTCGATATGACTGTCTCAGGAATCTTATCTGTCTCTGTAGTAGCAAGTATAAATATCGCATGAGCTGGTGGCTCCTCTAGAGTCTTTAGAAGCGCATTGAAGGCTTCTTTTGTGAGCATGTGCACCTCATCGATAATATATGCTTTATACTCTGAATTTAGAGGCAATACATGCACTCCATCCCTTATTTCTCTTATATCATCTATACCTCTATTCGAAGCAGCATCTATTTCATATATATCACTTGGACTTATACCTAGGCTTTTTGCAAATATTCTAGCTATCGTAGTCTTTCCTGTACCCCTACCTCCTGTAAAAAGATATGCATGGGAGATTTTTTTGTTTTCTGAAGAAGATTTTAGAACTGAAACAACATGATCTTGTCCTATAACATCATTCCACTTTTCTGGTCTGTATTTTCTATATAAAACTTGTGACATAAATATATTGTATCATATTTGATTTTTGTATTTAAAAAAATAGATAAGAGAAATAATAAAATAAATAAAAAAGCTGGGTGTGCGCAATCAACAACACACCCAGCTAACCGACGGCCTTGTTAGGGCCAGATGGATCACCTCCTAAACATGTCCCAAGTGGGACTACCCAAGGTTGAATTTTTGCACCTTGTTGAGACAGAGCCTCCATGAGAGCTCTCGAAACCAAATTTCGCAGGAACATTTTTTGCTTTAGCCTTCATTTCCCATTCTCACCTCCACTTTAACTAATTTAACCGCCAAAGGTATAACTTCTTCTTTTTTATTTGCCTATGATTTTCTATTTCTCCAGTTATCCTTTTGCAGCAAACCTCCTTGAGAAGAACATTTATACCGTTTGCTATTGTAACTCTAAAAAATATTTAGTCAATATGAGTATCAACAGTACCGTTTTTTAAATAAAACTTTATGACTTTATTTAGCTCATTGCTATTATTCACTTCCATACACTTTGCACGTAGCTCTTTTGCACCCTCAAAACCTCCTATATATGCTTTAAAATGTTTTTTCATTACTGCAAAGCTCTTTACTTTACCTAGGTTCTTTTCATACAACTTTGCGTGTTTTACAAGAGTATTTAGTCTTTTCTCTAGTGGTATGTCTATATTTTCTTTGCCATCAAAAAACCAAGGATTGCCAAAAATCCCTCTTCCTATCATGACTCCATCACAACCATATTTTTCTACCACCTCTCTTGCCTGTTTTAGGGACTTTATATCACCATTACCTATTATTAAAGTTTCAGGACTAATCTTATCTCTTAAAGAAACAATATCCTTCATATATTCCCAGTGCGCAGGAACATTGGACATTTCTTTTCTAGTACGCAAATGCACAGTCAAAACAGGTAGTTTCTGTTCTAAAAGAAGTGCTATCCAAGTATCAATTTCATTTTTATTATATCCGATTCTAGTCTTTATAGAAATTGGTAGATTTGGAGCTCCAGCTCTAGCAGATTTCAATACCTCTAAAGCTTTTTTTGGATTTCTTATCATATCTGCACCACCACCTTGTTTTTCGACAGATCTATCAGGGCAACCCATGTTTATATCTATTCCATCAAAGCCAAGTTTATTTACAATTTTACAAGCTTTTTCCATTGCTTCAGGATGTCCTGTAAATAGCTGAGCAATAATTGGTTTTTCTTTTTTTGTAAATTCTAAATCCTTGAGTAAAACTTTTCTTCCAGGAGAAATTAGCCCGTCTGCAGAAACAAACTCAGTCCATATAACATCAGGCTTTCCATTTTTTGCAATTATACTTCTAAAAGCCGAATCAGTTACATTTGCCATAGGGGCAAGTACAAATATAGGTTTTTTTAGTTTTTTCCAAAAGTTCATATATTTACCTTACCTTAAAATAGAAAAAAGTAAAACTATTTGAAGGATAGGTCAAGAGCCTTCAAAGTATCCGCATCTCTATTTTCACTACGTAAAATAACATTCAAATACAGTCTTTTATCTTTACCTAATCTCCATAGACTAACTGATGTTCTCAGAGCTTCTGGTAAATATCCATTTTTACCTCCACTATAAGCTGATAAATTCAGAAAGTGTGTAGGATTTGTCCATGTGTGGATTTTTATCTCTTTTGATTTAAGCAGAGTAATGTTTATTATTTCTGGTTTATGTTCAATTATCCATTTCATTATGATTACAAGATCAGAAACTGTAGATACATTTTGCGGTGATAGACCTGAAGGATCAACAAAATACGTTTTATATGCACCGATCTTATTTACAAAATTATTCATCTCTTTTATAAATTCTTTTCTTCCATAAGACTGAGCCAAGGCTTCAGCAGAATCATTACTCGATACCATAAGCAATGGATATAACAATTCTTGAGCGGTAAATTTTTCTCCGATTCTAAAATGAGCTGAAGAACCATTGTAAGCAAGAATATTTGAATTTATTTCAATATATTTATTTTCTTTAAAGATATTATCAGCAACTACTGCAGTAATAAGTTTTGTGATAGACGCTATGGGAAAAAGAGTATCAGTTTCTTTTTGTAATAAGACTATGTCTTTATCGAGATCTACTACAGCAAATGCCTTTGCAGTTATATCTCTAGTTTTATAGCTTTTTGGAAGAGAGTCTTGAGCTTTCTCTATAACTTCCCCTTCATAATCCTTTGAGTATATATATGCTCTACTAAAATTCTTAATGAATGTAGAATCTTCATCTTCTTCATTTTGAGAATAATTTTTTGCTGTACTTTTATTTTCTATTTTTGAATCTCTAATATTTGAAAGTAAATCTTTATTTGATATTGCAAATAAAATAAAAAGCGAGATTATGCACCCTATAAAAATAGCAGAAAATATAGAGGAAATAAAACTATTTTGTTGCATAAAATACTGTATTACCGAAACGCATATCTATATAGTCAAAAGGTTTTGAATTCTTTACAGTATTTTGATAATTTTTCCAGAAAACCTGGAAATTATATAGTATTTTTGAAAGTGAGATTTTATCATTCATATATATAGTAACAGGTGTGGATGAAGCATTTTTTGTTTGATGCAAAGTATCTTCTATATACATTTCATACTGACCTCCATCATTTATAAGTATACCCATAGGTATAATACCTATTTTTGATATACCTTTTATAAAATCATCAAATTCTTTTAACTTACTTGGTTCAAGAAACTTTTTTCCTAATATATCACTATCAGTCAGAGCTGTTGTGTAGTATTTATTTAAATTACTGTAATTTGTATTTTGTACTTGTTTATAAGCAAATCCATCAAAATCAATCAAAAAACACTTTATATCGTTATCACCTTCAAAACCGTCACAAAGTATTGCAATAGGTGTTTTTTCTTTTATATCAATAGAAATAGAACTTATACCTGATCTATGTATAGATATTGTCTCTATTTCTTTAAATAGGCTTTTTGTTGTTGAGGCAATGTCTTGTTTTGGGAATATTACTATATTCGATTTTGGTAATATTTTTATATAATTTCCTGAAATAAGATTATTTACTTCATTCAATACTTTATTTGTATCAGAAGATCCAGAAATATTTATTTGATCAATAATAAAAAAGTCAGATCTAATAAATAGAATTAAAGCCGATAAAACAGACAATATCGATATAGGAAATAAAACAGAGAGAAGTATTTTTATTTTTCTCTTTTTTTCTATGTATTTTGGCGAGCGTATTACCTTTGAACGTTTATAGAGTGACATTTAAAGCAATCTTATCTTTTCCAAAGTAAGGTTGCAATACTTCTGGTATCTTTATTGTTCCATCTGCTTGTTGATAGTTCTCTATAAGAGAAACAAGTATTCTAGGAGTCGGTATTGCAGTTGAGTTAAGTGAGTGAACATAACGTGATTTTCCTTCTTCATCCTTATACTTTATATTTAATCTTCTTGATTGGAAATCATGGAAATATGAAGCAGAAGATATTTCTCTATACTTACCCTCCTTTGGCACCCAAAGTTCAATGTCATATTTCTTAACCTGACCTAGACCTAGATCTCCACCACAATTCAATACTGTTCTATATGGTATACCTAGAGATTCTATAAATTCTTCTGTATTTCTATTCAATTCCTCGTGAATTTCTACAGATTTTTCATGACTTGCTTCACATAATACTAGTTGCTCAAATTTGAAAAACTCATGAACTCTTATAAGTCCCTTAACATCTTTACTATGTGAACCAGCTTCTCTTCTATAGCAAGGAGAAAAACCTAAATATCTTTTTGGTAATTCACTTCTATCCAAAGTTTCATCTCCATGAAAAGACATAAGTGGCACTTCGGCAGTACCTGCCAAAACATCACCATCCTGTGTCATATAAAAATCTTCTACATCTCCAGGAAGATGCGCTGTACCATAAAGTGCCATTTTTCTAACAATAGTTGGAGTCATAATAGGCATTAGATTTTTATCTCCAAAGAACTTTAGAGCATAACTCCATATTGCAAAACACAATCTAGCTCCATCGCCAGTTAAAAAGTATCCCCTAAAACCGTGAACCTTTGCACCTCTTTCAAAATCAGCCATTTTTAGAGCTGTCATTAGCTCAATATGATCCTTTGGTTCAAAATTAAAATTTGTTTTATCACCCCAAGTCTTTATTTCTTTGTTTTCAGCATCTGTATCACCATCTGGAACAGACATATCTGGAACATTTGGAACTTGAAGCATAAGTGTTTGCCACTTCTTCATTACTTCCTTTAGTTTTTCTTCCTCTTCATCAAGACCTGCTTTTACATGCTTCATTGATTCTATATGCACTCTTCTTTCTTCTTCACTAGCACGTTGAATTTTGCTATTCATAGCATTCTGTTCTGCACGCTTCTTTTCTATATCAGTAAGAAGGACTCTACGAGTATCATCAAGTCCGACAAGTTCATCTATATCGATCTTTACATGCTTTTTCTTTACTCCTTCTTTTACTATTTCTTTATTTTCTCTGATGAATTTTATATCTAACATTGTATTTTATTTTTCTAAATAGTATCAGAAAATACAGTAACTGGCAAAACCTCTATTGTTAAAAATATGGAAAAAATATATTGAACTATTTGATCATTTGTATTATTTATATATGTATATAAAAGTCTATTTAAATAGATTAAAAGGCCGAGGAACTGCGTTCCTCGGCCTTGCTTGGTACTTTTTGTACCACTTACCGTCATTCAAGTAACGATGTAAGCCAAATGGTCCTTATGTCGAAGACTGGGGGCTTCCATCTGCTGTTGCGCTCCCTGATCCCGTTCACCACCACCATTTTGGTGATTTTGACCGGAATACTGCCGACGCCTGTTGTGACGCTGGTTAGGATTGGTGCGGTTCGAAACACCGCGATGAGGCTTCGAGTACGCAGGATTCTCATCCGGCCGATGGTGCTTCACACCGTTCTGACCACAGGTCGACTTGGCCAACCGATCGATCTCGGCAGGATCCACTACAGGTCCCAACGAATGAGCTTCAATAAGGGGGCCGTTGTAAACCCCATAAGCAGAAGTGTGGTCAGAATCTTGATTCAACAGCACCCCCCACTTGTATGCAGGGGTTGCGCCACCGCGGTGGACCGGGTGAATATCGTACAAGAAGGCAACATAGTCGCCACTCTTCGGTTCTGTCACCTCATCAAGGATGTCTGTGAGCCAAGGCACTGCTTGATCCTCATCAACTACGACGAACTGTCGATAGCCGAGGAATACCTCCTTGGCAGTAACAGTCCCCGCATTGTCCATGACTCTTGCAAAGGCGTAACCCTTGCAGACCTTGGTCACAACACCGAATTTAACCATATTATTCATTTGACGGCACCTCCATGCCGTATACCGACAATACCGACATTACAATGTACTATTATATCAGTCCGAACAATTCGGCTGACACTAATATATTAGCATATAATACACGTAATGTCAATATTATATTAAAAAGATTTATTGAATAAAATACTGTGAAAATAAACTGTTTTATAAAAGAAAAAGCCGGACTGTTCCGGCTTTGAAAAAAATAATGAAAATTAAATGTGAGTAAAACCCCCGAAACAAGGGCGTGGTGGTGTTTGCGAAGGTTTGCGATCCAGTTTTTCCCTCTGGATCCTTTGAGCCTCTTCATGCCTCAACCTCCTGTAGCTCTCTGCCAAACCCCAATTCGAAGCATGAAGTTTCCCTAATCCGTCCTGATCGTCAGATTCATCAGTACTAATTACGAATACCACTTCAGTACCAACTTCAACCGAAGAAGCGTCGGGAGTCTTCGAAAATGTAACTCCATTCGTTGTGATTTCAAACCTAAACTTTTGATCGAGATCAAGCACCACCTCTTTGTGGTGATGTTCTCCTTGTGATGTCACGCGGGCGGTCAGTTTTTGCCTATCACCTGATAGACCCGTTATTTCAGCAAGAATGAAAACAGCAGTATATTTTCTTTTCCTCATATATATTACCTCCATGCATATATTTGTCCGTAGTTTTTATATCACAGTTATATCTGTAATGTCAAAGGATTTTATGATTTAAATTTTATTATTTCTTTATCTCAATATCTTATATTAAATATATGGAAATAAAGATTATAAATAAAACAGAAGATGAATTCCCTTTTTTACTTAAGGAGATAAATGATCCACCAGATAAAATTTATTTGAAAGGAAAGTTGCCTGATGTTGGTAATAAAATATTGGCAATCGTTGGTTCTAGGAAACATTCAGAATACGGCAAAGCTGTTTGTGAAAAATTAATTAAAGGATTATCTGGATACAATATATCTATAGTCTCTGGTCTAGCACTTGGTATAGATAGCATAGCTCATAGAACAGCACTTGATTGCAATATACAGACTATTGCATTTCCTGGGTCAGGCCTCGATGAGAGTGTGTTATATCCTAAAAATCATATAAACCTAGCCAGAGACATTGTATATAGAGGTGGTGGTCTTATATCTGAATTTGAAATTATGCAACAAGGTAATATTTGGACATTCCCAAAAAGAAATAGACTTATGGCAGGTATATCTCATGCAACACTTATAATAGAAGCTGAATTACAAAGTGGAACTCTTATAACATCAAAACATGCTAGTGACTACAATAGAGAACTCGGAGTAGTTCCAGGAAGTATATTGTCCCCTCTTTCAGTTGGACCAAATATGCTTTTACGTCTTGGAGCAATACCAATAAGAGATAGTGAAGATATACTAGAGATGTTAAATATAAATAAAAAGGAAAATGGAACAGATAATACACAAACTAAACTACCGATAGATCTTACAGAAAATGAAAGAATAGTTTATGAAATAAAGTCTAGAGGTATAAAAAATATAAATGAATTGATGGAAGAAAGTAATTTAAATATAAAAGATTTTAACATTGCCCTAACAGGACTTGAGATAAAGGGGTTATGATGACTTAATCTTTATTTAGTGATATAAATTTGTTATGGAAAATATAGAAATCTCAAATCATATTAACCTAGATTTAAATAAATTTGGGTTTGTAAATAGAGAGAAAAATATAAATGGATTTTTAGTAAAAAACAGATGTGGTAGGGACTTTCTATACTATGTACTCAACTTTATTGATCCAGAAGAATTTAACCCAAATAATTTTAACCCAGTAAATATAGAAAAAAATAATATATTTGGTCTAAGATTGCCATCTTCGTTGATATGGACTGGTTTAACCTTTAAAAATATTCCTAAATTACTATCAGGTAAAGGATATTTTTTAACAATTAATTCCATAAAAATAAAATCCTACTTAGATATTGTATATTCTCTATTTTTCAAAGCTCCAAAAAATTTCTCAGAATCTATGGAAATCCTAAAAAATAGGATAGATGATGGGAAAATAGTCGGTATAGATATCTCCATTAGTCTAGGAGGACTTATAGATCACGTAATGTTTGTTTACGGATACGATAAAGATAATTTATATGTTTTTGATACTCATAAAGCTTATTCTATTGACTACACCAAAATAACTCCAGAGCATGATAATAGATTTATAATGAAATTACCTTTTAATACTGTAGAAAAATCTTGGACAAGATTTAGTAGAATATGGCTGATTGAAAAAAGTTTATAGAAACAACAAATCTCTTTCTATATCATCAGCATCGGTACCTTTTTCTTTATGATCCAAAGCATTTTTTGTAGAAGCTAGATAAACTATTCTCTTACCGTATTTTTCTTCCAATTTATCTATCTTTTTATGAATAAACTCAAATTTGTCTACATAATTACTCTGACCAAAAAGATCATTTTGAGAAGCATGTTTTGGAATAAGACCAGATAAAGTTACTCCAACTGTTCTATACTTTAATTCTTTAAAATAAATCTTTTCGAAACTATCGATCGCTTGTTTCAATATTATTTCAGGAGAATTGCATGGTAAAGGAAGTGTAAACCTTGTACTTTTATATGAAAAATCTTTTGTCTTTAAGAATATATAAACTTCTTTTGAAACCAAGTTATAATATCGAGCCTTATTGCAAGCATCTTCTATATGTTTTGAAAGTTGAGATAATAAAAATACTTTATCATTTGTAAAAGGATGAAATGATCTGGTTTTCTGTATTGATCCATATAGAGTTTTTTTATCTGAATCAATATCTATTACACTTTCCCCTTTTAATTCATACCAAATAATCTCATGGGGCTTAGATAGATTCTCTTTTATCCAATCCCTATCTTTTTCTACAAAATCAAAAACTGTTTTTATCCCTTTCTTTTTAAGAAAAATTGATGTGCTAGGACCTATACCCCAGACTTTTTCTATAGAAGTATTTTTTAAAAAATATTCTATATTTTCTTTATATATGAAAGTAAGTCCATCAGGCTTTTGCCACTTTGAAGCAAGTTTTGCTAGGACTTTTGTAGGTGCAAGACCTACAGAAACAGATAGATCTAGTTCTTTACGAACATCTTTTTTTATATTTTTTGCAATTTCCTCATAAGACATCTTCAGTGGCTTATCCCAACCTGTAAGATCCGCAAAACATTCATCAATACTGTATTCTTGAACACTGTCGGTATATCTACGAACTATATCAAACATCTTTTTTGAATATACAGCATATGATCTATAGTCTCCAGGAAGAATTATTACATTTTTAAACTCTTTTTTTATTTTAAATATTGGCATACCACGCACTACACCTAAAGCTTTTGCTTCATATGAAAGTGCAGACACTATACCTCTTTCCTCTCCTGTTACGACGGGCATCCCTCTTAATTTTGGATTTTTTGCTATCTCTACTCCAACAAAAAAGGCATCTCCATCCATATGGAATATTACTTTTTCTTTTTTATTATTTTGCTCAAATAGATTTAGAGTGAGTTTATTATAACAAATTAAACTCTATTTCGACTATATCTTTTTCTAATATACCCTCTTTCTTTCTAACAGACTTCTTTATAGACATTATGTATATATTATTTTCATTATGTGGAAATAAAGAAGTATTCCATTTTGTCTTACCTATTTTTGCTTCGATCTTTACGAAACCTTTTTTATGTATACCTCTTATATCTTGTGACATTTCTTTATCTAGGCTTACAAAATGCCAACCCATATCCCCAGGCCAACGCCAAACAGTTTTTTTAATCTTATATTTCCTCTTCATTAAACCCATTTTTCTTTGAATTAATTAGTTTTGACAAAGAGTATGCCAATTTATCAACTTTATCGTTCAATAGATTAATTTGTCTTTTCAAATCATCATTACTATTTTTTGAATTTGAAAAATTATCTCTAGAGAAATTTTCTCTATTACCAAATCCGCTATCTCTATTTGTATAACCATTTTTTCTTGGATCTCTTCTCTTTGATCTATCTCCACCCATAGCCATTCTTCCAGCAAAACAATCACGACAATATACTGGTTTATCACCTGTAGGTTTGAAAGGTATATCACAAGTCTTACCACAACTTGCACATACTGCTTTATGCATTGTTACAGGCCTAAAGTCGTTACCAGAGCCTCTATTATCTCTATTTTCCTTATTCTTAAATCCGTTACTGAAACGTGGTTTCTTGAAATTATTCATTTATTTAGTTTTAGAGATACTTTGTATAAGAAATATCTTAAAATAACCATACCATATAAATCTAAAAATGGCTATATTACTGAGATTTTTGTATTTTTTAATAATTTAAATAAAATATTTTTTAATTTAAAATTTGCCTCTTTTACTATTCCCATGTAATACTTACAAATATGGCACATATAATATGTGCGAAACAAAATGAAACTACTTATAGTTGAGTCACCTGCAAAAGCAAAAACAATTTCAAAATACCTAGATGGTAAGTACACTGTAAAAGCATCAGTTGGTCACATAAGAGATTTACCAAAAAGTAATAAAAAAGCTATCGATATACAAGGTGGCTTTATTCCTCATTATGAAATCTCTCCAGGAAAGGAAAAAGTTGTAGCTGAAATAAAAGAATTGGCTGATAAAGCTGATGAGGTAATACTTGCAACCGACCCCGATCGTGAAGGTGAAGCTATTGCCTGGCATATAGCTGAAGCGACAAAACTAAAAAATCCAAAAAGAGTTGTTTTCCATGAAATCACAAAAGAAGCAGTTACAGAAGCAATGGAAAATCCTAGAAAGATCGATCAAAATCTTCGTATTGCTCAAGAAGCACGTAGAGTACTGGACAGACTAGTTGGTTATGATCTATCTGGACTTATATGGAAAAAAGTTCGTTACGGACTATCTGCTGGTCGTGTACAATCCCCCGCTCTACGCATAGTTATGGAGCGTGAACGTGAAATACGCTCATTTATCTCTCACCCATATTGGGTAATAAAAGCAAATATAAAAACAAAAAAGGGTGAAAACCTAGAAGTCTTGTGTACAGACGAACCTACCGATAAAAAGGTAATGGAAAATATAATAAGCAAAGGTCAAAATGGAAAATGGATAGTTGTAGATACAGAAGAAAACAAAGAAAAAAAGAAACCTCGTGCACCTTTTATTACATCTACTCTGCAACAAGCAGCAAGTTCACGTTTAGGCTTTGCTCCTTCACGTACAATGATGATTGCTCAAAAGCTATATGAAGCAGGACATATAACATATATGCGTACAGACAGTACAAATCTTTCAAAGCAAGCTTTGGGAGAGATTGCTTCTGTAGTTGAGAAAAAATATGGTAAAGAATATCTTTCTTTTAGAACATATAGTACAAAAAGCAAAAATGCACAGGAGGCTCACGAAGCTATAAGACCTTCTCATGTAAGCGTTCTGTCTGCAGGAATAAATCCTGAACAAAAGAAACTATATGAACTTATCTGGAAACGTACAGTTGCATCACAAATGACTGATGCAGAAATATTGAGAACAAAAGTAATTGCAAATATTGATTCAAATGATATACCAAATTTTCATGCAAATGGATCAAGAACTCTATTCCCTGGCTGGTTACTTGCTGATGAAGAAGGCAAAGGTGATGATATAGAATTACCAAAACTCCAAAAGGGTGATCCACTTACACTTATAAATATATTTAGTGATGAAAAAAAGACAGAACCACCTCCAAGATATACAGAAGCAGGTTTGGTTAAAGAACTTGAAAAGAGAGGCATCGGTCGTCCTTCTACATATGCAAGCATAATAAAAACAATAGAAGATCGTGGTTATGTAGAAAAAGAAAATAAAAGTATAAAACCGACAGACACTGGAGATGTTGTTTCAAGTTTCCTTGAAGCAAACTTTATGCACTATATAAATGACTCTTTTACAGCTGAAATGGAAGATTCTCTAGATGATATAGCAAATGGAACAAAAGAGTATGTTGCTACACTTAAAAAAATATACTTACCTTTAGCAAAAGAAGTAAAAATAAAAGAAAAAGAAGCAAAAATAACAAACCTTGGTGATGCAGATTCAAAATACAAATGTCCAAAATGTGGTAGTGCTATGGTTATAAAGCTAGGTCGTGGTGGAAAATTCCTTTCTTGTTCAACATATCCAGATTGTGATGGAGCTCTGACAATAGATGGTACAGAAATAAAAAAGGATGAACCAATAGGAATAGATCCTGCAACAAATTTACCAATATACGTTCTTGTAGGAAGATTTGGGCCTTATGTACAACTTGGAGAAAAAGTTGAAAAACCAAAAGGTAGAAAGAAAAAAGGAGATGTTACAGCTTTGAAACCTAGAATGGCATCTATTCCAAAAAATATGGACTTAACAAAAGTAACTCTATCTGATGCTTTGAAGTATTTGAGTTTGCCTAGAGTACTTGGTGTAAATCCTTTGAATCAGAAAGATATAAGTGCGAACGTTGGTAGATTTGGACCATATGTTGTATGTGATGGAGACTTTAGATCACTAAAAGGTTCTGACAACCCTTATGATATTACTCTAGAAAGAGCTATAGAAATATTTAGCCAACCAAAAGCTGTAAGAAAAGGTGGATTCAGATTTAAAAAGACAGAAAAGAAATAGTTAAAAACAGTCGAAAAACTGTAGGATATAAATAAATTAAATATATTTTATACTACAAAATCTTTTATAGAGTATATTTCCTCATTCTCATCTTGAACAACCTCTTTGAAAGGTCTATCATCAACAGGTCTTTCATTTGGATCAACTTCAACTGTAGGAATGTTTGGTGCAGGATTTGCTTTTACTCTTTCTACAACATCAGATGATGAAAGCTTTTCCAATATTACTTTTATATCTTCTGGGCTGAAAAAATCTATAGTTATTCTTCCCCCATTTCCATGATCACGAGTATTTATACTTACTCTAGTACCTAGTGATTCATTCAATTTCTTTTCCATTTCTACTATTTCTGGATCTGAAGCCCAAGTTTTCTTTCTAGCTCTTTCTGTTGCTATTTTTCTTGCTATAGCTTCTGCATCACGAACACTCATTTTTTTAAGAATTATTTCTCTAAAAAGAGTTTGTTGTTCTTCTTTTCTACTAGTCAAAGCAAGTAGAGGTCTTGTATGTCCTTCTGATATCCTACCGTCTGACAATGCATTTAGTATTTCATCTGGCAAAGCAAGAATACGAAGAGTATTTGAAACATACTCTCTACTTTTTCCAACCTTTGTAGCAATCTGTTGGTGTGTCATTGCAAATTCTTCTATAAGTCTATTGAATGCTCTAGCTCTTTCAACAGAATTTATATCTTCTCTTTGCAAATTCTCTATTATGGCCAATTCTAGTTTAACCTTTGCATCCTCATGACCATTTCTTATAAGTGCAGGGACGGTAGCTAGACCAGCGATCTTTGAAGCACGAAGGCGTCTTTCTCCAGATATAAGTTCATATTCAACAACCATACCCCCATCCTGTTTTACGACTTCTTTTCTTGTAACCACAAGTGGTTGTAATATTCCATACATACGTATAGAGTCGGCAAGATCACGAAGTCTTGCTTCTTCAAATTCTCTTCTAGGTTGATATGGGTTTGGTTTTATCTTTTCTGTCTCTATCCAAAATATAGAGTCGCCGAAATAATGTGATTGTGTCATGAAATCTATTTTATCATTTGATTTTTGATAATGGAAGAATAGTTTGATTTTATATGGAAATTTAGTAGACTTCATTATGTAGTAAATATGCCGCGGTGGTGGAACTGGCAGACACATACGACTCAAAATCGTACGATGGTGACATCATGAGAGTTCGATTCTCTCCCGCGGCACAGATATTTTATGAAAGAAAAAATCCCAGTTGTTGTTATACTCGGTCCAACTGCTGTTGGAAAAAGTGATTTGGCAGTAAATATTGCAAAAGAGATAGATGGAGAGATAATTTCAGCTGATTCTAGACAAGTATACAAAGGCTTGGATATTGGAACAGGTAAAATAACAGAAAAAGAAATGCTAGGTATAAAACACTATGTTTTAGATGTAGCTGATCCAAATAAAAGATATAGTGTAATAGATTTTAAAAATGATGCTGAAAGTGCTATTTCTGAAATAGTAAAAAAAGGTAAAATTCCAATAATAACTGGCGGTACAGGTTTTTATATTCAAAATCTAATTGATGATATCTCTTTACCAAATGTAAAACCAAATGAGGAACTTAGAAAACAACTTGAAGTAAAAAATAATGATGAATTATTTGAAATACTATCAAATCTAGACAGTGAAAGAGTTGGCACAATAGATAAAAACAATAAGAGGAAGTTAATCAGAGCAATAGAAATTGCTAGTGAAATAGGAGAAGTTCCTAAAATAAATACTTTGGAGAATATAAGTAAGTACAATGCATTATTTATAGGTCTAAACTTGCCTAGTGATGAGCTAAAAAAAAGAATATATAAAAGATTAGAAAAAAGAATAAATGAAGGAATGATTGATGAAGTGATAAATTTAAATAAAAACGGCTTATCTTTTGAAAGAATGGATGAGCTTGGATTGGAATATAGATATATTGCGATGTATTTGAAAAATATCCTGAGTCTAGAAGAAATGAAAGAGAAATTGAAAACAGAGATATGGCATTATGCAAAAAGACAATTGACTTGGTTTAAAAGAGATAAAAGAATTAACTGGTTTGAACCTAGTGATATTATAGTTATAAGAAACAAGATAAAAGATTTTATAAATAGTTAATTTGACATAAGTATATATAGATTGTACTATATCCAAAGATACAACACATGGAGGTGTGTTTTGACAACAATAAGTACATATAGAAAAATCGAAACAATCGAAGGGGCTCGTAACAAAAACAGAGCTCTTATCCAGAACCCCAACATACTTTTTATCTCTGGCTTATGCGGAGATGGGAGTGAATGGGAGTTTTTGTACAGTAGTTTTGAAGGAAGTAACAAGACCGCAACGGTTCTTCCTACAGTATACGGCAGTGATCGAAAAAACATGCACGAATTTGTGCAAAATGTACGGGAACTCATAAATAGTCAGCCAAACAAGAAGACTGTTATAGTTTGTCACTCTCTTGGTTGTATAGCCACACTAAAAGCGGTGATGGTGGTCCCAGAAAAAGTCCTGGGTATAGTTGCAATATGCCCTTCTCCACAGAGGGGTGTGTGGTTACCATTAAAGACTGTGGCTAGGAACTTGAGGTGGAACTATATCGTTGGACTCATTACAAACAAAAGAGTTCAACTTGTCGATTCTGATGCAAGATATTTTGCTTCAGGAAATGATTTAACCTTTTCACCTGATTCACCAAGGCTAGCACTTGGTATCGGTGGAACATTTGGTTATTGGGTTCCATCACTTAGGACACTCAGTCTGAATTCAGCAATCATCAATACCTCGGATGATCCTGTTATTGGCATGAAGGCAAACAGAGCCATTGTTCGCTATCATGATACCGAGGTACTCACACTCGCTAATGGTGGACACTACCCTCATGTTCACCCCACTTCTAGAGACGAAGTCGAGAGGTATATTAAGAAAATACTTCTTAGGTGGACGAGGTAATACCTTTGCTCCGCAAGCTGTAGCTTGCGGGGCATTTCTTTTACAAAACAAAAAGACGCATTGAGCGTCTGTTTGTTTCGGATTGAATAACTATTTATTTAACCATCATATTTTCATTCATAACCACCGGTTCCTTTGTTGCACTCCAACCTAGAACACTTGGATTTAACATTCCAAATATCATAGCTATATGTGCCACAACAAGAAATACTGCAACCAGAATAGCATGTAGTTTAAACTTCTCTTCTTGAACTGCATTTTTCTTTATGAAACCAAGTTCAATAAGCGTAAGACCAAATAGAGGTACAATACCTAGTAAATAGAAACCTACCGCTATTACATCGGCTATTCCCCTCCATCCACCTGTAAGTGTAAGAGGTATAACTGCATTTTTAAATAGATACAGGAATATACCGAGAAAATATATTCCTACGATTATACTCGCTATTTTATTTATCTTTTTTACTATACCTGAGAAATCTCTAGTAAATAGGATATACAGTTCAGTTACAGCAATAGTCTCTGCTAGTATCACCGGGATTGCCATAAATATTATTAGATTCCAAGGTTGATTGTCTGCAAGAAGTTGCATATAGTGTGTCATTTGCATTTTAGTTTGTATTATTAAATTAATAAATTAAATTATTAATACAAAGGAGGTGAACGAGGGCTATATAAATTAAAGGTGTAGGACCTATAGAGGGGTTTGGTGATTTCTTTTTTTGTAAAAAGTAAAACAAGATTTACCTCAAAGAATATCTTATATAGCAGTACTGCAATAAACCCTAATAACAAAATTAATATTGTAGGTATGGTAGCCAATGAAAGTTGCACTGCATGCTCTATATGTGAGTTACCTGTTTGAACAGTGTGCATTTGATGCATATCCATATCATGCATATTGTCGAGAGGAATGTTTACACACAGTAGGATAGAAAAGCCTATAATTAAGATTAGAGACCCTATACTTATTTTTCTTAAAAGA
>CAZQAQ010000006.1:0-27217 GCA_964591325.1 uncultured Candidatus Saccharibacteria bacterium | reverse complement strand
CTGAACAGCTTATATACACCTCAGAAAAGGCTTTAAAGGATACAGGTGATAAGGCCCCAGCTGACCTAAAAAAGGCTATAGAAGACAAAATAAGTGCATTAAAAGGGGTTAAAGATGGTAGTGATACAAATGTAATAAAGTCAGCCACCGAAGCATTATCCACAGAACTTCAAAAGATAGGTCAGTATATGAATCAACAAAATTCACAAGGAGGAAATCCTGAACAAAATAAAGGAGGGGATGCAGGTGGAAGTGAAGGGGATAATGTAAGAGATGCGGAGTTTAAGGAGAAGAAGTAAATATTAAATAAAACAAAAACCAGCTTTCGAAAGAAGGCTGGTTTTTTGATGAAAAATTTATACTTTCAAACTTTGATCTTGGTTAAAATCCCATGAAGTCTGATAGCTTCGGAATTATCAAGGAATGTTCTTGTAACCACAGTAAAACCTATGCGTGTTTTATCCTTTGGTACAATTTCAAAACGATCAATTCGTGGTTTTTCAGCAGTTGTTCTGCGGATAATATCAAACTGCAAAATCTGATATTCGCTTCCATCATTTATAACTTCTGGAGTTTCTTTTGTTGAAAACTTATCAAACGGAGCAAGCTTAGGAAAGATTGCTTTTCCAACCAAAGCATCCATCAATATCTCAAGTGGAGACTTATCTGATAGTTCTGAGACTAAATCTTTAGCTCTTTTCTTAGGCAACACAACATCCAATATGGCCTCGATAGTATTACCCTTACCAAGTGCAGGAATAACAAATACTCTTGGAATACCATCAGAAAACCCAGAAGTTACATAATGCACATCGAATTCATTGGAGTGAAATAAAATTTCTCCTATTACTTCCGTGGGGCAGGTTGCGTGGATTTTAACTTGATTGCTCATGCCGTGCCTGTTGAGTAATTCAGCAATATTTTTCATCTTAATGGTATTTAGTTGTTCTTTTTCTTCTGACCTTATACCACAAATATTATAACTTATCAATATAAAGAAAAAAGGCGCAGGTTGAGTGCGCCAGTGGTGCTACATAACAAGCGCAACTCTCTAATTTACTACACCAAGTATATTAGGTTCCCTATGGACTAAGTCGCCCTTATGCAGATGAACCGTGGTTCATCATCAGGATGTTTTCACATACATACGCATGCGCAGTATATGATACATATATTGGCGTGAGCTTGATTCAACCTCAACACGCCGCCTGTATGAATATTTTACCAAAAGTACTTTGTGTAATCAATAAAAAAACCGGCTTATCTCGCAAGGAGAGGCCGGTTTTGTAACTAAATTGTATTAATTGAACTAAACTCTTGAAGCATCACGAAGTATTGCACTTCTATCAAAGAGTTTACCGAACTTATTTGCTGACCTTATTTGTTCATCCATAATCTGATTAAGCTTTATCAGATCAGACGATTCTCTGGCGACTAAAGCAAGGTTTGCTAAAATCGAACCTCGAGCACTGAGGCTAAGCAAACTATTTTGAAGTTGAACTATTTTTAATGCTGTGTACAATATGGCGCCACCAAAAGTTTTATCATCAACGGCATAACCATTTGCAAAATCACTTTCTTTGAAGTAACACAGATCCCTTCCGAGCTCGAAGAGTAAACAATATACTGACGTGCTTGCTTGGTTTTTATCTTGAATTACTTTTGAGCACCATGTATCCCTAATCATTGAGATCAGATATGTTGATGAAAATACTGCAATAATGGTTAATACAAAAAAGACAAAAGGATAGTTTCTACTGAACAACTTCACAACCAAACCCAAACCACCTAGTCCTACTATAAACATATTAATAATTGTTATGCATATAGGTATTGACGTTAGTAATCTAAAATTGACTTTTTTCTCCTTAGATCTGAGCTCAGCTATGAGACTTGGAATATCCACTGCCATATTTTTCTGCCAGACATCCAGAATACTCCTGTAGTCGGGACTAATCATTTCTTGCAATTCCGCATACTTCGCTTTTGCTTCTTTTGCAGTCATTTTTCAATGCCATTTTGGCTTTTGGCCGAACTCAAGGGATTTTGTCCACAAATGTACACTTTTGATGTACATAAGTACGTAATACGATTACGTCATATAGTCCAAATAGCTAGGCAACTATCTTTTCTAAAAGTAACATCATAATACAGTGTAGTCAATACTAACTATCCTTCAGATTTGCTATCATTTACTACCAATGAAAGACTATTACAAAATCCTAGGCGTGGATAAAAGCGCTTCAAAAGACGATATAAAAAAGGCATTTAGAAAGATTGCCCACGAACATCATCCAGATAAAGGTGGTGGTGAGACTTCCAATCAAAAATTTAAAGAGGCTAGTGAAGCATATAGTGTTTTGGGAGATGACAATAAAAGAAAACAATATGATACCTACGGACAAGCTGGTGCAGGGTTCAATCCAGGACAAGGAGGATTTGGCGGACAAGGTTTCGGAGGTTTTGACTTTTCAGGCTTTAGTCAAAATGGTGGTGTGGAGTTTGATCTCGGAGATATATTTGGAGATATATTTGGTGGTGGGCAGAGAAGAACGAAAAGAGGAAGAGATATTTCTATTGATATTGAAATTTCATTTAAAGAATCAGTGTTCGGAGTTGAGCGTGATATCGTTCTTACAAAATCAGCAAATTGCAGTACATGTAATGGAACAGGTGGTAAACCTGGATCAGGAAGTAAAACATGTACAGTATGTGCAGGTAAAGGAAAGTTACATGAAACAAAAAAGACTTTCATGGGTGCATTTTCTACAACAAGAGTTTGTGATGAATGTAAAGGAAAAGGTGAAATACCAAAAGAAAAATGTTCAACATGTAAAGGTGAAGGAATAACAGAAGGAAGACATGAAATATCAGTAAAGATTCCTCCAGGAGTTAATGATGGGGAAATGGTGAGACTAGTAGGAATGGGTGAGGCTGTATCTGGAGGTCAACCGGGAGATCTATACGTGAAGATACATGTTGAAGAACATGAAGTATTTGAAAAAGACAATGACAATATTGTCATGAATTTAAATATAAAACTTTCAACAGCACTTTTGGGAGGTGATATTCCTATAGAAACATTGGACGGAACGATAGATCTACACATACCTGAAGGTGTAGCTCATGGGGAAGTACTAAGAGTAAGAGGAAAGGGCGTACCGCATGAAAGGGGCAATAAAAGAGGAGATCTACTTATAACTGTAAATATAGATATGCCAAAGAAACTATCAAAATCAACAAAGAAAGTGATAGAGGAATTGAGGAAAGAAGGAATTTAGATTATTATTTAGTAATGTTTGAAATTAAAACTGAAAGTTTCGTAGGTCCACTCGAACTTTTACTTGATCTTATTGAGAAAAGAAAACTTCTCATAAATGATATTTCTCTTTCAAAAGTTACTGATGACTTTATAAAATACGTCGAGGGTTTAAATCGTGGAAACAATAGGGAATCTATGGGTGACTCTGCTCAATTTATTTTAATTGCATCCACTCTTCTTTTAATTAAATCAAAATCCTTATTACCCACTCTTACTTTAACTGAAGAAGAGGAGCAGGGTATATTTGATCTAGAAACTAGACTGAGGATATATAAAGAAATAAAGGATGCGGGACAAAATATAAATAAAATATTTGGTAAAAATGTACTTTACACCCAAGAGGGTGATAGAAAACTTGAGCCAGTATTTTCTCCACACAAATCTATGACCGTGGATAATCTTCTATCTGGTATAAAAAATATAATAAATAGTATTCCAAAAAAGGAAAATATACCGAAAGCCTTTGTGAAAAAGATAATTAGTCTAGAAGAAACAATAAACAGTCTTACTCAAAGAATCACATCAGGACTAAGAATGAGTTTTACTGATTTTACAAAAGAACATAAAGAAGAAAAGGTAAATATAATAGTAAGTTTCTTGGCTATGCTAGAGCTTGTAAAGCAGGGGGTTATAGATGTAACTCAAGATAAAAACTTCGGTGATATCAACATGGAAACAAAAAATGTTTCTATTCCGAGGTATAATTAATATATGGGAAATAGCGAATTTACACTATCAAAAAAGATTGAAGCATTGCTTTTCTACAAAGCAGAGCCTTTAACAATAAAAAAGATATCATCTCTTGTTGAAGAAAAAGAGGAAAATGTTAAGAAAGCTCTAGATATACTTTCAAATGAATTGAATGGTAGAGGAATATCACTTATCCAATATGAAGACGAATATACACTTGCAAGTTCAAAGATGGCTTCTGATTTAATTGAAAAAATAAGAAAAGAAGAATTAAACCGTGACTTGGGTAAAGCAGGAATTGAGACACTTTCAATAATTATTTATCAGGGTCCAGTAAGTAGGGCAGAGATAGACTATATAAGAGGAGTTAATTCTCAATTTATCGTAAGAAATCTAGTTATGAGAGGTCTAGTTGAAAGAGTAGAGAATGATAAAGATGCAAGAAGTTATCTATATAAGCCAAGTATGGAATTGATTACCCATCTAGGACTTACAAAAATAGACGATATACCTGAATATGAAGAAATAAGAAAAAAGATAAATACCATGAAAGAAGTAGTTTCAGAAAATGATAAAGAAATAACAAATAAAGATCATGAGTGAAAGATCTGGAATAGATAAAATTTATTTAATCTCGATTTTAGTATTAACTTTTGCAGGTTTTTTTATATTTTCATCCGCATCACTTGGACTACTTGCAAGAGATGGAGCCAGTTTCAAATCTGTAGCATTAAATCAAACTATAGGTTTATCTTTGGGGCTTATTGTATTTTTTATAATGTCCAAATTTAATTATAAAATACTAAAGAAATATTCATTTTATATTTTTATATCTGCAATTCTAATAAACTTACTTTTATTTATTCCAGCTTTTACACTGCATCATGGTGGAGCTAGTAGATGGATAGATCTTGGTTTCGTCACATTTCAACCATCAGAATTTTTGAAAGTCGCTTTCATTATATATTTTGCATCTTGGCTATCATTCTCAAAAGATAAAGTGAAAACGTTTAAACATGGCATTTTACCTTATCTTGTTATATTAGGGCTTTTAAGTATTCTTCTCATATTTCAATCTGACACAGACACACTTGTTGTTATTGCAGGTACTGGATTGGCTATGCTTTTTGCAAGTGGAGCTAGGATAAGAGATCTTTTATTACTTGTTCTATCATTACTTATACTTGTTGGAGGTTTGGCATATTCAAGACCATATATAAAACAAAGAATTGCTACTTTTATAAATCCCTCAATCGATGCCCAAGGCTCTGGTTATCAGATTCAGCAATCACTAATAGCAATCGGTTCAGGTCAGATATCTGGTAGAGGTTATGGACAAAGTGTACAAAAGTTTAATTATTTACCAGAACCTATCGGGGACTCGATATTTGCTGTAGCTGCAGAAGAATTTGGTTTTATAGGTAGTGTAATAATTATTCTAATGTTTATTTCTTTTGTTATAAGAGGTTTTAGAATATCAATAAGAGCACCAGATATGTGGAGTGGACTCACAACTATTGGAATTGTTATACTTATAGTTACAGAATCATTCATGAATATATCTTCAATGGTTGGTATACTGCCTCTGTCAGGAATGCCATTGTTATTTATAAGTCATGGAGGAACAGCACTTATAGTTACACTACTTGCAGTTGGTATAGTTGCAAATATTTCAAAATTCCAAAAAACAATATAAAAAAATGAAAATATTATTTACTGGTGGAGGAAGTGGGGGACATTTTTACCCAATTATCGCAATAGCAGAAGCTCTATATGATAGAGCAAAAGAAAAAAAGGTAATAAACCCGACACTGTATTTTATGGCACCAAGTAAATACAATCCTAGAGCATTATTTGATAATGATATTGAATTTATTTCAGTACCATGTGGAAAATGGAGAAGATATTTTTCTATTTTAAACTTTATAGATTTATTCAAAACTGCATACGGAATAATTGTTGCTATTATCCAAATGTATAGAATATATCCTGATGTTGTATTTGGAAAAGGTGGTCATGGAAGTTTCCCAGCTTTGGTAGCCGCAAAATTACTTAAAATCCCAGTTGTAATACATGAATCTGATACAAGTCCAGGAATAGTAAATAAATGGGCTGCTAAATTTGCTCGAAAAATAGCTGTGTCCTACCCTGAAGCTATAGAATTTTTCCCAACAGAAAAAGTTGCTTTAACTGGATTACCTATAAGAAATGAGGTCAGGGATATCATGACAAATGGAGCTAGAGAATTCCTAAACCTAGAAGAAAATATACCTACGATACTTATCTTGGGAGGTTCTCAAGGTTCTGAAAAGATAAACGATGCGGTCATATCATCTCTACCAGATCTAGTCGAAAGATATCAGATCATACATCAAACTGGTAGAAATAACTTTGAATCAGTAAAACAAACTGTTTCAGTAGTCCTACAAAACAATACAAGGATAAATAGATATCATCCTTTTGATTATTTGAATGATTTATCTATGAGAATGTCTGCTGGTGTCTCAAATGTAATAGTTTCTCGTGCTGGATCTACAATATTTGAGATAGCTTCATGGGGTAAGCCATCTATTATCATTCCTTTGCCAAAAGAAATCAGCCACGATCAGACAGACAATGCCTTTTCTTATGCAAGAAGCGGTGCTTGTACAGTTATCGAGGAATACAATCTAAGTTCTCATATTTTAGTGTCAGAGATTGACAGAATCATAAATAATCATCATATTTCGGAAAGGATGTCTATTTCCGCCAAGCAGTTCGGCCATTCTGACGCTAGCAAGAAAATAGCTGATGTTTTACTCGAAATTTCACTGGAGCATGCGTAGAAAATATGATACACTATCAGGGTACTAAATTTAAATTATTAACTATTTAACAATAAATTTATGGAACCAAATACAGGTATAAAGGGCTGGCAGTGGGTTGTGACCGTTATAGTCATAATCATACTAATAGTTCTTGGTTATTATATGTTTAGAGGTGACGGTAGTGTTTCAACAAACACTCCTGTAGACACAACAACTTCAACTGATACAACAGGAAATGAAGTAAACCGTGTTACAGTTTCAGATCAATATCCAGGAAACATAGTTTATATCTCATCAGCACAGTTTTCAGCACCAGGATGGGTTGTTGTACATAAGGATAACAATGGAAAACTAGGTGATGCTATTGGATCAGCATATTTTGCTAAGGGAATTAACCCAGGTAAAGTAAATCTAACTGAAAATACAAAAGAAGGTATGTTGTACTATGCAGTACTACATACTGATGATGGAGATAAGAAGTTTGATGCAAAGAAGGATATGGAATTGAAGGATTCAAAGGGTAATACAATAATGAAGCTATTTAGAGCAACATCAAGTGTTACAGAAATAAAGGGATAATATCTTTATCTCGAAACAAAACAAAAAGGTACCTGCAAAGGTGCTTTTTTGTTATAATTGCAAGATAAAATGGTTATAAAACTATATAGCAAAACTTATACAAAACTCCTTCCTGTATTGATATATTTTATCTTTGTGGGCAATTTGTCTGCACAAACTGTAGTAGATGATATAAAAGCAAAGATAGATCAAAGGAATAACAATATAAAGCAATTGGAGGAGGAGATAAGAGGCTATCAGAGTCAAATAGAGTCTCTGGGTAAAGAAGCAGATTCACTGAAAAAGACTTTAGCTGAATTGTCTTTATCAAAAAAGAAACTTGAGGCAGATCTATCTATAACTGAAAATAAAATCTTTGCTACAAATCTAGAAATAAAAGAACTTACATCCCAAATAGGGGATAAGAAGGAAAGGATAACCGATAGTAAAAGGGTAATATCCCAGTCCCTTTCAAATATAAAAATAATGTCAGAAAAATCTACTTTGGAAAGCATACTTGGAGCAAAGAGTTTCTCTGATACTTGGTCTGGTATAGATGAACTATCTTCTCTTGAAACAAAAGTAAGAGAAAGAATATATGAACTAAATACAATAAAGAATTCACTAGAATCAAATAAAACAAGTACACTAAAGAAGAAAAATGAATTACTTGCTCTTGAAAAAGAATTAACGAATCAAAAGCAAATTATAGCTGATACTGTTGCTGAACAAAATGCAATTTTAAAATCAACAAAAAACACAGAAGCAAATTATAAAAAAATAGTAAGTGCAAAACAGTCCCAAAAAGAAGAATTTGAGAGGGAACTAGCAGAGTATGAATCTGCCCTAAAGATAGCCATTGATCCATCAAAAATACCCCATTCAGGTACTGGAATATTGTCTAACCCTCTACAGAAACTAAAGGTAACACAATACTTCGGCAATACCCCATTTGCAACCAAAAATCCTCAGGTTTATAACGGTAAAGGCCATACGGGTGTAGACTTTGCAGCATCTATAGGTACACCAGTTTATTCTGCACTTGAAGGTACAGTTATAGGTGTTGCAAACACTGATCTTGCACCAAGATGCTATTCCTATGGAAAATGGATAATGGTGAAACATAAAAATGGTCTTTCAACATTGTACGCACATCTTTCATTACAAATTGTTAAGAACGGTGACCAAGTTACAACAGGTCAACTTATCGGATACAGTGGTAATACAGGATACTCAACTGGTCCACACTTACACTTTGGAGTTTATGCTTCTGAAGGAGTTAGAGTCACAAACTTGCCTGGTAGTGTGAATTGTAAAGGTGTACTTATGCCTCTAGCTGATCCAAAAGCCTATCTAAACCCCCTATCATTCTTATAAAATTCTTATAAACGCATTTAAATGTGTTAAAATATTAAACATATGAGAAATAAGCAACAAGGTCTAATAAATTGGATAATACTAATAGTGATAGCATTAATAATTTTGGGTTATTACGGAATTGATGTAAGAAAGATTATTGAAAAGCCAGAAACTCAAGAAAACATATCATATGTAACAAAAAAGGTAATATATGCTTGGGAAAATTATTTGAAAGCTCCAACAAAATATATTGGTAAAGATATTATTCTAGATAAAATAATTTTGCCACTTATAGATACTCTTAAAAATAAATAACTGGAGGGAAGGGCTTTATTAAAAGAGCCCTTTCTCCCTATATTAGTGTCGTAAAAGATATATTGTACGACATGCCTATATAGAGGAAAGAGGGTTCCCTATAATAAGACGCGGGTCAAAATACTAGCGGTGGTTCAAAATTTTATTACTAAATAATAAGTATTTAATTTAATTATTATTTAATACCCGCTATCAGGTCCTAGAATTTCTTTTTTTATCTCCCCTCGCCACCATTAAATCTCATTCATAAAAAAACGCACCATTGCTGATGCGCTTACTTGAATATTATGCTGACTTATTTGGCCTTGCGAATCTTTTTTTCCAATGGAGCCATTTGCTTTTTAAGCGGTTCTATCCACGAGGCGGTTTTTGCAATTTCTTGCTCCACCTCCTCTGGGATTTCATCCAGTTTTTTTGATACATGTTGGAGTACATGCTCAAATATTTCCACAAGAAGAGGGGTAAGCTCGTGATCAATTGGTTTATCGTCGTAAAGACGCACCTCACGATTTTCCCTTCTAAGGAGTTCTGAGGTTACCTTGTACCCAATACCCATCGTGACAAACTCAAACTTGTCTTTCCCGACTTCATTCATAGGAATAGACATGCGACGTACTATCCATATGAGCGAGTTAAAGATTTGCAATTTTATTTTTTGATTGCTCTTCTCAAGACGCCCTTTGCGATCAAACATCTCCTCGACAGCTTTCATCTGCTCAGGAACTGCGAGATTCTCAATCTCTCTAAGCAGATTTTCAGCCTTATCCAAGCAAGCCTTTATTTTGGCGAGCTTTTCATTAAAATCGAACATCGTTCATCCTTTGTTTAATTGTTTGGAACTCTATAAAAGCAAAGCTATCACAGACACTTTACAAAGTCAACACAGCATGTTATTGTGTAGCCGTATGAACATTCCCATTATTGTCAGAAACGGCTTGGAACTGCGACGTCGGACAGAAGCTGACGCAGAAGCAGTCTTTCAGAGTATTGATAGAAACCGTGAATACCTCAAGCAATGGCTTCCCTGGCTCGATGACAGCAAAACTGTCGAAGACCTTCGGAAATACATCCAAAACGACATTGCAGAATTCGAAAAAAAAGAAGGTTGCGATTTTGGAATCTGGTACGAAGGTCAATGGATCGGTGGAATTGGTTTCAGTTCCTTCGGTACCAAAGACCGAAAGACATCCATCGGATACTGGTTATCCGAGGACTTCCAGGGCAAGGGCATCATGACTGATTGTGTCCGTGCTCTAGTGAATTATGGTTTTGAACACCTAAACCTCAATCGCATTGTTATCCGTGCCGCAGCCCGCAATACCAAAAGCCGTGCAATTCCAGAACGACTTGGTTTCAAGGAAGAAGGCATACTCCGACAATCTGAATGGCTCTACGATCATTTTGTGGATCTCGTGATGTACTCTCTTCTCAGAGAAGAGTGGAGCGAGAAACGAGAGACCATATTTTGTACGGTAAGGTGCCTGTAAGTCGTAATCCTCAAAAGTTGATTCAAAGCCAGTTATTAAGTTAGCTGGTTTTTTCTTGTACAAATTAAATATAAAAAACAGTTATCCCCAACTTTGTCACGTAACCCCTTATTGTACGACATGCCTATATAGAGGAAAGAGGTGTTCCCTCTGAATAAGTATCGTGCAAAATAAAATATCAAAACCCACACCGAATTGTGTGGGTTGAAGTTATACGCACATCTTCAAAGCGTTTGGTTTATTATTTACTTGCGCGGACCACCCAGGCGACGCTTGTTCTCATTGAGTCGTAACCAGTCCGCATCTTCAGGCACCATTTCCCTTAACTGCTTCACGACTTCATCGTAAGAGTCGCGGAGGATGGGATTCGCTTGGAGGAAGTCCTCTGCTAACCAGAGGATGAACCCCCCCAAATACGTTGCCTGATTATAAAAGTAAGAGCCCTTGCACTCCTTCAAGCCAATCTTCTCCTTCCGCAATTTTACACACTCAATGGCTTCATAAAGGTGCGTGATATCTTGGGCTCTTTCTGCCCATCTAATCATCCTCCGTGCAGCTTCACCAAGCACACCTCTTGCAACCCTGGTGTCACAACAGAATGCCTTGACGATGTCGGAGACCATCTGCGGTCTTCCACCAGCGATTGTTGCCGTGGCAAAGATGAGGACTTCCTCATCTCGGAAGCCAAGCAACTTGATGGCTTCTTTCATGACCGTGTGATATCCCGAGTAGGCACATTCGTTTGCCACCTTCATAAGGGCACGACGTTTTTCACTGGGACTTAAGTGGGCGACGTGAGTTGCGACATTCTTCTGTTCTGCAAGAATGACCCCAACCGCGTTCTTAACTTTATTGTTCTTCATATACAGTGTATCCAATCTGGTGTTTGTAAACTAGGCACACCTTTATAAAACCTTTGCAGTGAGTACATTCGCCAATAGGCTTTTCGTCATAGCAGAGAAAGGTCCATAAGACTGAACCGCTTTCTGCTATGACGAATTTATAAGTAATTTCAATGTCCTGAACTCATAAAATATATAACATATTATACCATTCTGTCAAGTTAAATCATGTCTCTCAACATAGCATTATAATCTATACCCCTACCTACCCCCTACCCCTAAGAACGAGTCTTACACCTTCTAAATTCCACCAAATTCTAAATTATTTAAAAAAGAAAACCACAGAGGTTTTCTGTGGTTGGTGCTATATTTGTTAAAGGTATTTTAACTATTATTTGCGACATAGTTACCCTTTATGATAGTTTTTACTCTAGATATGGATAAGCTAAAAGGGATAGAATTTAAGCAAAAGAAACACATTGACCCTACAAAACCAGATGTTGTTGAGGTCCTTATTGATGGGGTACTTTTTGCAAGCATATATGCAGGTGATCCAAACACAAAGAGTATAAAAATTATTAGCAAGTATATTACTGACGGTAGTTGTGTAAGGTTTGACGATGGTGCAAGGTCAGTACTACCCATACCATCAGTCGAAATAACTTTTTCTAACCACAGCAAGAATTAACCCACACTGCCCTTCCGGGCAGTTTTGTTTAAATAGGTACAGTTTTAACTATATTCATATATTAAAAACAAAAAACCCACCGTTAGGTGGATGTTTTGTTTATTGTATTACTTTTTAGCAACTATACTATTTTTTCCTGTGCTCCAACACTTTGCTGAAGCGCTCCATGGTTTTACTCCTTGTTTATTATATAGATACTCTGCATAAGCAGTGTTACCTTCTATAGTGTGGAGATCGAAACCAAGTGATTCTGCTCTTTCTAGGTGGTATCTTTCGTTTATCTGCATTACACCTACGTCAGCTTTATCTATTTTTCCACGGATTACATTTCCGTCTTTATCTGAGTGTTTAAATGTCGATTCACAACGAGCAATCTCTATCAGAATTGGAGTATCAGCATACTTTTCACGAATATACTTTTCAACCTCCTTTGGATCCCCTGTTAGGACTACTGTTTGAGTATTTGGTTCTTTGGTAGAAGCATCTTTTGCAATTGCTGTATCTACTTTATCTGAACCTGCACCATACATAGAAGACAAAAGGAATACAACACTTGTAGTAATTTCTATCATAAATCAAAATGAGGTATTCGTAAGTAAGACACTCACTTTTACCTCATATATCAATATCTTAGCATAATATAGGTACATTGTCAATAGCTACACACTTGCCTTTTTGAGGCTAATAATATATACTTTTCTCACTAATTAATACAGAGTATGGCAACCAAAAAAGCAGGTGGATCAACAGATAATGGTAGAGATTCGAACCCCAAATACCTGGGGGTCAAAGTTAATGATGGTCAAATAGTTTTGACTGGTGAAATTATCATACGTCAGAGAGGTACAGACGTATTACCAGGTAAGAATATAGGCATGGGTAAAGACCATACTCTATTTGCTCTAAAAGACGGTAAAGTAAAATTCGGAACAAAGAGAAAAATTCACTTCGATAACTCAATCATTAGAAAAAAGATTGTCCATGTTATATAAATAAAACCCCTTTAAAGGGGTTTTATTTTACTCATTATAACTTATTATTTTAGGATATATTTGTGTATTTATAATACACTTACTATATCTATTTTGCTTCTACAACTACTTTTACTATTCCCTTCTTTCCACCAGCTAGTATTTCTATTTTATGTTCTCCAGTAGTCTTTAGTGGATGTTCGAGATTTATAAAACTTGGAGATACAGCAATACGAGTTTGCTTCTCTATCTCTTTTGCCAATTCCTCTTTGTGTATACCTGCAAATAGGTGTCCCTTTTCATTTGCCTTTTCTTTTATAACAATATTTGAATTTTCTAAGTCCTTTAGACTCTTGACTAGCAACTCTTCTTGTATCTTTCTATCACCTTCATCTTTTGATTTTATAGTATTTATATTCTTTACTGCTTCCGCTGTAGCTGGTATAGCTAGCTTTTTTGGTATAAGAAGATTAACAGCATAACCATCTGCCACATTCTTTATATCGTATTTCTTTCCTATCTTTGCTACATCTTTTAGTAATATTACTTTCATTGGTTTTATTTAATTTTAATATACTCTGTAATACTATGGTTCTTTTCTCAAAATTTCAAGTGCTTTTTCCATTACAACATCTTTCTTTGCATCTATATCCTTTTGACTTGGTTTTACTTCAACATCTGGTACCAAACCGTCATGTGATAGATTGTGTCCCTTTGGAGTAAGCCAACGAGCTATAGTTACCTTAAATGAAGTATCCTCTGTTATTGGTACAAGCTCTTGAACTGATCCTTTTCCAAATGTCTTGCTACCAACTAGCTTTGCTATACCATGCTCTTGTAGAGCACCAGCCAAAATCTCTGAAGCAGATGCTGAACCTCCATCTACAAGCACTACTAACTTCAAACTTTTATCAAATATATTGTATCCTTTGCTTCTATAAACTTGATCTACAGACTTTCCACCAAAATCTTCTGTAACAACAGTAGCACCAGTAGGTAGAAACCAACTTGCTATATCCCAAGCAGCATCTAGATATCCACCTGGATTACCTCTTAGGTCTATTATCAATTTGTGTGAACCTGAAATTACAAAGTCTCTCAAAGCTTCTCTGAATAACATTGGAGATTGAGCGGTAAAGCTAAACAGTCTAATTGTATATACGTCTCCAGTCTTTCCATAAGATTTATCACTTTTATCTGCCGCAGCTACGTTTTTGAATCCTTTTTCTATTGTCGGAATGTCTATAACATCTCTTGTAATTGATATTTCTGTCTGTTCACCATTTGGCTTTATAAATAGGATTTTTATAACTGTACCCTTTGGTCCTCTTATCATCTTTACTGCTTTATCAACTGGCATATCAGCAACAACATTTTCTCCTATCTTTATTATCCTATATCCAGACCTTACTCCTGCTTTTTCTGCAGGGCTACCCTTCAATGGGGAAACTACTATTAGACCGCCATCTTTTAAACCTATTTCCATACCAACTCCTTCAAAATTTCCTGCTATATCACTCTTAAACATAGCACTTTCTTCTGGTGGGAAAAATACTGTATACGGATCACCCTGTGAAGCAGCTAGACCTTGTATTGCTCCGTATATTCTTTTTTGTGTATCTGTAGTTGTTGCTGAAACGAATTTATCATTTATAATCTGCCAAACTCTCCAGAATGATTCGAATTGTTCATTTGAAATATTTATTCCCTTTGGAATTTTTATACTATCTGTATTTGTTGCAAATAATTGTCTTTCACCTGTATATCTTCCTATATAAAATGCAAGGATTAGTGCCAAAACTGAACCGAGTACATAAGAAATTTTATTTTGATTGAATTCTTTCATAAATTGAAACTATGTTTGGCCATTATCTCAAATTATTGCTATTATTACAACATAATATATAAGAGCTATGGATATAAAGATATATAACAGCTTAACAAGAAATAAAGATGCATTTAAACCGATAAAAAACGGTGAGGTCAGTATGTATCATTGCGGTCCAACAGTATATGACACTGCGCATATAGGAAACTTCAGAACTTTTATATTCAATGATATTTTGAGGCGTGTATTTGAATACAATGGTTATAAGGTAAAACAAGTCATGAATATAACTGATGTTGATGATAAAACTATTAAAAGAAGTAGCGATGAGGGGTTAAAACTAGCAGAACTTACAAAAAAGTACGAGGATATTTTTATTGAGGAACTAGATTCTCTAAATATAAAGCGCCCAAGCTTCATGCCTAGAGCCAGAGAATCTGTAAAAGAGATGATTGATATGATAAATACTCTTTTGGAAAAGGGCTTTGCGTATAAAGCTAGTGATGGAGTGTATTTTAAAATCAATAAATTTGAAAACTATAGTCAGTTAGCAAATCTTAAACTAGATAGAGAAATAAAAGAAAGAATAAGTAATGATAATTATGATAAAGATAATCCCCAAGATTTTGCTTTATGGAAATTTCATACTAATGAAAGTGAAGAAGCAGTTTGGGATGCCCCTTTTGGAAAAGGAAGACCTGGTTGGCATATAGAATGTTCTGCAATGTCGAAAATGATACTTGGTGACACTATAGATATACACACTGGCGGAATTGACCTAATTTTCCCTCATCATACAAATGAAATTGCTCAATCAGAATGTGCAAATGGTAAAAGGTTTGTAAATTATTGGGTCCATGGTGGATTCATAAATGTTAACGATGAAAAGATGGCAAAGTCAAAAGGTAATTTCTATAAGCTAAATGATATAAAGGAAATGGGTATATCCCCTATTGGCTATAGATATTGGCTTTTAACGTCACATTATAGAAGCCCTGTTAACTTTACCCTAGATGCAGTAAAAGGCGCCCAAACAGCGTTTATAAGGCTTATAGACAGCTTTTTAAGGCTAAAGGAGGTAAAAAACGAGCATATTCATGCTCATGGAGAAATGAGAGACTATAGGAAGGAATTTATCGAGAAAATATCTGATGATTTTGATATGCCTCAGGCCCTAGCAATAACATGGGATATGATAAAAGATCACTCTATACATGCAAAAGAAAAAGTAGAAATGCTACTGGATTTTGATAAAGTTTTTGGCTTTGGACTTGATAAAATTATGAGTATGAAAAAAGAAATTCCTGTAGAGATAATTGCCCTTGCTGAAGCGCGTGAACAAGCAAGAAAAGATAAAGAATGGGAAAAATCCGATGCTCTAAGAATAGAGATTGAATCTAGAGGTTATACAATCAAGGACACTTCTGATGGTTTTGAATTGAGTGAAAATAATTAATTAAATTATTTTAATTTAAAACTAATTAAACTTATTATTTTCTTTTTTATTCAGTCTGTTAAATAGATACGCTATTGTTATTAAAACTAGTACAAGTAGTAATAACCATACCCAGTTACTTATACCTGCAGTAGTATCTCCAAGCGCAGCTGTTTGAGTATTTTGTTTATTCAGATCAATATTTTGACTTGGTGTAGTTGTAGGATTTTCATTTGAGCCGATTATTTCTGGAGTATTTGTAGTATCATTTTGTTCTTGTGGTATAACAAATTTCTTTGCATTTGGTTTTGGAGTTTCAGTAGGAGGGTTATTGTTTCCACCCTGTACAAAATTTGTAGTTTGGGCAGGAGGATTTTGTGGTGTTACTCCACCTGAAGAAAAACCACTTCCACCACTTGTATTTCCACCTTGAGAATTTGAACCACCTGAAGTTGGGGGTGTTGATGTGGGTGGAGTAGATGTAGGGGTATTTGAATTACCACCTGCATTTTCTGTAGACTTTATACTTCCACTTGAATCCAATTTACCTGAAACACTTGAAGCAAATACATTATTTGAATGTGCAGCAACGATAACTATCAGTACAAGTATAAATATTTTTAAAGAATTATTTTTCATATTTATATTATTTTTTTACTTATAAAAGTAAGGATAGCATTATTTAGTTTTGAATTTGCATCAATATAATCTGAAGCAACCGAGCTTGGATTATCTCTTACATTTATCGCTTCTGACATTACTGCAAAAAGATCAATAATCGCTTGTTGTGGGTACTCACCTGGGTTAACACCAACTTTATATACACCTGCATCTACTGAAGCCGAGATAGAACTAATAGTATTATTTAAATCTTTCTTTGCAATCATATCCGGAGTTATGGGAAGTAAGTGTAAATGTTGTATAAAAGGATCGGCTCTATACCCTCTCGAATTAACCACATTAACATCTACTGTATAATCTCCTGGTACCCAAATCTGTATATTATTTGAATAAATAAGTTTATTTGTGATATCTCCATCGACCGAATCCCAAGCTGTTGCTAATGGATCAGAAAATTGTTGACCTGCAGTTTGCGTGACATCTGTTGGTGCATTTGAATTTATGATTGGCTTTTCAACATTTGGAACCTCTACTTTTGGACAACTATGATTTATTGACTCTACGTATGTAATATTTCCAACATTATCAAATTTAATCCTACCCAATATCGTTGATGAACCAACCATAAAAGGATCTTTTATCTCTTCAGAAGTCAATAATGAATATGTATTTAATTTTAATTCAGGAAATACTCCAATGATTAAATACCAATCATAGCCATAAGTAGAAAGAGTCAAATCAGATGGTGATGAAACTTTAAATGACGGATAAATACGTGTGCTTGTTCCGTACACTACAGAACCTTCTGATACAGAGACCCTCATCTGTAAGTTATTTGGAACTTCAGTTGATAGACATAGTCCTGAAATTATTTGGGTAGTTGTTGCATAGACGTCTGCATTTGGAGTTTGATCAGGTGTTGTGGTACTTGGAGACTCAGAAACGATATCGTAGCTTGTTGTGTATCCTGAACCAATTATTCCAAAAGGAATTTTTGAATCAATATTCATATCAATCTGTATTCCATCAGTTACAGGATCTAGATCCAGAGCGGGATTGATATTTATTTGATCACTATAAACATCTGGAGCAGATATATGTGTTGCGGTAGCCTCGTTGTTTGAATTAACTGATTGAGCTGAATACAATCTTATATTATTTGCTGGAATAGTCTGTAGACTATTTGAAAAATCACCGAATCTCATTCTAACTAGATTTTCATTACTTGGTAGAGTTATATGAAAAACCCATTTCCATCCATCAGTATATGTATCATTTGCTATACCAGTAGTTTTTATAGAACTTACTCCAGTAACAGACAAAACACCACTTGCTAAAGCAGTTTTGTAAGAAAAAATAGCTATAGCAAAAACAGAAATTGATAATAAAACAACCCTTATTGAGTTTAGAACGTATTTTTTCATATTAGCCAAATTATATTGTAAATAATGTATATCATCAATATTGCATGAGGTGACATTGTATGTCGAAAAACACTATCAACAGTTTATAAACTTTTTATAAAGCATCGACTTTTTTTTGCATGATACAATATGTGTACAATATTTTATGAATCCTACTTCACCATATTTCAAAACAAAAGATCTGCGAATTCCTCCGCAGAGTCTTGAAGCTGAAAAAGCTTTATTAGGTTCTATCATGATTCGTCCTGAAGTTATGCATGATGTAACTGATATTGTATTTGAAAGATCATTTTATTCTGATCGACACAAGATGATATGGTCTATTATGCTTGAACTACACAATAAAGGTACAGCTATAGATCTACTATCTGTTTCATCAAGAATGAAAGAGAGAGATATGCTTGAACAAGCTGGCGGTATGAGTTATTTAACCGAAATAGTAAATAGTGTTCCTTCCTCTACAAATGCAAAACACTATGCAGAAATAGTTCAAAAGAAACATATAATGAGAGATTTGATAACCGCTTCAGAATATGTTGGAAATCTTGGTTTCGATGAAGCTGGAGAACTAGATGAATTACTTGATAAAGCAGAAAAAAAGATTTTTGAGGTTACAAACTTTACTGGTACTCATAAATTCATCGCACTAAAGGACACTCTTGGAGAAGCTTGGGATAGAATAGATAAATTACATAGAAGTAGTGGAGAGATGCGAGGTGTTCCAACTGGATTTCAAGCTTTGGACAATAAAATCGCTGGTCTACAAAAATCAGACCTTATAATTCTAGCCGCTAGACCCAGTATGGGGAAAACATCCTTGGCTCTAGATATTGCTAGAAAAGCTGCAGTTGAACATAGTGTGCCAGTAGGAATATTTTCACTTGAAATGAGTTCTCAGCAACTAGTAGATCGTATGTTATCAGCAGAATCTCAAGTTGAAGCTTGGAAAATACGAACCGGTCACAATCTATCTATTGATACAGACTTCAAAGCTATTCGTGATGCAATGGATAGACTATCAAATGCTCCTATATATATTGATGATCAGCCAGCAAATAATATTTTGAAAATGAGAGCTGTTGCAAGAAGGCTAAAGAGTGAAAAAGGTCTTGGTCTTATCATAGTAGACTACCTACAGCTTATGGTTCCAACACAGTCTAGAAATTCTGACAATGTAGTTCAGCAAGTAACAGAAATATCTAGATCACTTAAACAACTAGCACGTGAACTTGAAGTGCCGGTTATTGCCCTTTCACAGCTATCTCGTGCAGTGGAACAACGTGGAGGTGAACCTAGACTATCTGACCTTCGTGATTCAGGATCTATTGAGCAGGATGCTGACATGGTATGGTTCATACATAGAGAAGATAAATACAATAAAGAGTCAGCTAGACCAAATATTGCAAAGATAATGATAGAAAAGCATAGAAATGGTCCTACTGGTGTCGTAGAACTATACTTTGATGAAAAGAAGACTACTTTCCTTTCAATTGATAAAAATGACTTTGGAGATTTTGATAAAGGAACTGAAATCGGTGGATTCTAGTTTTACTTTTAGTCTATTTTGGTATAATCAGCTCAATGAATCCATTTGAAAAGCTTACAGAGTATTTTGGCGAATTCCCTGGAATAGGTCCGAGACAAGCAAAGCGTTTCGTGTATTTTTTACTTACAAAGAATTCTAGTTATATAGAAGAAATTACAAGATTGTTAAATGAAATAAAAAGAAACACGACAATATGTACAAATTGTTTTAGATTTTTCCAAAACAATCAGAACCTAGGTAATATATGTTCAATTTGTAGTAATCAAAATAGAGATAAAGAAAAATTAATGATAGTAGCTCGTGATGTAGATTTTGAAACAATAGAAAAGAGTCGTGCTTATAATGGTTTGTATTTTATCCTTGGAGGTACAATACCCATACTAGAAAAAGATCCTGAAAAGAGAGTTCGGTTAAAAGAAATATCAAAAAGAATAAATGGGGATATAAAAGAGATAATAATATCTATGAATAGTACATCTGAAGGAGAAAATACAATTGATTTTCTGAAACAATTTATAAAAGAAAAGTTTAGTAATTTAAATATAAAAATATCTACACTCGGTCGCGGACTTTCTACTGGTAGTGAACTTGAATATCTCGATTCTGACACAATAAAAAACGCTCTAGAAAATAGAAAGGGGTAAATAAAAAGGGCGCCGTTAGGCAACCCTTGTTGAAACTAATTCATAATTTCCTCCTTTCCTTTTTTTCCTCTGACAAGTAAAACTTGCCATACAGAATGACCGTTTCTTTCAACCCGAACGACTCGGCAATTAGCTGACCAGACCATGATTTCACGATCGCATTCTTCCCCACGATCACTGATGAGTTTGCAGATATATTCACCCACAAACTCAGTAGTGTCATGAACTAAGTTTCCTAAAATAGTAATCTTAGGATACTTAACAAGATAGCTTTTGCCAATAACTGGCAAATAGCTACTGCCTCGAACTGCGACGATACGAGAAGCAATCTTGTACCCAACACTAACTCTACCTTTATGCTTCTCCTCAAGCCAAACATGACCTACTGAACCTTCGCCATATCTTGCCTCGTGGACAATTGCCCGAGCTTCCGTCAAAAGAGCTGATCTCTTGTTCATCTCACTATCCTTTCTGCTTTGGTGCAGAAGGAATCATGAGCTCATAATTTCAATTAATTGATTACTTCTGCCCGAGGTTTAATTCGAGCTCGTTTAATATATTAACATATATTATTTTATTTGTAAATAGATGACTTACATAACAAAAAACACCATATCGGTATTTTTTGTTTTTATTTATTATTTTACTGCTTCTATCAAAACCTTGAAGAATGGCTGTCTGTGACCGTTTTTCTTGAAATATTTACTCTTTTGTTTGTACTTTATAACTGTAACTTTTGGAGCTCTTCCTATCTTTACTAGTTTAGCTTTAACCTTTGCTCCAGAAATAAATGGAGTACCTATAGTAGTGTCTGAACCATTATCAACAAGGAGTACTTTATCAAAAACAATAGAATCACCCTCTTTATATTCACCTATAATTTTTTCGATTTCTATTTCATCACCTACAGATACTGTATATTGCTTACCACCAGTCTGTATAACGGCTATTTCTTGCTTTATTTCTTTGTTTTCTCCCTGTTTGTTCATAGTATGGCTATATTACACTATCTCTTCCGGACGGTCAATAAGGGCAGCCTCTATACCTGGGGATGAGCCTGTTAGCCTCAAAACATCCTTATCTACCTTCTTTAATTCCTTCATAGATGTATTGTAATGGTTTACAACGGTACCAAGAGATACGCCAAGCTTATTGTGATACTCTTCATACTTCTTTAAATGGTTTCCAAGGTCATTTACACCCTTTATTATATCTTTTGCTGTCTCTTCTATTTGCATTGCTTTTAGGCCTTGTAAAACGGTTTGAAGGTAAGCCAAGAATGATGTTGGAGAAACTATGATCACTTTGTACTTACTTGCAGCTCTTTGTATAAGATTGTCAGTTTCTTCCGTTATTGCCCCAATTTTATTTATCAAAAGGTCATAATATATAGCTTCATGAGGAATAAACATAAAAGCAAAATCCATAGTTCCCTCTTCAGGACGAATGTATTTTGAAGTTTCCATAATACGCATTTTCAAATCTCCAACAAAGACTTTTTCTATCTTTTCTCTTTCAATCGGATTTTTTTCTTCTGAAAGTTTATTGTAATTTTCAAGTGAGAATTTTGAGTCTATAGGTATTATCTTATCTTTAACAAAGACAGCTGCATCTACTATTTCCCCATTTTTAAATGGGTATTGCATTTGAAATTGTCCTGGAGCCAAGACATTTTTAAGTAGCGTTTCCAAATAGTATTCGCCCAAAATTCCTCTTTGTTTTGGATTCTTTAATATATCCTGAAGATTTTGTAATTGATCAGCAAAAGAAAGTATTTGTTTGTTTCCTTCTTCCAATTTCACAAGACCAGATGTAACTTCTCTAATTAATCTAGATGATTCGGATAGTTGGGCGTGCATAGATTCGCGCATATTTCTTCCACTTTCACTTATTTTGCTATCAACTGTTCTATTTATCTCATTTAATTGTTCTAGTATAAGTTTAAAACCAGTATCATCAGAACTTACTTTTTCAGGTTTACGATTGCGTAAAAAACCTATTATCATAAGGATAATGGCTATAGTGACTAGTGCAATTAAAATGTATAGAAGTGTTTCCATGTAGAATATATGATACTATATTAAAAATTATATCGCTATAATAAAAAAATGATACACCAAACAATAAAAGATCAAATAAAAGATGCAATGAGAGCAAAAGATAGTATAAAACTAGAAGTACTTAGAGGACTTCAAAGCCTATTTTCAAACGAACTTATTGCAAAAGGAAAAAGTGATCCATTACTTGATGATGATTCTGTACTTGCCCTTATTCGTAGAAGTGTAAAACAAAGAAAAGATTCTATAGAGCAATTTGAAAAAGGAGGAAGAAAAGATCTAGCAGATAAAGAAAAAACTGAGCTAGCTATACTAGAAACATTTTTACCTAGCATGATGTCAAAAGATGAAATTAGAAAAATCGCTCAAGAAAAACTATCTGGAGTTGCGGTAGATAAAGCAAAACTAGGTCAATTTATCGGAAGTTTAATGAAAGATCTAAAAGGTAAAGCAGACGGAGCAGATGTAAAATCTGTAGTTGAAGAGTTGGTAAAGTAAAATCTAAATCTCTTCATCAACCTCAACAAAGAAACTAGAACCCTTACCCTCTCCAACAGATTCAGCCCAGATCCTACCTCTATGGGCAGAAACAATTTCTTTTGCTACGAATAATCCAAGTCCTGTACCGTGTATATTTTGCCTACTACCATTTGTTGCGCGAGAGAATTTCATAAACAATTTTGGAAGCACTTCTGGAGCAATACCAATACCATTATCTTTAACAGAAAATAGGATCTTTCCTGATACTAAAGCAAGATTAACTTTTACTTCACCTTGAGGGGTGTACTTTATAGAATTATCGACAAGGTTGGCAATAATTTGCTTAAACTTATTTGGATCAACCTTAACCATATATTTCTTTGTCTTATCATAATCAAAATCAAATTTAACTTTAGATTTTTCAATATTTGGTTTCAATTCTCCAATAACATCATTTACAAGATCCCTCAAATCAATCTTTTCAAAAGAATACTTCATAGTACCAAGTTCGATTCTAGAAATATTCAAATAATCATCAACTATACTTGTTAGAGTGTTTGAAGATTCATATATCCTGACAATAGCATTTTTAACATCCTCAGATATGGCACCAAGATCCCCTTCTAGAATAAGTGAAGCATATCCTTTCATAGCAGTAAGAGGTGCACGAAGTTGGTGTGTAGCAAAAGAAACGAATTCAGATTTCTGTTTATCAAGATCAGTAAGTCTATCATTGGCCTTCTGAAGATCCGCTGCCAAAAACTCAATCCTTTCCCTCTGAGACACCTCTTTGGTGACGGATTTGATGAGGAATATTCCAAATATAACCAGTAAAAACAGCAATCCTCCATTCATTAATTTCTCATCAAACTCATTAGAGATTAATGTTCTTATGAAAACAAATATCCAGATTGTAAAAACAAGTATCTGAGTTGTCAGTACTTTTATATCAAATAGTTTTAGTCTAATAACTGCGTACGAAGTAAAGAATATAAATATTAAAACAAAATAAGGTCCATAATTAACAAACTCAGGGTGATTAAGTAGCGGAAGGATTAAATCTGCAATTATACCCAAAAAAAGTGACAAGCCTAAACCGAGAGTAATATACTGTACTTGTAATTTCTCTAATTGTGTATTTAGTCTATATTTAAAATAAAAATTATTGAAAGAATATAGGATAATAGCAACTAAATATACAAACAATAAGTAATATATTAGACCTGGTTGTATAGCTGGTATACCATTATCTAGCAAATACACACTTTTTATATTGAAACGAGTTGGTACAAATACAACAATAATTAGTAAAAAAATCTTAATTACATTATCAATATTTTTATTTACATCTTTTTTCTTTGGAAAAACTAATGACATTTTGTACAGATAATACCCTAATAAAGTAGGAGGTATTATAGCTAACCTACTCCACATATCTATATAATCTATTTCAGTAGATAAATCAGCCATCTGGTTAAAAAATATCCATGACAATGCAGCTAAATTAAAAGATAAAAAAAATCTATTTATATCACCTTTTTTATTACTATTATATACATATAGTCCTAGCGAGAAGGTCAAAATTAAAGTTGTAATTGATAGTATATTAAAAATCATAATTATTTTCTGTAAACAACATGATAATGCTGTTGATCAATATGCTTTTTTTGAATCAAATTTGCTTGTTTAACAACACTAGTGAAGTGATGCAACATTGGATTAATATTTTTTGAATGGTCAAACCCAATTACAGCATTTTTTGGTATGCTATCTATCAAATTTTCAATTAAGAAAATTGAGTAGCGATTATTTCTAAATTCCTTCTTAATAGCAATACCAATAAAATAGTATATATTTTTATCAAAATATTCATTAGGAAAATTTTTTCTGAAATAGTCTGCACTTATCCATGGTGTATTTTTAAAATCATTTGTGGTCAAACACAATCCTATTATTCCAAAGTCTTTTTTATAAAGAATAAATTTATCAACTGTTTTATCTTTTAAAACCTCCCTGAAGTGTTCTTCATCCAAACTTTGTTTGCATGGACTAATCTCATTCAAAATTGAAAATGTACTATCATATATTTCCCAAAGTATATTTGAATCTTCTATTTCTGATATTACATCTTTTTTTAAAAATGAGAGGGTGTGTGCGTCCTCAATTGTAACTTTTACTCTAAAAAACTTTTTAAATATAAAAATAGCACTGACAACCATCAATGCAGATATTAATAAATACACGAGGATTGGTAGATTTTTACCAAATAGTACTATATACAGATAAGGCATCACTCTACCAATTAAATGCACCACAATACCACTCTTAGTAATAAAGGTTATTCTTATATTTTTTTTAAAATTAAACTTTATTACGTCAATAAACTTTAGTTTTCTAGTGCTACCATATAGGATTAAAAAATAACCTAGGTAAAATGGTAAAATTGATAGTATATATACAGCTAGAAAATAGTTTATATTTAAACCATAATTAAGTGCCAAAGTATCACTTACTGACTTGATTTTCATCAATAAATCAATCATTTGTTTTATTATATCATTTATTTATGTTTAAATTATCAACATGGGTATTGGACCTATTTATATACAAGACATTCTATCTGGATTGTTTATATTAATACTATCTATTAAATTAGTTAGAAGTAAAATACACAGCCGGGAAAATAGAATATTTATTTTATTGTTGATTTCTACAGCAATTTGGATTTTAAATATCTCTTTAATTAAATTTTTAATTAGTTTTAATAGTCAAAGTTTAATAATGAGTGACTTAACTCGATTATCATTTTATTTTGGCACAATTACAATATCACTGATTTTTAAACTTATAATTGATAAATTTGGATATTTAAAAAATAGACATGAAATTACGGTATTTATAATTATTACTGAAATTCTTTTTGCATATTTCATACTTTTTAGCGATTTTTATATAAAATCTGTAGAGATACCGAACGGTTATAATTTAATATGGCATTATGGAAAATTCTCTTTTTTTATAGACTTTTATTATTTATTAATATTGGTTCTTATTACTACATTTAGTATTAAAAAAATTAAAGAAATAGATCATGAATCAAAAGCAGTTAGCTTAATAATTTTTACTGGTTTTATTCCATCTTTGTTTACTAACTTAATATTACCTAGATTTAATATATATGAATATGAATGGTTAGTATCAATTACAATACCTGTTTCAATATTATTAATAGTCTACTATATAGCCAAAAAAAACATATTTAAAATAAAAGTAGAAAATTATGAATTTATAATATATTTACTTATAATATTCTGTTTCTCATTACTGATTAAAAATAATAATTCAAATGCAATAATTGATAAAATCGTTTTATTTATAGTAGTAGCATCCTTATCTTTAATCACAACAAGAAATATGACTAACATCAAGCACCAGAGTGAATATATTGAAAAAGTAACAAAAGATATGCTATCTAGCTAATTGAGATATAATTTTCATTAGTTCATTTGAGTTATTTTTAAAATTATCCACGGTTGGATTATTGTTATATTTAAAAAATTGACTTTTTCCAAATATAACAATAATTTTTCTTTTTCTGAGTAAAAAGTTAACTGGATTCATTTTATACACTCCACTAATCAGGACTGGAACTACAGGTGTATTTGTATGGTACGACAGAAAACAAACTCCCCCTCTTGCACTACCAATATTACCATCAAGTGTTCTTTGACCCTCGGGAAAAATATGTATAGGAAAACCATCATTCACTATCGGTATATGATTAGCCATAGATTTTTCATAATTCTTATATCCTGAATAAGCTGGATATGCACCAAACATCTTAAATAATAACCCACCATAAAATATTTTCCTCCACCCACTTCTATCGTAAAAATTTTTACCCCTTGATACATAAAACATAGGAGAAATCTTGGTACTTAACGGTAATACTATTGGTATTAACATCGGATCCAACTCACTGCTGTGATTGGATGCAAAAATTAATCTACCATCTAAATTTTTGATATTCTCCATCCCATATGCCTCTATTTTAGTAAAAAAAGAAAATAACGGTTTTAAAATAACCAAAACCCCCTTCTGCAACAAGAAAGGTACTATTGCATAAGGCTTTATTCGGGCCAT
>CAZQAQ010000005.1:0-32935 GCA_964591325.1 uncultured Candidatus Saccharibacteria bacterium | reverse complement strand
GCCCGTTTAGTGTGTAGTGTTCAAATTGAAATTAATATAGAATGGGCCCGTAGCTCAGTTGGTAGAGCAATCGCTTTGCAAGCGAAAGGTCAGGAGTTCGAATCTCCTCGGGTCCACATCATGAAAAAAAGACCAGACCATTCTGGTCTTTTTTCTATGACAGGATTCCTACGAGATTCGAAAGACGGAGGACACGAAGGTGTCCGAGTCGGGGTCGATAGCCGAGCCAGCAGGCGAGGACTAGTGACCGAATCTCCTCGGGTCCACAAAATATCTGCAGTTTCAATAAGTATTTGACTATATCATATTTATATGATATTTATTGTTTAGAGATTAGATCTCCACAAACTGGCGTCGTTAGAGTAATCGACATAAAATAACTCTCGTATAGCGATAACGATACCGCTAATTGGTTCATGAAGGCAACTAATGTAAGAATTGTTAAATCCTTTAACTGTCCTGAAGTTGGAGAGCGTGAAATGGCTAGAAACTATTCACTTTCAATATCTTGTATGGACAGTGATTACCAATCAAATTGGTATGACTGGCCAAGATATATCAATATGTATCGTCGAATATACTATAATGGTAAACTAGATTCTTTTACTGCATCAATCGTTTCTTATGACTATGGAGACTCATCTCGTGGTCTAACACGTCGAGAATCTCTCCGGATTCTTCGTAAAGTAGGGTTGCGTGCACCACTCGCTATGGAAGTCTTTAGGGTTGCAGCAATTGAAATTAGTACCTTACAGTTGGTAGGTACGATTGAAAAAAATGATCGTAGAAGGATTATGTGTCCAGTGCCAATTAATCCGGAATTCCCGAGCTACTATTGTTTTGGTAGTACTAGAAGAGTAGGTTATTTTGAACATTGTATATACGCCACGATCGATGATAAGGACCCTGCACACAGTGAAGATATTTATTCTTATCAACACCAAAATGGTGAGATGTCAGCTGGTCCTGCGTGGTATTTTCCAATGCTTTTAGGAATTGAGAATTAGTGTTAGTTTGGGTCTATCGCAATTTCGCACTTACTAGCTATATAACAGGTGGGTGCGATTTTTTTTATATTTAGATATTCACTGAAGGAATATAAATCAGGTTTTTAATATAAAACATATTAACCACCTCACTTTGCCAAAATACCAAGTATATGGCACAATCCAGATAGAAAGGTAATAGAGGTGCTATATGAATGGAACAAATACTTTTTCGAGAATTGAACGTGCGTATGTCGAAGCCATGCATCAATTTTGGTCGAATAATGTCAGTCTTGTTTGTACAGGGGATGAACCTCTGTCATCGGCATATACTACAACTAGAATTCACAACCCTTTTGCTTATCGTGTTGTTGATTCCTGCACTGTGAATGAGGGTACAGGTATGTGCAATGGAAACACGACTGTTTTTGAGCGTGATGATTCTGGTCTATGTGTACCAGTGTTTGCCCTCAATTATTATGGTTGGTATTCGGAGGAAGGTCTAATTTTTCTCGAGCATGTGATGAAGGATACATTTGCCAAAGGATACTTTTATGCTGGCAGGGGACCAGCAGAAATGGTTTCTTCTGATGGAAAAATGGTATACACCAATGGTCTTGCCCGAAATGGTAAGAAGGGTCTACAGTTTGCGCATGGCCATAGTAATAGTGAAAGGATAGTAAGAATCGACGATAGTGGAGTGGAGCAAGTCCTAGGTGTTCACTATTTTAACCTCGTTCTTCTTACAAAAAAGCTAGAGTAGTTTTTTAAACGGCAGTGAATAACTGCCGTTTTGTTTTATAAAAAAAGATCACAGTTTCCTGTGTCTTTTGTTTATACTGTGTTTTCAATTAGTTTATGTCCCGACTCACTATATCCGTCGTCTTTCTTTACTAGACAACATGGATCATTAAATTTGTAAAAACGGCATATTTCATTGAAATCAGTTTTGAGTTTTACTCTTTCATTTCTATCAGACCTTTTTCTTTGAAAATAATACCATTTAAATTTAACTGCTATACAGTGTCCTGAAACTTTTTCTTGTCTAGGAACTTCCTCCCAGACAGGGGTTCGTAGTTGGAAATCATCATTCCTTATTCTTCTTATACAAAGCCAGTCTAATTTGACTTCGAGTTTCCTTTCTTTTGGATTTGAGGATAGTTTTATATCTGCTATTTTGCCTCGATATATTCCATCCTTTGTTTCAATTTGGAATTGACCACCACTATATTTTTCCAACTTCTTTTGAAGTTTTTCAATACTCCATAAATAAAGGTGCATATAGACTCCTGTCTGAAAATATTATACCACTCTATGTTTATTTACTATATTAAAGGAAATCTGTACAATACTCCCATGACACCAACGATTTTCATTATATTTGGTATAACTGGCGATCTTTCTGGAAGGAAACTATTGCCATCACTTCTAAATCTGTATGTAAAAAAACTATTACCTAAGGATTTTGCCATTGTTGGTTTTTCTAGAAGACCATTTACCAGAGAAGAGTTTAGAGACTTTATACGTAGTCATATGAAGGTTAAGCCTGGTCAATATAAAGAAGAGGATATAAAACATTTTATTGACCATATGTATTATGAGCAGGGTTTGTTTGATAGTTCACAATCATACAGCGCCTTGTCTCTTAGATTAAAGGTTTTGGATGAAGGATTTGAACAATGTTCAAACAAACTTTTTCATCTTGCTGTATCTCCAAATTATTATGAGACTATACTTGATCATTTATACAATTCTGGTCTTACTATACCTTGTGGACCTGATGAGGGTTGGACAAGAATATTAGTAGAAAAGCCTTTTGGAAATGATGTTGAGACTGCAAAGAAACTAGATAAAAGACTAGGGCAGTTATTTGATGAAAAACAGATTTTTAGAATTGATCATTATCTTGCAAAAGAAACATTACAAAATATTTTAGCTTTTAGATTTAACAATTCACTATTTGAACCACTTTGGAATAGCAATCATATAGATGCTGTGCACATAAAACTGATGGAAAAAGACGGTATAGATACAAGGGGAGGATTTTATGATGATGTTGGTGCGCTAAAGGATGTGGGACAAAACCATATACTCCAAATGCTTGCACTTATTGCAATGGAGGCTCCTAAACATCAAGACGCAAATGGAATTAGAAAAGAAAGATCAAAAATTTTAAGTCTAATAAAACCATTTACAGATAAAACTATAAAAAAATATGCAATAAGAGGTCAGTATGAAGGTTATTTGGCAGAAAAGGGTATAAAGAGAAATAGTCAGACAGAAACATATTTTAGACTAGAAGCATATATAGACAATGCTAGATGGAGAGGAGTACCTTTTTATTTAGAGAGTGGAAAAGGACTATATGAAAGTAAAAGTGAAATTGATGTTTATTTTAAAAATGAACATGATCCTGAAAGACAAAATATTTTAACATTTAGAATACAACCAGATGAGGGTATAAAGATAAGATTCTTTGTTAAGACTCCAGGATTTGATACTGTAACAGAACCAAAAATTCTAAAGTTTAAATATTCTGATCATCCTACACTACAAACACTACCTGATGCATATGAAAGAGTGCTTTATGATGCAATAAAAGGTGATCAAACATTATTTACAAGTACAGACGAAGTTTTACATGCATGGAAATTTATTACACCTATATTGTCATTGTGGAAGATAATACCTTTAAATGTGTATAAGAGAGGCTCTCAGGATGTGATATAATCCTCACATGCAAAAAAAGAAAATTTTTATATTACTAGGTCACCCAGACAAAGAGACAAGAGGAGGCTCTTTTGTTGATGCTTATGAAAAAGGTGCTCGTGAAGCTGGTCATGAAGTAAGAAGAATGAATATAGGAGAAATGAGGTTTGATCCAGTGCTACATATGGGGTATAAGACTATTCAACCATTTGAACCAGATATAGTAACAGCTCAAGAAAATATAAAGTGGTGTGATCACTTTGTAATACTCTATCCAAGTTGGTGGTCAACTATGCCGTCAGCACTAAAAGGTTTTTTTGATCGAGCTTGGATGCCTGGTTTTGCTTTTAGATTTAAGAAAGAAGGGTTTATGGCTGGTATGATGTGGACTAGATTGTTAAAAGGAAGAACAGCAAGAGTATTTGTTACTTCAGATTCACATCCAATATTTGCAAGATTTCTATTTGGAGACACTACAAATGAAATTAAAAAATGTATACTATGGTTTTCTGGTTTTAGTGTAAGAATAAAGAAGGTGGGCCCACTTAAGTTTGCAAATGAAGCAAAATTAGCAGATTGGAGAGAAAGATTTTACCTTTGGGGAAGAAATTCTTATTAATTTAATTCAAGAATATGTTTCAGAATTTTATCATGAAGCAAATGCTTAAGAAGCAGATGAAAGGAGTTCCAGAAGAACAGCAAGAGAAGATATTTGCTATGGTTGAAAAAAATCCAGATTTCTTTATGAAAATTGCAAAAGAAGTTCAGGATAAAATGAGTAATGGAATGTCACAACAAGATGCAACAATGGCAGTAATGAGATCTCATGAAGAAGAACTAAAGTCCGTTATGGGGAAGTAGTAAAAACTACATTAACACTATATATTTGTTATTAAGCGATTCTTTGCCTATTTCTCATTTTCTGTTAGTCTAATACTATGTCACTATCAATAGGTATCGTAGGCCTACCAAACGTAGGTAAATCAACACTTTTTAACGCTCTAACAAAAAAGAGTGTTCTTGTCGCTAACTATCCTTTCGCTACCATAGATCCTTCTGTAGGCGTTGTTGCTGTGCCTGATGATAGACTCTGGAAGCTATCAGAATTCTCAAAAACTCAAAAGACAGTACCTGCTGTTGTTGAATTCGTAGATATTGCTGGTCTTGTAAAGGGAGCATCAGATGGCGAAGGATTGGGAAATCAATTCCTTACAAATATCCGTGAGACTGATGCAATTGCGGAAGTGGTACGTATCTTTGAAGATGATAATATCATTCATGTTGATGGAAAGATTAATCCGATAAAAGATATTGAGGTTATAAACCTAGAATTAATCCTTGCTGACCTTCAGACTGTTACAAAAAGACTATCAAATCTAGCTAAAGAAGTTAAAGCTGGAAAGAAGGAAGCAATACTTGAAAATGGACTTCTAGAAAGGATTAAAATCGCTCTAGACGCTGGTAAACTAGCATCATCAGTAATACCTACAGAGTTTGAAGCTCCATTCATTAAGTCTCTTCACCTTCTTACAACTAAACCCTTTATGTATATCCTTAACAAGAAGGCAGGAGGAAAGAATCTAGATGAGATAAAGGATACAAGATGGGATGCATTAATGAATTTCTTTAAAGAGAATGGAAGTAAGTGGGTGATAGTTGATGCTGGTATTGAACATGAGCTTAAAGATATTGACGATAAGGAAAAGAAGGAGTTGAGAGAAGGTCTTGGTGCTAAAGATGATGGTATTGATGATTTAATTAAAAAGGGATATGAGTTACTCAATCTCATTACATATTTTACTACTGGAGAAAAAGAGACTCGTGCTTGGACTATAGGTCGTGGTTGGACAGCACCTAAAGCAGGTACCGCTATTCATGGAGATTTTGAAGAAAAATTCATCAGAGCAGAAGTTATAGAGTGGGATAAGTTAATCGAAGCTGGATCATTTGGAAATGCTCGTGAGAAAGGATTGATACGAACAGAAGGGAAGGAATATATTGTTAAAGATGGGGATGTGATGGAGTTTAAGATTTAGGCAAAAGAAAGGCCTGACAATCTTGCGAAAGTCAGGCCAGTCCCTCTAAGAGTATCTCTCATTCCTACGAAAAAAAGAGGGGTGTTGCTATGGTCAGTGTTTACCACATCGGTAGACTGCACAATCTTGCGATTGCCAAGAGACTGACTTGCAACTGTTTTTAAAGAACTATCTCAAGTAAAATCATAGCATCTTTGATAACTACTGTCAAGTATAGAAGATGGATGTCTTATAGAGTTCAAGATCTAGACAAGACAAAACCGAGCTCGAGGAAGGGCTCAAGCTCGGTTTCAGTGGGGATTGATTAGGAGAATAACATCCCCTTTTGTCAGCTCAGGCCAATTGCTTGGTCTGCTCTCCGTTACCCGCTACAAACCCTTCCGAAGCGAGTTGTGCACCAGGCCATACTGTAGCAAATTTTTACAGTATGTGTCAAGTGGTATATGAAGATGGTGGTGCTACAGAGTTTAAGGTTCAGAAGAAAGTCCCGACGAATTGCTCCGTCGGGACAGGCTTTAACTGATATATGGTCTAAGTATTTTGACACATACAAAATTAATACAACATATATTTTTATAAGATGATAATGTTATGAATTTTAAGATATGTACATAAAAAATCACTGATGTGAATTCAGTGACTTTGTGGAAAATTAAAAACTTACATTGAAAGAAAGAGGAGACTAAGTCCACAAAGAATTAAGAATCCTCCATAACAAAAAGAAAAGAAAAATGACTTTGTTTTACTTGGTTTAAATACAACAAAGGTATCAGTGACCACAAGTATCACCCCAATGAAACTAATAGTATTCATAATCTAAACATACTTTTACATACAATTCTATAGAGTGTCAAACATATTGTTTCAGTAATTAGCAGGTATTAAGCCGCAAGTTAAAGCAAATATATAGTATTGACAAAGTCTTATTATAGTGCTATCATATATATAACCTTAACTTCTGATTATTACTCTGGTAGGTAACCAGAGGAGGTTACAGTGAACTCAAAAAAGCATGGAGGTGCTTATGTTGAGTCCAGAAGTGATGTGTGTGCTGTCTGTAAGGTTTGTTATCCTCGTGGTAACGCTCATTGCAGTAGTATCTGACAACAAATTCACATGGAGAAAGTTTGCGATGTTCTTCGCCTTCGATTTCTCCATCGGTATTGTTGGAATGGTACACAGTCTGATCAAGTACCAGGATTTCATCAGGTACATGTGATATTGCCCGCTGACGACAATGTTGTTGGCGGGCATTTTTTATTGTATTATGCAGATATGAAACCATATGATCATAAGAAAATAGAATCTAAATGGCAGAAGTATTGGGAGAGAAAAAAGATTTATCAGATAAAAGATAAAGATATAAAGGATGTAAAACAGAAGAAATTCTATCCACTGATAGAGTTTCCATATCCATCAGGACAAGGATTGCATGTTGGACATATAAGGAGTAATACCGCTATGGATATCCTTGCTAGAAAAAGAAGAATGGAAGGATATAAGGTGTTGTATCCAATAGGTTGGGATGCTTTCGGTCTTCCTACTGAAAATTTTGCTATAAAAAATAAACTAGATCCTGCAATAGTTACAAAAAGAAATACAGATACATTTAGAAGACAGTTAAAGTCACTTGGTTTTTCTTTTGACTGGTCTAGAGAGATAAATACAACTGATCCAAAGTATTATAAATGGACACAATGGATATTTTTGCAGTTTTTAAAGAAAGATCTTGCATATAAAAAGAAGATGAGTATAAATTGGTGTCCAAAAGATCTTATTGGCCTTGCAAATGAGGAAGTTGTAAATGGTTGTTGTGAGAGATGTGGAACACTAGTAGAGAAAAAAGAAAAAGAACAGTGGATGTTAGCTATTACAAAATACGCTGAAAGATTGGATAAGGATCTAGATGATGTAGATTTCTTACCAAAGATAAAGACTCAACAAAGAAACTGGATTGGAAGAAGTGAAGGTGCTGAAATAGATTTCCAAATAAAGGGTACTGATAAAAAGATTAAGGTATATACAACAAGACCAGATACTATATATGGAGTTAGTTATGTAGTTGTGGCGCCTGAAAACCCTATTTTAGTAGATATGATGGCTAAGGTTCAAAATGTTGAGGATGTTAAAGCGTATATATCTGAATCAAGAAAAAAGGATGAGATAGAGAGATTGTCAGCTGATAAAGAAAAAACTGGTATAGAAATAAAAGGAATAAAAGCTATAAATCCCGCAAATGGCGAGGCTGTACCTATTTGGGTTGCTGACTATGTACTAGGTGATTATGGTACTGGATCTGTTATGGCTGTTCCTGCACACGATGAAAGAGATTATGTATTTGCAAACAAATATAATTTACCCATAAAAGAAGTTGTAATCCCACATATCATAGATAAAAGAAATCCACCTCAACAAGGAAAGAAATCTGTTTCAAGAAGAAATGTTCATGCAATTGTTTACAATCCAAAAAATGGAAAGATTTTGGGTTTGAAGTGGAAAAAACATCCATGGACAACATTCCCAATGGGGGGTGTTGAAGATAATGAGGATGTAATATCTGCTGCAAAAAGAGAAGTCTATGAAGAAACTGGTTATAAAAATCTGATTGACCCTACAATCCTAGGAGGACAAGTAAAAGCAGAATATTATGCTGCGCATAAAGATCAAAATAGAGTTTCTTATACTACTGCTGTGCTTTTTGTCTTAAAAAATGAAGATAAAGATGATGTCTCAGTTGAAGAAAGTGATGCTCACGATACTGTATGGATGGATGAAAAGGATATCACTGAAGATAAAATGACTCATGCAGAGATGCCAATATGGTTGGCTAGATTTAATAATAAAAATTATGCATATACAGGTGATGGAGTGCTTGTAAATTCAAATGAATTTGATGGTAAGAAATCAGACGATGTAAAACAAGAGATTACAAAATTTGTAAAAGGTAAATGGGTAAATAAATTTAAATTAAGAGATTGGGTATTTTCAAGACAGAGATATTGGGGAGAACCAATACCTGTAGTACATTGTGAAAAATGTGGAATTGTTCCAGTTCCAGAAAAAGATTTGCCTATAAAATTACCTAAAGTAAAGAATTATTTACCAACTGAGACAGGTGAATCACCTTTATCAACCATATCAAAGTGGGTAAATACAAAATGTCCAAAGTGTAAGGGTAAGGCAAAAAGAGAAACAGATACTATGCCAAACTGGGCGGGTTCAAGTTGGTATTATTTGAGATATATCGATCCAAAAAACAAAAAGTCTTTGGCTGATAAGAATAAGCTTTCATTTTGGACACCTGTAGACTGGTATAACGGAGGAATGGAACATACAACTCTACACTTGCTATACTCAAGATTCTGGCATAAATTCCTTTATGATATAGGTGTAGTTCCTACAAAAGAACCTTATCAAAAGAGAACATCTCACGGTCTTATCTTGGCTGGTGGAGGAGAGAAGATGTCAAAGTCAAAAGGCAATGTTGTTAACCCAGATGATATTGTAAATACTGTTGGTGCAGATACATTGAGATTATATGAGATGTTTATGGGTCCTTTTGATCAAGCTATATCATGGGAAACTGAAAATATTGCAGGTCCTAGAAGATTTATTGAAAGAGTATGGAAATTACAAGAAAAAGTATCAAAAGATAAGAAATATATAGATACTCCAAGTACACTTGTAACAATAAATAAGACAATAAATAAAATAAATCAGGATATTGAAAATATGTCATTCAATACAGCAGTAAGTTCAATGATGATAGCTGTAAATGAATTTGAAAAAGAAAAAAATATATCTAAAAAAGTTTTCGAGGATTTTATAAAAGTACTTTCACCTTTTATACCTCATATCACAGAAGAACTTTGGGAGTTAATGGGTAATAAGGGATCTATACATACAGCAATATGGCCTAATGTAGATAAGACAAAGTTATTCAGTGATAAAGTAACAATAGTTGTTCAGATAAATGGAAAAATTAAAACAACATTTGAAATTGATAAAGGTAGTAGTGAAGAACAAATAAGAAATATTGCATTAAATAATAATGATATTAAAAAGGTATTAAATGGAATTGAACCAAAAAGAGTAATAGTGGTTAAAGATAAGATTGTTAATATAGTAATTTAGAAAAAATACCCAAATTTTGAGGTAAATTACACAAGTTTGACTTATTTACAAGCAAATGATATAAAATAGATAACAAACATTATAAAAGTATGGCAACAATAACATTTAAACCAAAACAGTCAGCTAAACGTTTGCTTTCAGTTCTACCTGAAAGAGCTAAGGATGTGATTATAAAGAGATACGGCCTAGGTACAAATACTACCAAGATGACCCTAGATGCTATAGGTAAGATATACGGAATCACTAGAGAAAGAGTACGTCAAATAGAGAACTATGCCATACAAAATATCAGAAAGTCTGATGCTTATAAGTCAGAAAAGGCTACATTTGAAGAGCTTGAAAGTCTAATACACTCACTAGGTGGTATAGTTGTTGAGGAAGATTTTCTCGGTTCAGTTTCAAAAGATGTATCACTACAGAACCATATAAATTTTATTTTGGTTATAGGTGATAGCTTCAAGAAGAGAAAAGAGGATGAGCATTTCAAACATCGTTTACATGTAAATGAAGCAGTAGCTAGACAAGTTGAAGAGTCATTAAAAAAACTATACTCAAGCCTTACAAATGAAGACTTACTTCCAGAATCAGAAATGATCTCAAAATTTATAACTCATCTTGGTGAAGTTTCAGAAAAATACAAGAATCAAGAAGTAATGAAGAGATGGTTATCTATATCAAAAGCTATTGGAAAGAATGCTATAGGAGAATGGGGTGTTGCTCATTCACCAAATGTTAAAACAAAGGGTATGAGAGATTATGCTTTCCTTGTTATAAGAAAACATGGTTCACCAATACACTTTAGAGAAGTTGCAAAACAAATAACACAAGTTTTCAAAAAGAAAGCACATGTTGCCACAACTCACAATGAGCTTATAAAGGATCCTAGATTTGTACTAGTTGGACGTGGACTTTATGCGCTAAAGGAATGGGGATATATGTCAGGGGTTGTTCGTGATGTTATAAAAAAGATAATTGAAAAGAATGGTCCTCTAACAAAAGATGAAATAATAGAAAAAGTTCTAAAGGAAAGATATGTAAAAGACAATACTATTATGGTTAATCTTCAAAACCAGAAGCATTTTAAAAAAGATAGAGAAGGTAAATATTCTATTGTTGGTTAGACAGTTTTGATGCTACAATATGTAGTATATGATTCGAATTACTGATATTTGGAATCCACTTTTAGATAATTTCGTTGGTACCACATTTTATCCTGTGATAAATATGGTCATATTTGTCTCTCCACTTATACTCATGTATATATTGTGGTATATATTTTGGCCACTATGGAAAGACTATGTTCAATCAAAATATATTTATTCAGTGAAATACACTTTACTTGAGATAAAGTTACCAAAGGATGTATTCAAGTCACCACTTGCAATGGAGGTGTTTCTAAACTCTATATACAATGCTTCAGACGGTAACTTATACGATAGGTTATGGAAAGGAAGTATTAGACCTGAATACTCGCTTGAAATGATATCAGCCCAAGGTAGTGTTAAATTTTTAATAAGAACGGAAGATAAACGAAAGTCAAACCTAATGTCTGCTCTCTATTCTCAATTTCCAGGAATTGAAATAACAGAAGTAGAAGATTATACAAAGCCAGTTAATTTTGATCCACAAAAACTTAGAATTTGGGGAGCAGAATTTATTTTTACTAAAGTTGATCCATTTCCTATAAAGACTTATGTGGACTATAAGCTAGATAAGGATCCGAAAGAAGAATACAAAGTTGATCCTCTAGTACCCATGATAGAGTTTTTGGGAAGCTTAGGCCCAGAACAACATGTTTGGATTCAGTTTGTTATACGTGGTCATAAAGGTGATCAACATAAACCTGGAACTATATTTGGTGAGACTGATCTATGGAAAGACAAAGCAAATGAAGAGATAAATAAGATTCTTTTAAGAAATCCTAAAACAAAAGTGTCAGGAACTCCAGATAAAGATGGTAAGGTATCTCCTGTAACAATAACAAAGTTTGAACAAGAAGTGGTAGAAGCTCTAGAAAGAAGTATTACAAAACCAGCATTTGAAGTAGGGATAAGAGCTCTTTATATAGATAATAAAGACAAATTTAACTCTGGTATCGGTGGAAGTGTGGGGGCAAATTTCAAACAATTTGGTTCTTATGAACATTTAAATGGATTTAAACCAAATGGAGATTTGTGGCACCCAAGTATGAAAGGTGTGCCTTGGGAAGATCCAAGAAATGAAACTAGGGATAGTTATAGTAAAGGAGTTCTTGATGCATATAAGAGAAGATGTTTCTTTCATGCTCCATATACAAGCCAGACTATAATACTCAATACTGAAGAACTTGCGACACTATTCCACTTCCCAGGACAAGTTGCAGCTACTCCAACTCTAAATAGAGTTCCATCAAAGAAGGGAGAGGCTCCAGCAAACCTACCTATATAGTATGAACAAGACCCAGTTAAAAAATATTTTTAGAGAGTATTTTAAATATGTTATCATCTTGTTTTTTATTTCTGTTGCAATTGGGTTTGTGCTATTTGTATCTAGACCACCACAAGATTTCCCAAAGAAAATTGATATATATGTAAAAGATGGTGGAAATATTTCTACTCTAAGTGAAGAGTTATATAATAAAAAGATCATCAGGTCACCTTTTCTATTGAAGGTTGCTGTCATGGTACTTGGCCCAAAAGGAAAAATTCTTTCTGGAGAATATAGATTTGAATACCCACAAAATGCTTTTACTATTGCAAGCAGATTATCAGAAGGAAGATATGGTTTTTCAAAGATAAAAATAACAATATCAGAAGGAAACAATGTGTCAGAAGTTGCTCTAATAATGTTAAAAAATATACCAGGCTTCAATGCTTCAGCATTTTTGGCTCTTGCAAAACAATATGAAGGTTATCTAATGCCTGATACATATTATTTTTATGAAAATGTAACACCAAGAGAAGCTTTGAGAGTAATGTTTGGAAATTTTGAAGATAAAACAAAAGTTTTATTTGATAAATATTCTTTATCTGAGGAAGGTAAAAAGAAAGTAATAACAATAGCATCACTTGTTGAAGAGGAAGTAAATGATATGCAGGACAGAAGGATAGTTTCTGGAATTCTAATGAATAGACTGGAAAAAAATATGCCCTTACAACTAGATACAACATTTTGGTATTTGTTTAATAAAGGGAGCTTAGAACTAACTAGAAAGGATCTTGCAACAGATTCTCCGTATAATCTTTATAAATATAAAGGTTTACCTCCAACACCTATAACAAATCCTGGACTAAATACTATAAAAGCTGTTCTTAATCCTTTACCCACAAAGTATCTCTTCTTCTTGACAGGTAGTGATGGTGTGGTGCATTATGCAGAGACATATAATGAACATCTTGAAAATAGAAAAAAATACATTAAATAAAAGAAAAAAAGTTTATGTGGGTATGTCAGGTGGTGTAGATAGTTCAGTTTCGGCAGCAATTTTAAAAGACAAAGGTTATGATGTTACTGGAGTTTTTATAAAAGTTTGGCAACCTGACTGGATAAACTGTACATGGAAACAAGATAGAATAGATGCTATGAGAGTAGCTGCGGTTTTGGATATTCCTTTTATCACTTTGGACTTAGAAAAAGAATACAAACAAGGGGTTGTAGACTATATGATAGATGAGTATAAAAAAGGTAGAACACCAAATCCCGATGTAATGTGTAATAGATATGTTAAATTTGGCGGATTTTATAATTGGGCAATGGAAAATGGGGCGGATTTTGTAGCTACAGGACATTACGCCCAAATAATAGATGGAAAAATGATAGCTGGTACAGATAAAAATAAAGATCAAACATATTTTCTTTGGACACTAACAAAAGATCAATTGAGTAAAACAATTTTTCCAGTTGGAAACATAGAAAAGTCAGAAGTAAGGAAAATCGCAAGGAAATTTAACCTTCCAAATGCTGAAAAGAAGGATAGCCAGGGTTTATGCTTTATAGGCAAAATAGATATTAAAGAATTTTTATCTCATTATATTGAGCCTAAAATCGGAGATGTCATAAATGAAAATGGTGAAAAAATTGGTGATCACAATGGTTCCTTCTTTTTTACTATTGGAGAGAGACATGGGTTTAATTTATCTATAAAAACTCCAAATGATAAGCCGTACTATGTAATTTCAAAAGATATTGAAAAAAATACTATAACAGTTGCAAATAAGGATATAAACGGAGCACTGCCAAATCCAATAAATAAAATAAAACTTTCAAATGTAAATTGGAATCAAGCTATACCAATCATAAATAAAACTATACTAGCCAGATCTAGATATAGAGATAGTCTAGAAAAAATAAAATTTATCGATGAAAATACAGTTTTATTTGAAAATTCTCAATATGACATCTCTGAAGGACAGTCTTTGGTACTATATGATGGTGAAGTTTGTCTTGGTGGTGGAATAATAGATAAATTATCCACAATATAAAAAGGATTGAGAGTATTTGGTGCTATACTTATTGGGTATGAAATTCCTAAAGAGAATTAGACTTTTTGTAATATACTCTTTTATATTCTCTATTGTATATATTCCAAATACTGGTTATGCAGCATGGAGTGGTAGTGCATACTCTCCTGGAGAAACTCTAAACCCAGAATGTGCTCCTACTGATAGTGGGTGTACGGTGAGTCTTTCATTTACTGCAAGTAGTGGGAATATTGGTATAGGTAGTACTACTCCATGGGGTAAACTCTCAGTAAACCCAAATGGTATAACCGGTCCTTCTTTTGTTATTGGTTCTAGTACTGGTACAAGTTTTTTGGTTACAAATGGAGGAATGGTTGGTATAGGTACATATACACCTACTTATGTATTGGAAGCTAAAGCGCCATCAAGTGTTAGTAGCTTGTTTAAAATTCAAAATTCTGACTACAATAATACTGACACTGGTACTGCCTTAACAATGATAACAGGAGCTTCATCAGGTAACTCATATGTAAGACTTCAAGTACTCAATGGTGGAGGATCTACTTCAGGTAATATGGTATTAAATAGTTCTGGAGGAAATGTTGGTGTTGGCACCACATCCCCATATGCAAAACTCTCAGTTACAAATACAAGTACAAATCCTTCGTTCATTGTAGAAGACTCGACTTCTCCTGATACCACACCATTTATTATCGATACTAGTGGAAATGTAGGTATTGGAACATCATCACCCTTTGCTACTCTAGCAATTAACCCAACTGCAGGTAATGCTTCAAATCAGTTTGTTGTAGGATCTTCAACTGCTACGTCTTTTGTGATAGATAATAGTGGTAATGTAGGAATTGGAACAACTACTACCGCTGTTGCCGGTGTATCATCTTCATTACTAAATGTTGGTACTTCTACTTCAATATTTTCAGTCTCTGGTAGTAATGGGGCTGTGGTAAAAATAAATGCAGGTGGAACTATTGGGGGCCTTGGATCAAGTAATTTATTTACACCACTACAAGTATATAGCTTAGCTGATACGGGATATACATCATACGTAGCAGAATTCGGTCCTGCAAATATATCTGGTTCAACAGCCGCTTACAATTCCCTTGCTGCTTTTAATGAAAGGGCAGTATTTGGTTATGAAGGAAGAGATAGAGGGGGTATATCAACTGGTTATGTTTTGATCAGTGACCCAGGTCCTTCAAATGTAAAATCTATAGCTTTCAGAAATGGGTCGGGTAACTACATAAATCTTTTTTTAACAACAACAAGTAGAGTGGGTATAGGAGGAAATGTTACAAGTCCATCAGCAACGATGGAAATAGTATCAACTAGTACGATTCCTATACTTAGACTAACATCATACGGAGGCACAAGTGGATCTGTACTAACTGCAGGTCATTCAGGATTAGTTGGTACTGGTACTACCACCCCCTACGCCAAACTCTCAATATCAGGTACAGATGTAGCGACATCAACTTTTGCAATACGTCCAATAGCTTCCCAAACAGCAAACATAGCTGACATATATACATCAGCAGGAGTTCTAAAGGATGTAATATCATCTGCTAACCTATGGGGTCTAGGTACCTCCTCTCCCTCAAGCAAACTCTCCATCACCCAAACCACCAACACCCCAGCAGGAGGTCTGTGGATAGCAGAGACAGGTAATACAGACTTCAGATCTATATACATGTCCGACACATCAGGAACACTATCATTCTTTGGTGGAGACACAGCAGGAGCTCTAAACACAGCTACACTAAGTTCAGCAGGTACATGGACAAACGCTTCAGATAGGTCATACAAGGAGAATATCGTTAATCTAGACACAAAGTACAACCTAAACACTCTTCTATCTATACAACCCCGTTTCTACACAATGAAGGGTAGTGGTAAACCTCAGATAGGATTCATTGCACAAGAACTGCAACCTATACTCCCTGAAGTAGTAGAAGGTACTGAAGGTTCACTAGGTATATCTTATGGAAACATGGTAGCTCTACTAGTCCAAGCTATTAAGGATATCAATACTAAGGTGGATAATATTGCTAACAAACTCTCTGGTGTCTTTAAAACTGATAGTGTGGAGGCGAATAAAGTAAGTACTAAGGAATTGTGTGTCGATGATGTCTGTGTTTCAAAAGAACAGTTTAGAGAAATGGTTGTAAGAAGTGGAGTGATGCCAAATATTATACATACGAATGAAAATAATAATACAAATCAAAGCTCAGCAATAAATACACCAAATACTGATAATGGAACAAGTACTCCACAAGTAGAAAACAATGCAACAACAACTCAAGTAATAGAAAACACCGCTACCACTACACAAGTAATCGAAAATAATACTAATAATCAGAATCCTGCACCTGCAGAACAAACAATAGATCAAAATTCAAACAGCAGTCCAATAGAAAATCAGAATACACCCACTGAATAGATTTTATACTAAATTCTATTGTGATAATATATATTCATGAATCATTTAATCACTGTTGTAAAAGCTGACGGAACAAAAGAGCTTTTTGAAGAACAAAAATTAGTAGACTCATTACAAAATGCTGGTGGTAGCGAAGAGATAATCGAAAAGATTCTTGAACACATAAATAAAGAAGCAAAGGATGGTATGACAACTGGTCATATATATTCGCACGCTTTTAAGCTATTAAGACAATATTCTATGCCTGTAGCGATGAAATATTCGCTAAGAAGAGCATTATCTGAACTTGGCCCAGATGGTTTTCCTTTTGAAAAATATATAGCAAAGATATTTGAAGCTTGGGGATATAGCACCCTCACAGATCAAACAGTTCTAGGTACATGTGTACCACATGAGGTAGATGTAGTTGCGTGGAAAGGGGACAAATTAGAGATGGTTGAAGCAAAGTTTCATAATGAATTAGGTTTAAAATCAGATCTAAAAGTAGCCTTGTACATAAAAGCTAGATTCGATGATATTAAAGATAATGAATTTGATTTTGGAGGAAAAAAGAGAAAATTAACCAATGGTTATATTATTACTAATACAAAGTTTACTGATCAAGCAATAAGATATAGCGAATGCAACAATGTAAAACTTATAGGATGGAATTATCCTGCAAGAGGTAACCTGCAAGATATAATAGAAGAATTACATTTACACCCATCTACTTGTCTTATAAATCTCTCAAATGAAAATAAAAGAGAATTACTTAAACATGGTGTAGTTTTGTGTAAGGATATTCTAGAAAATAAGTCCTATCTACAAAACATAGGAATGAAACAAGAGGAAATAGAAAAAGTAGAGGAAGAAATAAGAGAAGTAATGGGTAAATAGTAAAATTAAATACAGATGAAAAAGAGCTTACACTATGGTAAACTCTTTCTATTATGAAATCAGAAGAAATTCGTAAAAGATTTTTAGCTTTTTTTGAGAGGAGGGGTCATGCAATACTACCTTCTTCACCTCTTGTTCCAGAAAATGATCCAACAGTACTATTTAATACTGCAGGTATGCAACCATTGGTACCATATCTTATGGGTAAACCTCACCCACAGGGCGATAAACTCGCAAATATACAAAAGTGTGTTAGAACAACAGATATAGAAGATGTTGGTGATAATACACACCTAACATTCTTTGAAATGATGGGAAATTGGTCTTTAGGAAGCTATTTTAAAGAAGAAGCAATAAAATGGAGCTATGATCTTTTAACATCAAAAGAGGAAGGTTTTGGACTAGATCCAAAAAGATTATATGTTACCGTTTTTAAGGGTGACGACAATTCTCCTGTAGATAACGAAGCAAAAAGATTTTGGATGGAAGCTGGAATGCCAGAAAATAGAATATATTTCAAAGATGCTAGTGCAAACTGGTGGCCAGCTGTAAAGGGAAAAGATACATGGACAGGACCAACGGGACCTTGTAGTGAAATGTTCTACGATCTTACTGAAAAAGGTTTGGGTGATATGACATTGGAACAATACAATAAAGCTGATGATGAACAAAAGATTGTTGAGATATGGAATGATGTATTTATGGAATTTGAAAAGAAAGATGGAAAAATAATTTCAAAATTAAATAAAAAAAATGTAGATACAGGTGCAGGCTTTGAAAGAATAACTACTGTATTGCAAAATAAGACAAATGTTTATGATACAGATCTCTTTTTAGAGATAATGGATGAAGCAGGAAAAATATCAGACAATATAAAATCAAAAAGGATAATTTCTGATCATATTCGTTCATCTATATTTCTTATTTCAGATGGTGTAATACCAGGAAATACTGACCAAGGATATATATTGAGAAGACTTATCAGAAGAGCTGTATTTAATACTGTTAAAAGAAGTTTAAGTATCGATTCAATAAATCGATTTGTAGACATAGTATGCAATAAATATGGACATACTTATCCAAATATAATGAATCAAAAGGAGAGAATAGCAAAAGAGATATTTGATGAGAGTGAAAAATTTGTTAAGACTATAGAAAATGGTCTTAAGGAATTTGAAAAAATATATAAAAATAATGCAGGAATAACTGGCAAACAAGCATTCGTTCTGTTTAGTAGTTACGGTTTTCCTATAGATTTAACTATAGAATTGGCAAAACAGAAGTCACTTACAGTTGATATTGAATCTTATAATGAAGAATTCAAGAAGCATCAAGAGCTATCTCGTTCAGGTGCTGAAAAGAAATTTAAAGGAGGACTTGGCGATACTAGTGAAGCTTCAGTAAGATACCATACAGTTACACACCTATTACACCAAGCTCTACATGATGTCCTAGGTGACGGTGTTATGCAAAAAGGTTCAAATATAACTACAGAAAGACTTAGATTTGATTTCTCTTACACTGGAAAAATGACTGATGAGCAAAAGAAAAAAGTTGAAGATATAGTAAATAGTAAGATAAATGAAGAATTGCCTGTAAACATGATAGTTATGAATAAAGCTGAAGCGGAAAAAACCGGAGCAAGACACTTTTTTGGAGAAAAGTATGGTGATGAAGTATCTATTTACTATATAGGTAATGATATAAAAACTTGTTATTCAAAAGAATTCTGTGGAGGCCCTCACGTAAAAAATACAAAAGAGCTAAAAGGTGAGAATGGAAATCTTAAATTCAAGATAATAAAAGAAGAAGCAGTATCTCAAGGTGTAAGAAGAATAAAGGCGGTTTTGGTGTAATAGTTATTCACTATTATTAAAGTACACAAAATTCTATATGATATAATTTACAGGTATATTTTATATGAATTTTTTCTTTTCAAATAAAAAAGAGAATTCTTTATCTCTTGTACTTGATATACAGAGTGGACTTGTTCGTGGAACACTAGTTTCTTTTTCAAAGGGCTTGAAACCTCATGTAATTTTTACCTATACAAAGTTTATAAAAAATAGAACTCAAGGAAATGGCCCACTTATAACAAAGATAATGTGTAAATCTTTACACGAAGTTTTACACAATATATCCAAGGATGGTGTACATAAGGCAAATACTCTTGGCTTAGGATCAAGTATAAAGAGTGTTTACTATATGCTTTCATCACCATGGGCTATATCACAAGCAAAAAAGGTGTTTATAGATTTTGAAAAGGAGACTACCGTAACAGAAAAGATTATAAAAGAAATAACAAATAAAGAAAGTCTTGTATTGATAAAAGAATTTAAACAAGATCTAGAAAAAAGCTCAACTAGCAATGTGGATTTATTGCCAATAGAAGAAAAGGTATTTGATGTAAGACTAAATGGTTATTCTATATCAGAATTTAGAGGTAAAAAGGCTAATAAACTAGAAGTGTCACTAGCAGTATCTGTTTCATCTAAAAAGATACTGGAAAAAATCAGTAGTGAAGTTCATAAAGTATTCCATATTAAAAATGAATTTTTCCATGGAGCTCTTTTGGCACACTATATTGCACTAAGAAGTATATCTCCAGGTATGGATGAATATATTTCGGTGCATGTACATGGAGAATTAACTGATATTGTTGTGGTTAATAAAGGCTCTGGCGTTTATCTTGCCTCATTTCCATTTGGAACATATTCATTGTTTAGAAAACTAGGTAGAACCATGAAGCAAAGCCCTGAAATAGCAAAATCATTACTCTCACTATATTCAGAAGGTAAGTTGGAGAAGAGTAATAAAGAAAGGGTAGAGAAAACAGTTTCAAATATAATAGAGAACTGGAAAAAGAGTTTTCAAAATTCACTTACAAATGATGGATCGTACTCTTTACCAAAAGTAGTAAATCTATCTATACATGAAAACTTTGAGATATTTGAAAAGGCTCTAAAGGATATGCAATATGATGTTGTGCATTTTAATAATGATATAATCAATGAGTCATTAGACTTTGAAAATTCTCACGAGCATAGCTGGTTAATGGGTATGTATATAATATCAATAGTAAATGTTGATAAAAATGAGAATATTTTAAATGATGTGCTAAAATAAAAGAGTATGGCAGAAAGAAAAACAGATAAATCTAATTCAAGAAAAGTCGTTCAGGATATTTATCCAAATAAAAAGACGATTCGAAATATTGCACTGGAAGAAAAAGACGAGGAAAGGAGCGGTAGAATAGAGCATGAAGAGATAGTAAAAAAACTAGTTAGAAGAAGGGAATTGAAGGAAGAAGCTGAAGAAAAAGAAGAAGTTAGAGAAGCAAGAAATTCAATAAAAAGAAATAGCAAAGGTAAGAGATTGATATCAAATACCTTGGTTACATTTAGTACTATTTTTGTTGGTGTCGCTATTATTGGTATAGCTTTGTCTCTACTTTATTCAAAGGCTGTTATTACTATTACTCCAAAAATAGTTAACTTTGAACTTGATCAAAAGGTTACAGCAAAAAAGAATTCTTCATTGAGTGATCTACAATATGAGATTCTTACTGCCACAACCACACTAAGTAAAGATGTTCCATATAAAAAGGGTGCTTTGATTGAAACAAAAGCAAAGGGTATTGTTACTTTATATAATGCAAATAGCACAAGTTCACAAAAGATACTTGCCGGCACAAGACTTTCTACTACAGACGGTCTTGTTTATAGAACATCAAGTACTATTGTTATACCAGGAATGAAGACTGTGCAAGGTAAAACTACTCCAGGAGCAATGTCTGTATATGCAGTAGCAGACATAGCAAGTGAAAAATACAATACAAAAGACTCATCTGGCCAAGAATTAAAAATAATGGCATATAAAGGTAGTTCAAAATACAATACAATATATGGAAAGATTAAAAGTGACTTCACTGGCGGTTACTCTGGATACAAAGTAAGTATTGATCCAAAGGTAGAGAAAGCTACAGTTGATGAACTTAAGAATTCATTAAAACAAGTGCTTGAAAATAAAATTAAATCAGAAATCAATAGTAATCTAATATATTATCCAAAATTAACATTCACTGATTACACTGTAATTCCAGCTGGTTCAGCAAAATATCAATCAGTTGCTCAAACATCTTCTACTACCTCCTCTATAGTTGTTCAGGGTGTAATAAATATTGTTGTATTTAGATCAGACGCGCTATTCAAATATATTGCTCAAGATGAAGTTAGTAGATTTCCATCAAGTACATATAAAGTTGACGGTCTAGAGAACCTAAGTGTTGTTTTAGAAAACCCAAAAGACTTTTCACCAAAAAAGATGAATTCACTTATACTATCTTTGAAAGGGAAATTAAAAATGACAGGCACTTTTAATGAAGAAGCTCTGAAACAAGACCTAGTAGGAAAGAAGATGTCGCAAAGCAATAGTATATTTGCAAAGTATACTGCTATAAGCAATGCTTATGCCCTAATAACACCATTTTGGATGAGGTCCTTCCCAAATACGAAAGAAAAGATTATACTTAACATTAAATCAGATTAGAGTACTAAATTGTCCCAATCGCCAAAAGGCAAACTGGGGATAGAATGGCGCATGTTGACTTTTTATACGTACTTCTGATAATATAAAGAACTGTTCAATTTTAATGGATACAAACAGCACAAATAAGTCACAAAATACTGAATTAAATTCAGCAAAAGGTATTGTAACCGAAGCTTTACCTAACACTCTTTTTAGAGTTAAGGTAGATGGAAGTGAAGATATAATAATGGCTTATCTTGCAGGAAAAATGAGAATGCATAGAATAAAGGTTCTCATAGGAGACAAGGTAGAGATGATTTTAGATCCATATGGAGGTAGAGCTAGAATTACAAAAAGACTTTAAATAAAAATGAAAGTAAAAGCTTCAGTAAAAAAAATATGTCCAAAGTGTAGCGTAGTAAGACGTAAGGGTTATGTCTATGTAATTTGCAAGTCAAACCCTCGTCACAAGCAACGCCAAGGATAATAAATAAATTTATGCGTATACTAGGTATAACAATTCCAGAAAACAAAAGACTAGAAATAGCTTTAACCACACTTTACGGTATAGGTAGACCAAGAGCGCTTTATATATTAAATAAAGCAAAAGTAGATGTCGGAATGAAATCAAAGGATCTTACTGTTGACCAAGAAAACGAAATAAGAAAAATAGTTGAAGGTTTCAGAATAGAAGGAGACCTAAAAAGAGAGGTTGCTCAAAATATAAAAAGACTAAAGGATATAAAAGCTTATAGAGGTAGCAGACATGCTAGAAGACTTCCAGCTAGAGGTCAGAGAACAAAAACAAATAGCAGAACTGTTAGAGGTAATGTTAGAAAGACCATGGGTTCTGGTAGAAAGAAGGAAGATAAGAAATAATAATTAACCATAATGGCAAAGAAAAAAATTGTTACAACTGAAGGTCAGGCAGTAAAGAAAGAGGAACAAAAGAAATCTTCTTCTAAAAAGAGGGTTGATGCTGGAGTTTTGTATGTTGAATCTACATACAATAACACTAAAGTTCTACTAACTGATAAAAGTGGTAATGCAATAATCTGGTCATCTAGCGGTACTCTAGGATTTAAGGGTGCAAAAAAGGGTACTCCATTTGCAGCAGCAAAGGTTGGTGAAGCACTAGCTGCAAAAGCTGAACCTATGGGACTGAAAGAAGTTGATGTTGTAATCAAGGGAGTTGGTTCAGGCAGAGAATCAGCAGTTAGAGGATTTATTTCAAAGGGAGTGGTAATTACATCTATAAAGGATGCGACTCCAGTTCCTATGAATGGACCAAAGCCTAAGAAGCCAAGAAGAGTATAATAAAATATTAAATTTATGATAATTGGACCAAGATACAAAATTGCAAGAAGACTAGGAGTACCAGTATTTGAGAAAACTCAAACTCAAAAGTACGCTATTCGTTCTGGACAAAATGGTAAAAAGAGCGAAGGTGGTCGTGCAAAAAGTGACTATGGACTTGGTATGCAAGAAAAGCAAAGAGCTCGTTTTAGCTATGGTATAACAGCAAAGCAATTTGCAAAATACGTAAAGAATGCGATCGAAAAGAAAGGTAACTCTGGTGAAATACTAGTTAGAACTCTAGAAAGCAGAATAGACAATGTTGCTCTAAGAGCTGGTTTTGCAAATACTCGTCAGGCAGCTAGACAAATGGCTTCACATGGTCACCTAACAGTAAATGGAAAAATTGTAACTACTCCTTCATACGAACTACGTCCAGGAGATGTGGTAGGAATAAGAGAAGGAAGCAAGAAAAAAGGCTTATTCACAAATCTAGATGAAAAGCTAAAAACTATAAAGATACCCGCTTGGTTAAAACTTGATTTTGATAAGAAGACAGTAACAGTAGACGGTACTCCGACAGCTGCGAAGACAGAACTCCTATTTAATCCGGATACAGTTATAGGTTTTTATAGTCGTTAATTTTAATAAGGTTATAATAAAAATACCATGTCAAATCATAATATTGTTTTACCATCAAAACCAAAAATAATTCGTGAAGAAGGCTTCAGTGGTGTATATGAAATTGATGGTCTATATCCAGGATATGGACATACACTAGGAAACTCTTTAAGAAGAATTATACTTTCATCTCTACCAGGAGCAGCTGTTACTCAGGTTAAGATAAAGGGTGTTGAACATGAATTCTCAAGCATAGAAGGTGTAAAGGAAGATGTAATAACAATACTTCTAAATCTTAAGAGACTTAGAATAAGAATAACTGGTGATGAGCCACAGGTTTTGACTATAAAATCAAAGGGTATAAAGAAGGTAACAGCAAAGGATATAGATGTACCAGGACAAGTTGAAATTCTAAACCCAGATCTAACAATATACGAATCAACAGACAAAAATACTGAAGTTGAGATAGATATAACTGTTGAAAAAGGCCTTGGTTTCGTTCTAAAAGAAGCTATACACAAAGATAGAGTTGATATCGGTACAATATCACTTGATGCTTCATTTACACCTATAAAGAAGGTTAATTATGAAGTTGAAAACATGCGTGTTGGTGATAGAACAGATTTCAATCGTCTAAGACTATCTATTGAAACAGATGGTACTCTTACACCAAAAGAAGCTTTGGAAGAATCAATATCAATAATGATAACTCAGCTAAAAGCTATAGTAGGATTCAAAGAACCTGAAATAGAAGAAGCTGTAGAAGAAAAGTCTATGAAGTCTGATGATTCATCAGAAAAAGCTGAACTTGATGTTGAATTCCTAAAGACTAGAATAGATGCTATAGGGCTTTCACCAAGAACAGTAAAGGCACTTTCAAATGCCAATATAAGAACTGTTGGTGGACTTGCAAGAAAGAAGGAAGCTGACATACTAGATGTTGACGGTCTAGGAAGCAAGGGAGTACAAGAAATAAAGAAGGTTCTAGCTCAATACAATATAAATTTGAAATAGTAGTAAATTAATTTTAATACCATGCGACATCATTCAAAAAACAGAAAATTCGGAAGAGAAATGGGACAGAGAGATGCTCTGCTTAGATCACTTGCACGTAACCTAATAAATGAGGGTCGTATTACTACTACTTTAGCAAAAGCTAAGAGTCTTCGTCCTTATGTTGAAAAACTAGTTACAAAGGGTAAACTAAATACTCTAGCTTCAAGAAGAATTCTAATTTCAAAGATTCATGGAGAAAAAGAAATAAAACACCTTGTTGAAACTATATCTCCTAAGTACAAAGACAGAAAGGGAGGATATACAAGAATAATAAAATTAGAACCAAGAGGACTTGACGCAGCCCCTATGGCAATGATTGAATTTGTATAATACAAAAGATAAAAACATGAAAAACTATACTATAGATGCACAAGGCAAAAGAATGGGAAGAGTAGCTTCAGAAGCTGCAAATTATCTTATGGGTAAAAACCTTGTAACTTTTGTTAGAAATAAAGCTCCAGAAGTTAAAGTAAGCATAATCAACTGTGATAAGGCTTATATAAATGAAAAGAAGAAGCAAGATAAAAAATATGTAACATTCACAGGTTTTAGAGGTGGTATAAACACTGAAAAGCTTTCTGACCTTATAGAAAGAAAGGGTGTTGAAGAAGCATTCAGAAGAGCAGTATACAGAATGCTCCCTGGAAACAGTTTAAGAAAAGTAATGATGAAGAATCTTTCAATAACAAAATAATATTATGTCAGCGACTATAAATAAATACATCGAAACAGTAGGAAGAAGAAAAACAGCAGTAGCTCGTGTTCGTATAACACCTGCAGATAAAACTACATATGAAATAAATGGAAAAACTGTTGAATCATATTTCCCAACAAAGGAGTTGCAGATGGTTGCTACAGAATCTATTTCTGCTTCAAAACTAACAACTACAAAGTTCAAAATTACAGCTGTTCTGAAAGGAGGAGGTATAAGCTCACAAGCTGATGCTCTAAGACACGGTATAGCAAGAGGTTTAATAGAATATGATGTAGAACTCCGTGGAAAACTAAAGAAAGCAGGTTTACTAAAGAGAGATCCGAGAGCAAAGGAAAGAAGAAAGTTCGGTCTGAAGAAAGCAAGAAAGAGTCCACAGTGGAGTAAGAGATAATACAAACAAAAAATCCCCCTTCTGGGGGCTTTTTTGTTTTGTTTATAATCTAGCAATTTTTACTGTATACTTTATTTATACGAACCTTAATATTGTTCTTATAGCGCTATCTCACATACCCCTCCTGCACAAGCCAATTCCTTTTTTACATCTAGTTCATCTGATTTCTCATATGTAATTATCTTTGAATAGTCTATATGCTTTAGTTTATCAGCAAGTTCATTGTATCTCTTTTCATCTATCTCTTCATATGGAGCTAGTTGATACACATGATTATCTCTTGGCAAGAATGATAGTCCTCCAACTATATCCCAGTTCTTATAGACCCAATTTGCCACTTCTATCCATTCATTTTCACCAATAGATACGGTTACCGAAGGATTGTGTTCAGTATAGTTTAATTTAACCATTTTCCAGTGTTCCAATTGCTGAATTGCCGTCATATCATTTCTATATATAGATCCCTCGGGTGATTTAACAGGGAATTCTAGGACATAAGTCATTGCATTTTCTTTTGATTGTCCGACTTCTGGATGATATGGAACTCCTTGATCCTTCAACATTTTAAATAGGGCGTCAGTTGCTGATATCCTTATTCTTCTTATATAGAAAGGAGAATGTCTTGGGTGCATTCCAGATGAACAATCAACAGTTTGTGAAAGTGTACCTGATGGTTTAACAGCTGTAATACATGTTGATGGATTTATACCAAACTTCTTTGAATATTCTTTATTTATTTTAATTGCTTCATCTTTTAGTCTAGCTAAGACCTTTGGATTACGCACAACTTCTGAATCCCATTGTCCTGTTATAGAAACTCCAAGAAGAGATTCTTTCTGACAATTTTCACTCCATTCTTTTGAAAGGTAAGGGAAGTTGGTCAAACTAGCTTGATAAGTACCTAGAATAGTAGCTATTCTTATCTTATTCATTAGCGTCTTTTCTGTATCATACGATCTAGCAACCACTTCTGAGAGATTACAAAACTGTTTTGATTGAAGTATTATTTCCCCACAAGGGTTTGTACCTATAGGTCCGATTATATTTTGACCATTTGGATCAAAATATCCTTTGTTTTCTTTTAGAACCTTTATTCTTCTTTCAGGTAAGGTTTTTGCAAGTGATCCTCTATTAAATATTCCTCTTTCACCAGAACCAGATTTCATAAGTGCAGTCCATTCTTCGATGAACTCTGTATTTGTCGGTTTATTTATATAAACTGCAGAATTATTTGCTAGCATTCTTTGTGGTTCATTTATATAAAATGCACCTTTTTTTGCATCACGAATATCAGTATCATCGAGATCAGATAGAGATATCATTGCACTTCTTCTTACTCCTCCTGAAACAACACAATCACCAATGATACATATGATATCGTGAATATCTATATTTCTTAGTCTTCTACCTTGTCTCTTTAACATTTTTTCTCTAGTAAAAGTAAGAAGTCTCTTTAGAGGTTCTGGTCCTGAAGATTTTCCTCCCATAGTCTTTAGTCTAGCTCCAGCTGGGCGTAATAGGGAATAATCAAAATCTACATCTTCTCCTTTTGCCCAAATATTCATTGCATAAGCTAGTGTATCTGCCCAACCTTCTTTACTATCTGGAACTATATGTAGTTTATTTTTTTTTCCAGTCTGCACTTGAATTTGAGGAAATTTTTCTACATTTTGACTTTCTACAGACCACCCAACTCCTGTACCACACATACAGACATACATTATTTCAGCTAGATCTTGAAATGAACTTGGAGCGATATATGAGCAATTGTATGCACAAACATTTGTCTTTCTTGCTGGTAAACCAGAAAACTGTAGCAACCTCATAGAAGGCATAGACTCTTGATTTAGAATTGCATTTCTTATTTCTTCGTATTCATTATCCTTCAGCTTTTTCCCAAGATTTTCTCTCATAAAAGAAATATATCTGTCTACAGTTTCTATCCATGTCTCTCTTCTTCCTTCTTCTGATATCCATCTAGAGTAAGTTCTATAGTATACAAATTCACCGAGAGAGTTTTTGAAAAACTTTTTGCTATCTTGAGCTAGTTTCTTTATTCTAGGAGGAACCTGCATCTTGGCTTCTCTTATCTTTGATCTATTTTCTCTATAAAGAATGTATGATTTTGCTGTTTTTACGTATTCAGAAAGTATAAGTTCTTTTTCTACTGTATCCTGTATTCCTTCAACTGTAGGTATAAAATTTTTGTATTTCTTTGTTATTCGAAGGGCATCAGCATAGACTTTATTTGCAACCATCGAAGCTTCTTCTCTTGATCCTTCACCGACACTAGTCATTGCTTTGAATATCGCATCAACTATTTTTTCAATATTAAAGGGAACAATCGTGCCATCTCTTTTAACAATATCTTTTACTTTAGAGTCTTTTAAAACACCAGAAACTTTTTTCCTTTTTTGTGCCATATATTTTTTATTATTTAGTAGTTAATTAATTTCTAAACTAGATTATAACAATGCATACAATATGTGAGAAGTGGAAAAGTATTTTTCTTTTGATATAATCGATACAAATATCGAAATTATGAAACTAAAATCACCACTACCAAAAGAGGCGTACGACAAGAATGCAAATATTTACAAAATACTGTCAAATGCAAAAAGACTTGAGATTTTAAACTTACTTAAACTTGGAGAAATGAGTGTTGAAAATATTTTAAAGGTCACAAAACTTTCAAAAGCAAATCTTTCACAGCATCTAGCGCTTATGAGACACAATGGTTTGGTCAAAACAAGAAGAGAAGGGCTAAATATACACTATAGAATAATAGATCCTAGGATAGTCGAGCCTTGTAAAATACTTCACGAATTGAGACATAAGCATCAGGTTATATAGGTCTTTTAATATATTTTATATATTTATTTGGCTACTTATTGGCTATATACTGGCTTGCAAAACAAGGTTTTTGAAGTATACTATTTCTACTATGAACGATGAAACTAATGAAATTAAATACGATATGGATGAAAATATCGATGACTCTGTAGTCACCGAAGAAACAGCTGTACAAACTGTTAAAATTCTAAAAGAAAAGCTAAAAAAGGCTCTGGCTGAAAGATCAGAGTATCTAAATGGTTGGCAAAGAGCTAAAGCTGATCTTTTGAACGCAAGAAAAAGAGATGAGGAAGAAAAAAAGGAATATATAAAGTTTGCAAATGAAAGGATGATAGAGGATTTACTTCCTGTACTTCAGAGTTTTGATATGGCAATGGGAAATAAAGAGGCATGGGAAAAAGCTGATAAAAACTGGAGGATAGGAGTTGAATACATATATTCTCAACTTACAAAAGCTCTATCTGATAATGGATTGGAAGAAATAAAGGCACTTGGAGAAAATTTTGATCATTCACTACATGATGCTAGCTCATACGAAACAGTTGTAGATAAGAGTATGGATAATAAAGTTATAGCTGTAATAAATAAAGGATATAAGCTAAATGGAAAAATACTTATACCAGCTAAGGTAAAAGTGGGGGAGTTTAAAGTAAACTAACTTGACTTGCAGACTATTGACTTTTATTACTATTTATGCTTATATATTAGAGGTTGAACAAAAAAATAGAGAAATGAAAAAAACAAAAACTATTGTACCCATATACAAAAAAGGGTACATGACACTAGGTAACAGGCCGAGTAGATCTGAATATGATCCTAGTACCGACGCAGCAATCCGTGTTTTTGACACGATTCACTTGCCTGTGGTCACGATTGAGATCGGTGGAAGAATATTCACCGAAATTGATCCGACATGGAATCGTTATGATCCTGATACTCTACTCGATCAAGTTACAAGAAAGCTGAGTGCAAACGGTTTCCAAGCAAACTCAAACAAACTCTTCACTGGAAAGTTTGCACAGTACGATCCGATCAAAGGGCTCGAGATCGAGTGGGAACCAGCAAGTCATTATCTGCAGGAACTAGCCGAAAAACTTGCAGCAGATGAAATCGAAAAAGATGCTGGTAGGACTAGGAATAGTGATCGAGTCAGTTACTGGTTCTGGCATGAATCATGGAAAGGATACGAACAGTGTCTTGTTCCAAAGACAGTCAAGCACGTTAAGAGTTTGGAAGTGAAAACATCACCAGAAATTCTTAACGATTGGTTTATTACACAACTCGAGCCATTCGTCACTTAATGAACAAACAATAATGTTTTATAAAACCGTCCGGGGGATCACAAGATTCCTCGGACAAACTTTTTATATTTAATCTATTTTTAAAATCAACCAAATAGGATACTATCTATAAACTAAAAGCGAGTCTTTTGGACTCGCTTAGATTGCAGTCTTATTTTATTTTCAAAAATTCCTACCACCAGACTTTTGTAAAATTGGAATTGAGATTGGACCAAGTAGTATCATAGAAAACGATACAAATCCCGATCTAATCACACGATTAAATTTTATCTGATAATGTGAGCAGGCAACATATCCAATAAATACCCAAATCCTAATTGTCATACCACTCACAAAATCAGAAAAAAATAAATCAGAAAATAATATACTGATTATTACCTGCAATAATAAGAAATAAAGAAGAATTTTCATTGTTACCTCCAAAAATACAGTATCATAAACTACGTCTTTGTCAATTTAATAATTTTGCTGAAATATTTAAATTAATCTAGACAATATATGCAATACTGATATAATATTGCTATATATGTTAACTACTCAAAATAAACAATTAAACAATATTTTTGAGAGAATTGTAAAGGATAAAAATGGTTTACTTATCCGAGTACGTTTTACTATTGTAGAAATAAATGGAGTATTCCAAGGACAGATCATATCTGCTGAACCTTTAGTTAAATCTGTAGAAAAAACTGAAAGTATATATCTACCATGTAGTTCAAAAAATATAGTTTCAATATATTTTGATAGAACACCTTCATTTATATCTTTTATATCTCCTTTTAACTTTGACCTTATTTTAGCCAATCAACCAACTAGGGCACCGTCTCTTTAAAATTATTTAGTAATTTTTATTAGTGTTTTTACTATTTAATTTTAAATTATATGTCAAAAATAATTGGAATCGACCTTGGAACTACCTTTTCCGCAGTCGCTGTCATGGAAGCAGGTGTTCCAAAGGTTTTGGAAAATGCAGAAGGTGCTAGAACTACTCCTTCTATAGTTGCTCAGTCAAAGACTGGAGAAAGACTAGTAGGACTTTTAGCAAAGCGACAAGCAGTTACAAACCCAAAGAATACTATATTTCAAATAAAGAGATTTATAGGTCATAACTTTGATGAAGAGAGCGTACAAAAGGATATTAAAAATATTCCTTTTGAAGTTAGAAAATCAACAAATGGAGGTATAGAAGTAAACTATGGTGGAAAATGGATTCGTCCAGAGGAAGTTTCTGCTATGATACTTCAAAAGTTAAAGAATGATGCAGAAGCACGTCTTGGAGAAAAGATAACAGAAGCTGTTATTACAGTTCCAGCATATTTCAATGATTCACAGAGACAAGCTACAAAGGATGCAGGAAAGATTGCAGGACTTGATGTAAAGAGAATAATAAATGAACCTACAGCAGCAGCTCTTGCTTATGGTTTCAATAAAAAGAAAGATGAAAAGATAGCAGTATTCGACTTTGGTGGAGGTACATTTGATATATCTGTACTTGAAGTTGGAGATGACGTTGTTGAGGTAAAATCAACTGACGGAGACTCACACCTAGGAGGTCGTGATATCGATGCAAAGATCGTTTCTTGGCTAGCTGACACATTCCAAAAGGAAAATGGAATTGATCTAAAAAAAGATGCACTTGCACTACAAAGACTAGATGAAGCTGCTGAAAAAGCAAAGATAGAGCTTTCAACTGCAGTGCAAACTGAAATAAATATTCCTTTTATATCATCAGGTTCTGATGGTCCAAAACATTTACTTGTAACTCTAACTAGAGCAAAACTAGAAGAGCTATGCCAGGAATTTATAGACCGAGCAATGATGATTACAAAGAGAGCTATGGATGCTTCACCATTCAAAGTAGGTGAAATAAATGAAGTGATACTAGTTGGAGGTCAGACGCGTATGCCAGCGCTTCAGACTGCTGTAAAAAATATGTTTGGCAAAGATCCTCATATGGGTGTGAATCCCGACGAGGTGGTTGCGGTAGGTGCTGCTATTCAAGGAGGTATCCTTGGTGGAGAAGTAAAAGATGTACTTCTTCTAGATGTTATCCCGCTATCACTAAGTATAGAAACACTTGGTGGTGTAGCTACAAAACTTATAGAGAAAAATACAACAGTTCCAACACAACGTTCACAAGTATTCTCAACAGCTGCAGACAATCAAACATCAGTTGAAATACACATAACTCAAGGTGAAAGAGCAATGGCTAGCGATAACAAATCCCTGGGTAGATTTATACTAGATGGAATAGCACCAGCTCCACGTGGTATGCCACAAGTAGAAGTAAGCTTTGATGTCGATGCAAATGGAATATTGAGCGTAACAGCAAAAGACAAAGCTACGGGTAAGGCAAATAGTATAAAAATCACAGCAAGTTCAGGTCTTTCAAAAGATGAAGTAGAAAAGATGAAATCAGAAGCTGCAAAACATGAAGCTGAAGATAAAGCAAAGAAAGATACAATAGAAGTAAAGAATGTCGCTGAACAGCTTATATACACCTCAGAAAAGGCTTTAAAGGATACAGGTGATAAGGC
>CAZQAQ010000004.1:0-44836 GCA_964591325.1 uncultured Candidatus Saccharibacteria bacterium | reverse complement strand
AAACCCCCTTCTGCAACAAGAAAGGTACTATTGCATAAGGCTTTATTCGGGCCATTTTTGTATCATTAATATTTTACCCTTACTTGAATCGTCCTTTGGAAAATCTGTCCATATCTCTTCTGTAATAAAAGGCATAAATGGATGTAGTAATATAAGAACATCATTTAGAGTGTTAAGTAGAAATTGATTTCTAGACTTTTTATCACTTTCACTTCCCTCTTTAAATACTTTTTTACTATCTTCTAGTATTACGCTTGCCAATTCATGCCAAACATATGAATACAGTTTTTCTGCAACCATATAGAATTTGAATTCGTCCATTTCTTTTGTTACTTCAGACTTTAGACTTGAGAATCTTTCATTGTATTCTTTGTCTTTTTCACTCCAATGAGTAAAGCTTTTATCTACTTTCATTTCTCCTACTGAAGTTAAAATAAATCTTGTTACGTTCCACAATTTATTTGCAAATAGTTTATATGCTTTTATCTTTTCTTCTGAAAGTGCTAGCGAAGTTCCTGGTGTATTACCTATAACAATACCCATTCTAAAGGCATCTGTACCATATTTCTCCATATATTCAAGAGGGTTTATAACATTACCCTTACTCTTACTCATCTTTTGCCCTTTTCCATCTAGAACAAGTCCATGTAAATAAACTGTAGAAAAAGGTAATTTTCCAGTCATATAAAGACCTAGCATAATCATACGACTCACCCAGAAGAATATAATTTCTCCGGCTGTTTCCATCACATCTGTTGGATAATAATTTTTGAAATCTTTTGAATCTGGAAAACCTAGTGTTGCATAAGGCCATTGTCCTGAAGAAAACCAGGTATCAAAAGTATCATTGTCTTTTCTTACTTCACCACCACACTTTGAACATTTTGTGATTTTATCGTGAAGATCAACAAATCCTTCTTCGCATTTATTACAAATTTTAGCAGGTATAGGTATACCCCAAACTATTTGTCTAGAAATATTCCAATCTACGATATTTGAAAGCCAATGTGTTGTTATCTTTTCATAATGATCTGGAATATATCTTATTTCTTTTGCTTTTATTTTTTCTAGAGCTTTTTCAGCCAAAGGTTTCATTCTTATAAACCACTGACTTTTTATTTGTGGTTCTATTGTAGTTCCACATTTATAACAAGTTCTAACTGTGTGTTTATAATTTTCTTCAATTTTTTCTACAAGACCCTTTGCTTTCAATTTTTCTACTATCAAGGCTCTGGCCTTTGAGATATGCATACCTGCAAATTCACCCGCTATTGGTAGTAATTTACCTCTTTCATCTATAACTTGTTCTTTCTCTAAATTATATTTTGAAGCTATAGCAAAGTCAGTCGCATCATGCCATGGTGTAATGGTCATAGCTCCTGTACCAAATGTCATATCGATACTGTCGTCTTTTATAACAGTAGATGTAATTGGTCCATTTATCCACTCAAGATCTATTTTTTGACCATGTTTGTATTCTGAATATCTTTTGTCATCAGGATGTACAACAATATATTTATCACCGAACTTTGTCTCTGGTCTTGATGTTCCAATAACAAAAGGTCCGTATTTAAAATAATAAAAACTTTCTATTTTCTCTTCATCTTTTATTTCCAAATCAGAAAAAGAAGTTTGATGTTTTGGACACCAACTTACTATTCTTTTACCTCTATACAAAAGATCATCTTTATAAAGATTTTCGAAAGTACCGTAGACGATCTTTACAATGTCAGGATCCAGAGTAAATTTTTGTCTTGACCAATCACAACTAGCACCAACTGAACGTATTTGAGACTGTATATTTTTTGAATTTAATAAAGTAAAATCCAATATTTCTTTATATAAATCCTCAGGTTTTAGATCAAATCTAGTTCTACCCTCTTTTTCGAGTTTTCTCTCATAAACCACTTGCGTTTCAAATCCTGCATGATCAAGACCTGGAAGCCATAAAGCTCTATACCCCTTCATTCTCTTATATCTAGTCATAACGTCTTCTATAGTCATAACAAGACCATGACCAGCATGTAATGAACCGTTTGCATTTGCTGGTGGCATAACAATAGTAAAAGATTTAGAATCTTTATCTATTATCCCGTCTTTTACAAGATTATCAGGATTAAAATACCCACTATTTTCCCACATTTCATAAATCCTCTTTTCAGTTAATGAAGGATTGTAAGGAGATAGAAATTTATTTAGTGAATCATTTATTGAATTTTCATTCATGTTTTACCTAGTTATGGAAGCAGAAACGAAACTGCAAAACTGTATTACATCATAAGTAACACTGCGCCTAATAGAGCAAGATTTTTTAAGAAAGAGATCATTTCACTAGACTTTTGTTGTGCATCTGAAATTTTCCAGAAAGCATGCATTTTGAATGTAACAGGAATAAGAAATACAGCTAGAAGTATAAGTGATGCTAGCTTAAATACATTAAACAAAACTCCAAGTCCACCCAAAAATAGTAGTAAACCAGTAAAATACACAGCAACACCTGGCATTGGAACACCCATAGCTGTTGCGTACATTGTATATGAAGAATGATCTTTAAAATGCTTTATTCCATTCCATACAAAGTATCCACCGAAAAGTATCTGGCCGATAATATTTATGATTGTGTGTATATTTTCCATGGATATAAAATATCATATTTAGATTTCCACAGCAAGCAAAATTTTATAGTGTATTACGTGATATAATTACACATGTATTAATAGTTCTAAAATAAAATAAACATGGAATTTTTTAAAAGACCCAAAGATAATAGCCACAAAAAAATGTTGTGGTTAATATTTGTATTACTGATTGTCATTGGACTATCATTTCTATGGCAATTTATAGGTGAAAAAGCTGGCAATCTAATACCGGAAAAAAGAATTGAGATTGATCCAAAAGGAAGCCTTACTCTACCAGACACATACGATGTTTCATCAAAAAAGGTAGCGCTATTCGCTAGAATAGCAAAGATCGAGAGTGAACCTCTAACACCATATGAAAAAAACCTCATACTAAGCCAGTTTGGTGATGCAAATTCCATGAATTTAACAACAGAAGAGAAAGCAACGATATTAGAAGCTCTTAATAGACAACAATAAAGACATGAAAAGAAATATTTTAAAAAACACACTAAATTCTGGGAAATTTATTGCCTTACTATTGTTTATTTTAGCATCTATAGTTTCAATAAACCCGAAGACGTCTTTTGCACAGGCTACTCCTACAACATTTAGTACACCTGGATCATATACTTATACTGTTCCATCTGGAGTCTCAATGTTGAAGGTTAAAATATGGGGTGCGGGTGGAGGTGGAGGAAATTCAGATATAACATGTACAGGTTTTATATTTTCAAATTGTAATAATTGGGCAGCTGTTGGTGGTGCCGGAGGAGGTTATTCTGAAGCAATAATTCCTGTTACCCAAGGAGAAATTTTTGATGTTACTGTAGGTGCTGGTGGGCAAACAACTCCGGTAGCAAGTATGTCCCCTTATGTCCTTTACTCTACATACAACTCAAATCCTACTTTTACTGATAAATCTGCTGGTGCCTCAATACTAAAAAGTAGATCAAATAATAAATACGTAGGTGCTGGAGGAGGTGCTTCTGGTTTTACAACTCCTGGCAAATTTGCTGTAGCCTATCCAGTCTCAAGTGAATTTAATGTTGGTAGCCTTCATGGAAAAGGTGCTTCAGATACTGTTGGTGGTAATGGTGCTGGTTTAGCAGGAAAAGTAACAAGTTGGTGTGGTGATGGAAATGGAAACTTTGGTTCAACTTGTATAAGAATACCTGGTGGAGGAAGTGGTTTTGGAACTTACTCTGGAATTACATCAATACAAGGTTCTTCACCATCTACTCCAAATCCTTTCCCTTCTCAAATTACAAAAAATGTACCGGGTGGAGCTGGTGCTATGGGTGGAGTTGGCGGTAATGACGGTATAAATGGAAAAGCTCCAGGAGGTGGAGCTGGTGTTGCTGATTCTGCAAGTGTAACTAAAGGTGGAGATGGAAAAGTATACATTGAACCAATCACACTATTAAGTTTTGATTTTAAACTTTCAAATGATGGTAATAAGATCATAACTGCTGGTAACAATATATCTAGTGTAATTACAACCACATCTCTATCCCCCCTTACAAGTGGAGATGTAACGCTTAATGTTGATTCTATTACAAATTCATCTGGTGCAAGTGTAAAAGATGCAGCAAATGGAATTGCAGTTGGTGGTGGTTCATTCTCTGGTGGAAAAATTGTTACACCAAATCCATCCTCAAATACAAACCTAACACTATACTCATACTCAACAACTCCAAAAGGTCTTTATACAGTCACGGTTTCAGGAACATATAAAAAGTCATCGGTAGCAAATGGAACACAACTAAAGTACCCATGTAGTATTGTCTTTGTAACTGATCCTCAGTCAAATGGAAACAATCAGTACGATGGATTCTATTTTGGTTGTAGTACAGAATCAGGATTCAACCCCCAAACAGATTATGATGTAAACGGAGGTTTAAATTCTACAAAGTGTATAAACTTTGATGATGGTTCATGTAAGGTTGTAGGTCAAAATTTATACCTTGCAAACTCATCTGGTGCTCAGAAAGTTGTAGATTTTAGAAGATCTCTTGCATTAAGAGAATGTGGTGTAAATAACTACACCATGTCTGGAAATGAGCAGAGTGCTTCAACTTATTTTACATGTAATTCTGCCCCTACTGTTTCTACAAATAACACTTCTGTTATAACAAGAACAACAACATTTAATGTTACAGTGCAGTCTCCTCTTGTATACAACTTAGTTGCGACTCCATCTGCTGATAGCTGTAAATCAAGTGACCTAAATATAAAACTTACTTGGAATGCAATATCTGGGGCAAGTTCATACAAACTATACAGAACAAGATCTGGTACATCAGAACCAGTTGTAGTTAGATCAGTGTCTGGTACTTCATATACAGATGTTACAATGGTTTATAACACTCTATACACCTACAAAGTAGCCGCTATTATATCTGGTGCTGAGCAAGTAGGTTCAAATGATGTTAATGTTTATTCTCCAAAGTACTTAACAGGTTCACAATGTCCTCAACCAACTGTTACACCAATTGTAAAATTATTTACAAAAAAGACAGCTGATAAAATCACAAATTTAGCTCTGTATGATGTTGCAACCGTTCCAAACGCTACAAATTCTACAATATCTATACCTCTCGGTGCTCAGTTTGATCTAAAGTGGGTAAGCAACCTAACACCAGACTATACATGTAGACAGGTGACTGTTACTCCTAGTGCAGCAACCGACAATACAATATGGTCTTACGGTAATACTATAGGATCTATTGCTACTGGTTTATGGACATACGATATCGATACAGGTATGTATCAGCTAAAAGTGTCATGTACAAATGGAACAAATACAGTATTGAGTAATATTGTATCGGTAACGATTCAAGATCCACTAACAGCCACAGCAAATCTAGTTCCTTGTGCAAATGGTCAATCTGGATGTTTTGAAGTAGCACCTCCACCACCAGTTGATGCTATAAACTACGGTCTACAAGTTACAAGTTCCGGTGATAAATGCTTTGCTTCTGAATTAACCATGACTCAAAGTTGGAATAATATAGGTGCGGATTCATATACCGTAACTAGAACAAGATCAAATCCTTCAGAAACAATAAAATATACTGTTAAAGGTAGTGAAAATACAGAAAAATATCCTACATTTAGTGCAGATACAAAATATACATATACAGTAGCAGCAACTGTTGGTGGAAAACTTCAGTCTGCTTCACCCGCTGTTACAGTAACATCACCAAAACTTACAACTACAAACTGCCCTGCTCCCCAACTAACACTTGGAATCAAAAGATCTACAGACTCTAGCTATAGCACTGCGGTCGATATATCTAAAGGAGATACATTTATGTTGAACTGGTCATCTACAGGTATAGTAGGTGGATACACATGTACAAATGCCGTAATAAAACCAGATGGATCAAATGGTAACAGTATATGGACTTGGGGAAATAGTCTAAATGGTATTTCAAACACTCTAACAACTTCACAGAGTTCAGTAATACTAGGTTCATATAGCTTCGTAATACATTGTAACAGCACTACTGGTCTACCTTCATTAGACAGTAACTCAGTTCAACTAGGTCTAAGATCACTTACAATCGTAGATGTATGTCAAAACATAGCAGGTACACAATCTGGTATACCATCAGGACTAGTGTCAGATGGAAATGGAAACTGTGTTGATCCTAATCCTGGAGTAAATAATGTCAATCCAAACGTACCACCAAACTGTTCATCAAGTTGCCCTCCTCCTCCCCCAACAACAAACCCTCTTTCAGTAGTACTTTTCCTAGGTAATTCTTCGATAGCAAATAAGACCCTATCATCAACAGTAGAAAAAGATGACTCCAAAGTAGTGCCTTATAAAGTTAAAAAAGGAAATCCTGCGAGAATAAAGTATATAAGTTCATTATCAAGTGATTATAGTTGTGCAAATAGAGTTTATAAGCCTGACAACTCAACTATTAATGAGCTGTTCCCATTTAGTACTGATTCGACAAATAATAATGTAGTTCAAAATATAAGTACAGCTAGTGCAGAACCGATCTTGTATACATTCAAAATTACATGTACTTCATCTGACAATACTAAGTCAAAAATCTATAGTAACGCTGTTAAACTACTAGTTACAGACTCGTTAATAGAAGAAATATAAAGAAAACAAAAGAAAAATAGATACAGAAAAGGCCCTACTTGCGTAAGGCCTTTTTTGAATGCTAATCGGAGGATACTACTCCGACCAGGCTCGAAAGAAGCGATGAGGTGAATTTGGCGGATAGACCAAAACTATCTGGCTTTCCGTACTCAAATTCCATGGAATGTCTTTCATAACACTCCAATTAACCATGTCCACACTGGTTTCTACAACCGTATGCGAACCTGGCGTCATGGAAACCTCAACCGCTCTGTCACTCAAGACCTTTACCGAAGGTGCTTTGAGCTTACTTCCTATTTGAGTATACGTTGCCGTTTCCCCAGAGGCAGTAATTTTAAAACGTGCTTTGAAAGCATTGGTTGAATACCAGGTACGAAACACGTGGTACTCAGATGTAGTAAACTCAATCGGGTATACCGACTGGGTTTTTACACCACCACTTGGCCATACGTAGTTATACGCAGGGTCAGAATCGATATTAATTTCGACTCTCTCAAGTGATTTAAACCTGACAATAGACTGGTACCATGTAACCTCCATATTCCTGAAGGTGTTGTCCGTTATAGTACCAATAAGGCCAAGATCCTTCTGGATGTAAAAACTAGTAACACCAGTATTATCAAGGTCGTTGTCATAACCATAAAAAAGTTTAAAGCTAAGACCCTTGGTGGGATCTATGTCTCTATTTTTTCTTATGGTATTTAGAAGAAGATTGCCTACTTCTACAACCTTATCCTCAAAGCCTTGGTACGTACTGATTGGATAATTAATCACAGAAACACCGACTTCATGTATATTATTATCCTTGCCTGTGTATCGAATCGAGACATCCCATGATGTCATGAGGGGATACACACTCCACTGCCTGTTAGTCACCGCCCAATCGAGCATTACCTGCTCACTTCCGATAGGAAGCGAATCAGGCAAAACAGACGGGACAACCACCGAAGCAGTGTTGGAGTTTCCAGCGGGTGCTGGAGACTGAGCCCTTGCGACAAACGCAAGGGTGAAAATTGCAAACATGACCGAAGTCAGGATTGCAATGAGAGACTTGTTAGTCTTCATATATTTTTCCTTTGCGTTGTTATCGCAAAAATTGCGACAAATTTTTGGTTTGGTTTCCATTTCTCATACTTCAATGAGCTAGAAACTTCTGGTACTAATATACCACACTTGACAAATAAAAGCAAGTGGTTTATTCAACTTTTTTGTGGATAAGACCTCTAAAATATGGCTTATAATATTGACTTAAAAAACTTCTATTTAGTCCAAAAAAAATATACGAAAAATATAAGTTTTAAATAGTATAAATTTTGTTTAAAAACATATTTCTAAAATAAAAAACACAGGATCGAGTGATCCTGTGGTGTTTTTTTATGAAACTGGCAAACCAAATACATCATGTTGCCTGTTTCGTTTAAGAAATAATCTCCTCAATTTAAAGATTGCGTCACGTTGGATTTGTCTAGCACGCTCTCTTGTAATACCGTGAGTAGTACCGACATCCTCAAGTGTCTCCTCCTCACAGCCAAACCCAAACCTTCTTTTAATTACATCCCTTTCTCTAGGTGTGAGCTCGGTCAATAGCTCAGTTACAACCTCGATATCACCCTGATGTTGACGATCTTCATCAGGTTCCACAATGTTTTGATCCTCAATCATATCACCAAGTGAAACTTCACCATCTGGTGATTTTGGTGAATGTAATGAAACTGGTTGGAGAAGAGCTTCAAGTTCATTGAACTTTTTATAACTCATTCCAGACAGTCTAACCATTTCTCTCTGATTTGGTTTACAGCCACCAGAAGCTGCAAGGTATTTATCTAGTGCTCTTCTGGCCCTACGGAATTTCTCACCTTCATGGATAGGAATTCTGATGGTGTTTACTGTGTCTGACAATGCCCGCTTAATAGATTGCTTTATCCACCAAGCGGCATAAGTTGAGAATTTAGCGCCCTTCTTGGGATCAAATTTTTCAACTGCTTTCATCAGGCCGATATTGCCTTCATTGACCAATTCAATATCATCCATACCAAGGCCAGAGTAATCGAGAGCGATCTTTACGACAAGCCTAAGGTTCGATAGTGCCAATTCTTCTTTCGCACTTTTATCACCTTTAGCTATACGCTTTGCAAGAACGATTTCTTGCTCCCTTGATATTAATGGATACTGACCTATCTTGCTGAGGTACCAGAGAAACGTATCTCTTTCGTGGGCCTTATCGTTATTTTTCATTTATCCTCCTTTGGAAAAACTTTCTTGTAATATATTACAACTAATACAACTTTTGTCAAAGGGATAAAATTCTGGATGTTTGTAAGGTTTAAAAAAATATAAATCAATTTATAAGATAAAAGTAAAACCGCATGGGAGCTTCCTCCACATGCGGTTTGAACCAAGCTTTACTTCAGAAGTTTCTTTGCTTGGCGTCGAACTGCTTTTACCAGATCAGGATGTGGATATCCCTTACCCGTCATTGCGGTTGCAACAACATAAGCGATATCCCCATCCATCCACTCCTTCCAATGGGTGGACTTGAAGAACATATTTTCCTGATCAAAGGATACTGTATCCCTTGGATTTTCTCCATGGAATACCTTAACCTTTTGTGAACCGCCTGACCCCACGATATTTGAGCCATTCAAAAACGTGATGCCATAGTGGTCAGCCACCCTCCTTAGTTCTACATTTGATAAATTCCGTCTAATTCTCATTGATAGACCTCCGTATTACAATGTTCACTACACTTATTTTTTATCATATTTAAGTATATATGTCAATCAAGATTTGATGACATTATTTTTACGTATATAATATAGTTATGAAAAATTTTATTGATTTTATTAGGACTCAAGGGGCTATAGGTCTAGCAGTTGGTTTTATATTGGGTAAAGCCGTATCTGATGTTGTGTCTTCAATAGTAAATGATCTTATTAACCCAATAATCGGCTTGGCACTGGGTAAATTTGGTGATCTATCTACCCTTTCATTACATATAGCATCTGCAAATATCACTTATGGTAAATTCTTAAGTATACTTATTAACTTTATTATAGTTTCATCAGTTGTATATTTTGGAGTAAAAAAATTAAATTTAGAGAAGTTAGATAAGCCTAAGGTATAAAATAGTATACACCAAAAAAACTCGCCTAGACTTTTGGTCATAAGGCGAGTGCGCTTTATACTGCATACTGAGCCTCCCTTACTTTTTTTGCTAATTCATCCACATCTTTTGGTGAATCAGATATTATAGTTGCGATTGCATCTGCACAATCTCCCTTTACCCAATCTGTCCAATCAGGTACCAATTTTATTTGTGATAATCTATTATCAAACAAACAATATCGACTTAGATCATCTGGCCTAATTATTGCTATGGCTGATCCATACTTACGACTTAATATAGATTCAGGTGAACAATCTACATCAGCACCAAAAACTCTAGCTAGTCTTCTAATCTCTAGGATGGTCATTTTAACCACCTCCTTTCTGTTAGAATTATATCACATAATAAAATTATCTTGGCAAGACTGTTATTTATTTGATTTTGAGACGTTTGTATAAGTATTATTATTTTTTATTTGTTCTTCCTTTTGAGCCTGGATTTGTCTTTCTCTAGCGGATTGAATGCTATTTGCAGTACTTAAAGAAATAATTTAAAAAAATACATAATATTGACTTACTTGCTAAGCTATGACATGATATTTATGGTTAATTGACACATCTAATGATGTATTAGAAAATCGCCATTTAGTACCTAAACAACAATAAAAGAAAGGAGAGGAAACAACTCTTATGAGTAAAACATCCTCGAAAACAACTGTTAGTGTTGGTAGTGCCCTGTCGTTGGCAGCTGAAGTCACGAAAGCCCTGTCACCGGTTATCCGTGGTTTGTCTCAAGAGCAGGTTGATAGACTGCGAAGAAATCCATTGCAGTTGCAGGAAGCGTTCCGGCAATTGATTGACGGAAGTGGTCCACAAATCTGCCTGCAGAACCATGATGCCCAATTTTTCCTCGACAAAGTCGTGGATGAGTTTGGCGACAAGCACGCGGACATCAACATTGACCTTAGCCGGTTTGTGTTCAATGTCGTCGCAAAGGAGGTAGGCAACCAATTTGCATTAAAAATTGAAGCGAACCTGATTGAATCGGTTCGATATGACGAATGTTTGTTGTCCGGCAAGCCAGTATGGTCTGTTGAGTTCGAAGAGTTGGTTGACTTGCTGTCACCTAAAGGTAGTCTTGTCTCAACTGAAAGTGTTGGGTACTTTGGAGATGACTTGGAACAGAAAATCACCGAGGAATTCGTTGCGCGACATGGCGTCTTAAAATTTGGACATGAAGCAGACAACCTCTTTGTCGGTCTCCAAATCGGCAATATCTATTTTGAAAGCCCACTTAGCTATCGTGATGCACGATTGTTTGAGGTCAAATCCACCGTAGCGGCCTAACTGCAAAAACATTGCCCACTGAACAGGAAAACCTGCTTCGGTGGGTTTTCTTTTTCAAAATTCAGAACTCATACTTTTGAAAGTGAGGTTCTTCGCTGGAATGAAGTGATCGTGATGTTTGGAAGTCACTTGGATAAGTACGTAAAAGCCTAGTTTTATAAAAAGAAGTCCTTGTTACTTTTACCTCAATAGTAACAAAACTAGAGATAGACAAGACATCGTAATGAAAATAAAAAGAACCCCTTTGTTTTTCTCGCGGGGTTCGTACGAGGTTTACTTTCACATATTGGCGACAATAGGTCCGAGGTCTGGGTCAACAGCGACTGTTCCTGCGGGAACCTCGTCGCCTGCACGGTAGAGTGCAGGTCCACCGACACTCAGGATGCATCCGTTGAGTTCGTCCTTGAGCTCCTCGATGACGTTCAGTACCCGTTGACGACTCTCGTCATCGCCGAGATGGAGAACATTCGCACGCCCTCCGCTGTAATGCCAGTCAACTTGAGCGTCTGCCTTCATTGCCACTGCCCGGACCCAGGTTTCGATAGCATTAGAGCTTCCATCAAGAACACAGACACCTCTGCCTTTTTTAAGAATCTTCCGATTGCAAGGTGGCGGAGTTGGACCATCTGTGGACATTCCATAGATTACTATCCCACCAACCGCTCCGGACTGAAGCCACTGATCCCAAAAACGCTGCTGGTTGACTCTGTTTCGTGCAGACATAACTACTTTTCCTTTCTTTGTTTCGTTCTATTTATTATAATATTTCAAAGTATTCCCATTTAATATAATCATACTATATATACTGTGTCAAATGGTGACCCTACAGGGAATCGGTCACAGGTCTCGGCTTGCTAGCCTCGCCAGCGACCCCGCCTCGGTTGCCTTCGCAACCTCCGGCTTTCTCATCTCCAGTAGTATCATATGCAACAAAAACAAAAGGCATCTATATGCCCTTTGTTTTTATTGCATGACCCTACAGGGAATCGAACCCTGCTTTGAGCCTTGAGAAGGCTCCGTCCTAGCCGATAGACGATAGGGCCAATAACTGATAAAAATATATAAGTATTTATGAATGAAAAATGATACTTATTTACTATGGAGTGGAAATGTGTTTTTGAGTCCGAGGACTGTCTGAGCGGAGCTTGCGTAGCGAGTTCCGCAGGACGATAAAAACATATTTTCACTCCATAAATTACATATTCACCTACAACACTTTAAAACATTTCCTACTCCTTAGCAAGCCACTCTGGATCTTGTCTAACTAGTAGTTGTGGTGCTTTTTCTGGATTTAACATAATAGATTTTGTAACTCTTTCCATACGCATAGATTGAGATCCTTTTACTAGGACAATATCCCCTTTTGTTATTATAGACTTCATATATTCACCTGCTTCTATAGAATTGTTAAATGATTTATCATTTTTTGTAGTTCTAGCTATCACCTTTGCTCTTTGACCAACTGTTATAACATCGAAAACTCCCCCATTCATTGCCCCTCTTATCTTTTCATGTTCACTCTTTGAATACTGTCCCAATTCCATCATATCCCCTATTACCAATATCTTTCTACCAGAAGTTTCAATCTTTTTTAATGCATTTATAGCTTCATGTAATGCGTCTGGAGATGAATTGTAGGTATCATCGATAATTGTAGAATCATTTATACCTTTTATTATATTCATTCTACCTCTTGGAGGAATATGTTTTGAAATATTATTTATTATATTTTCTATTGGAATATTTTTTTGAATAGCAACTGAAACTGCGCCAAGTATAGGATAAATATGTTGTTTACCTATAACCCCTTCGAGTTTTACTATATGATTTGTATTATTTAAATTTAAATTAAATGATATTCCTATAGGAAATTTCAGACCATCTCTCTCTTCATATAATATACTTTCGTCTTTTGCTGTAAGGTCTGCATTATTGTCTATTGCAAAAGTAAATTGTTTTCTCTCAATAGCTGGAGCTAGACTCTTTATAGCTATATCGTCGTTTGAAAATATAAATATTCCATCTTTTTTTAATGCTTTTGGTAATTGAAATTTCTCAAGTAAAAGTGACTCTATTGAGGGGAAAAATTCTACATGCACTGGTACACTACCAACCTTTGTTAAAACAGCTATATCTGGTTTTAACCATTTAGCTACGTTCTTAATATCGTTTGGGTGATCAGCTCCTACTTCTACCACCAAACATTCTGGATAAGGAAATTTAAAAAATATAAGCTCTAAACCATAGAAAATATTCTTTAGCCAAGCTACAGGATCACTCCAAGCATTTGCAACACCTAAAATAGTAAGTGGTACACCTATTTCACTATTGAAACTCTTTTCACTTTTTCTAACCTTTAGATTTGATGATATTAGGCTATATATAGCATCTTTTGTTGATGTCTTACCTACACTTCCTGTAACGGCGATTATGTATGGTTTATACTTTTTTAGAATCAATTTTGACTCTAAAAACAAAATATTTGTAATAATTTTTTTAAATATTGATTTCATATTTTCTGTTTATTTATCTATCTTTTTCTATATTTTATCTATCTGGTGGAATATCGTAATAGCTAATAAGGAATTTTGTAATTTCAGTAAATGGATCTACAAGTGTTTCAGAGGCGTATTGTGCGCCCTTTGGATAAACTTGATAAATAAATACAATAACCTTTGGATCATAAGCTGGGAAATATCCAAAAAATGAATGTAAATACCTGTCACTATAATACCCTCCGTTTACATGATCTGCAATCTGAGCCGTACCAGTCTTTGCAGCTATTGTATAATGCTCCATCTTTATATCAGGATGTGCTTTTGAAATAGAATTATCAACTACAGAAACTAACATCTTGGTCACATCTGTTGCTGTATCACTCTCTATAACCCTTAAAGATTCGCCATCTAATAGATTCTCAGTTCTGCCATCAATATATTCAATACTATTTACTATATGAGGCTTTATGAGCATACCACCGTTTGCTATAACTGATAGCGCTCTTATAGTTTCTATTGGTGACATAGCAATTCCTTGGCCATATGAAGCTGTGGCATGCTCTATATCTCTTGTACTATTTAAGTTATCAATAATCCCTTTTGTTTCATTTGGCTGGTCTATACCTGTTTTTTCACCTAGACCAAAACTTTTGAAATATTCAGAAAATCTTTCATTCCCAACCTTTAAAGCTACAGTCGCAGCACCGACGTTTAGTGATTGACCAAGAACTTCTCTTACAGATATTACGCCTCTGGCTTTACCGTCATAGTTTGCAATTCTTTTACCATTTAACATCATAAAACCTGTATCGTTATATGTTGAATCTGCATTTATTGCACCTGTATCTATACCTACAGCCATTGTAAGTGGTTTTATGATTGATCCCATTTCATATACATTCTCAACAAGAGGATTTGAAAATAGTTTTACGTCTTTTACTTCTTTTAAATTATTTGGATCAAAGCTTGGCAATGAAGCCATGGTATATATTTCACCATTTTTTGGATTCATTATTATTGCTCCTATAGAGTCTGATTTCCAAGTGTCTTTTACTTTTTTTAATATTGTTTCGGTATAGCTCTGCACTGCAGGATCTATAGAAGCTACAATATCACCCTTACTTTCTTCATTTAATGTTATTCCATTTTTTATATCAGAAAAAAGTTCAGCAAAGAAATTTACACTTTGAGCTGATCTAGATCTACCAAGTACATTTTCATAATAACTTTCAAGTCCATACCTTCCAGCAATTGTATCTGAATTACCATAACCAGTTATCCCTATAGTTTGTGCTGATATAGAGCCACCTGGATATACTCTCCAGTTTTCTTTTATTACTGAAACCCCTTTCAATTTTAAACCTTGTATTGAAATACCAACTTCTTTTGATAACCTCTTCTTAATTTCCTCATATTGGTCATCTTTATTTGCCTTTGCTATAAATTCTTCTTTTGGTATATCTATAAACTGACTTAATGCTTCAAAAGTATATTGAATATCCTCTATCTTCTTTGGATTTATGACCAAAGTATATCCATCTTTCATTATTGCCCCCGCTGCTCTTACACCTTCTTTACCCTGAAAGAATATTGTTCCTCTATCAAGTAAGTTGTCTGAATTTCTGATGTACTGATTATCAGCTTTTACCGTGTATTGCTCACCGCTAATTATCTGTAAATAATAAAGTCTAGCTATTATTACAACAGCAAAAATACACGGAAATACTAATAAAATCCTTATTCTAAGGTTGATTTCAGAATTCATTTTTTATTGCCATAGCAGTAAGATCCTTTGTAGATATGTATGAGGTTGTCTTTGGATTTTTAAATCCTTTTGCATAAGCAATTTCTGTTGTAACACTATTTTTCATAGAGAAATACTTTGTCTCAAGATCACTAATATCTGTTAGAAGTGTCTTTGATTCTTTTGAAATCTTTTCTCTTTCAACTACGTTTTCTACAGTCTTTTTTAGTATAATACCGTATGCAATTCCGGATACTAGTATTGCAACAATCAAAACTGAAAAAATATTCTCTTTATTTCTGATTATTGTCTTATATGTATTTCCTATTATATTCTTCATGTTATTCTATTTCTTTTCTATAATTCTTAATTTTGCACTTCTTGATCTTTTATTAATTTCTATCTCTTCATCTGTGGGAACAATCGGCTTTTTATTTATTAAAATTATTTGATTTTCTTTTGATTTTTCCCTAAAAAAGTTTTTAACTATTCTATCTTCTAAACTGTGAAATGATATTACCGCCATTCTCCCACCAGACTTTAGACTATTTAGTCCTTTGTCTAGACCATGTTTAAGAGTTGTTAATTCATCATTTACTGTAATTCTCAGGGCTTGAAAAGTTCTTGTCGCTGGATGAATCTTTCCTCTCTTATAACTTCCAGGCACAGCACTATTTATAATGTCTACAAGATCGAAAGTTGTTTTAATTGGCTTTATATCTCTATTTATAACTATTGCTTTTGCTATCTTTCTAGAATATCTTTCTTCTCCGTAAGCGTATATAAGATCTGCTATTGTTTCCTCTCCCCAAGTATTGACTATCACTTCTGCAGTAATGTCTCCTTCTTCAACTGTATCCTTTAGAGTCATAAGTAATGGTTCATCTCTTTTAAAAGAGAAACCTCTTCCTGAAATATCTATTTCCTCTGAAGAAACACCTATATCCAAAATTATTTTATCTACTTTTTCTATACCTAAATTATTTAAAACTTTATCTATATCACCAAAACTGCTTTGGATAAAATATAGTTTGGTATTTTTATATCCTTTTTCCTTTACAAAGTTCTCCAATCTGTTTTTTGATCTAGCTAAAGCATTGTTATCTTTATCCAAACCAATAACTGTTATATCGCCCCCTGCGCTCTCTATTGCAAATTCTGCATGACCACCACTACCTAGTGTTCCATCAAGATATATATCATGTGGAGAAACAAGTAGTCCTTGTATTGTTTCTTTCTTGAGTACTGGAATGTGTAGAATTTCTGTATTGTTCATATTTATGCCTATATTATTCCCGCAGAAATCAATTTCTCGGCAATATTGTCCGTCTTTTTACCAAATTCATTTCTATATGTTTCCCATGTAGCTGAATCCCATATTTCTACGCGATTGACGATGCCGATAATGGTGCTTTTTACTGTAAGCCCCGCATGCAATCGCAAATGCTCTGGAACGAGCATCCTCCCTACTCCATCAACATCAACTTCTGCTGCGCGACCTATGATAAGTCGGTTGAAGTTTCTGTTGTCAGTCTGAAGTACAGATGTAGAAGTACTGTTTGAAAGACGATCGGTGAATTCTTTCCATCCTTTCACCGTAAAGACAAATAAACAATTGTCTATTCCTGGTGCTATGATGACTTTTTTTCCCATTTCCTTTCTGAACTTCGCAGGAAGTGAAATGCGACTTTTATCATCAAATGAATGTTGGTATTCTCCGATAAGCATATGCCCAGTGGTTGAAGTGAAATATATTTTGGGCAAAAAACATATTTGCTACTTCTTCCCACTTAGCTACTATTTTATCCCACTTCTATGTTCAATGCAAACAAAAATACCCACTTTATGTGGATATCTTTTGTTTATTTTTATTTTATTTTTTAAATCCCGTTATTCAAATCTACCCCAAAACTAAACTCTGCTGTATTTACAAATGTATCCCAATCTTGAGAGAAAACTTGAGGTATAAGTTCATTGCTCTTACTTGTAAGTCCATTTACTTTCTTTACTGCTGTACCAATAGCCATAAACTCTATAAGACCACTACCAAGTTGATAAACATATGTCTTTACTCCAACTACTTCATCTGCACCTATCTCTTCAGCTTGTTTATTTATTATTGCCAAAGCATTTTCACGAGCTTCATAAATAAGTGATGATAATTCAGTAATCTCCCCTTTTACAAAAGACTTCAAAGCCGAAGTTATACCTCCAACCAAACCTAGTGAATAAACTGAAGTACCTATAAGCAATTTTTCTGGAGCATAACCCATTTTATTTAGATTCCACATTTCTTGTGGTGTAAGATCGCTTGTTGTAACAGTATCTTTTGGTAAAGCTGGGTTATAAGAGGCTGTACCTATCATAAGCATTTCCTGAAAACCCATAAATGGAAGTATAGTTGTCTCTATACCAACAACAGAATTTGCTCCAACCTTTTTTGCTTCATTTGTTATTCTCTCTAGTGCTAGATGTCTTGTTTTATTGAATATATCTGAAAACTCTCTTATTTCCCCTCTTGCTAGTGTTTTAAAAGCTCCGATCAAACCGCCTGCAATTCCTATAGAGTAAGCAACATTACCGAACACGAACTTTTTTGGTTCATATCCCGCATCCACTTGTGCATACAAGTCTTGTCCGTCAGCAGAAGTGCTAAATGCAAAATTCTCCTTTTCTCCATTATTATTTTTTGTATGCAATCCTGATCCAATAGAAAGAAACTCTAGATTTTGACCATGAAATACTATTTCACTACTAACTCCAGTTATACCTATACTTCCTTTATCTTTAGCTTCTTTTTCCATTCGTTCTAGTGCGGAAGCTCTTCCTTCTTCAATAAGGTTTGTAACTTGCGTAATTTCTCCACCTGCAATTGCCCTAAAAGCAGAACCAATACTTCTTCCAAAACCTAGTGAGTGGACACTATTTCCAACAACTATATCACCTGCTTTATAACCAATTTTATCTAAACAATAAACTTCATTACCAGACAATCCTGTTGTTTTCATTTTATGTATTATTTTTTATGTGCTTTATTAATTTTTTTATCTTTTTCTTCACTATCTTGTTTTATATTGTTTTCTTCTACTCTTGGTCGCATTAGTGGGAATAACTGTAGTTCTCTTATTGGCTTATCTGCAAGGAAAGCAAAGAATCTTTCACCAAAACCGAAACCACATGTTGGTGGCATACCATGTTCTAGCATTTCAACAAATTCATGATCAGACATCATGGCTTCTGTATCACCCTGTTTTATAAGCTCTTGTTGAACTTTGAATCTATTTGCTTGATCTATAGGATCATTTAACTCGCTATATCCTCTTCCTAATTCACTTCCAGCAATTATAGGCTGAAACATCTGAACTACATCTTTTCCTTGTACTGACTTTGCAAGCGGACCTATAAGTGTTGGATGGTTTATCAAAAATGCAGGACCTGCAATATTCTTTCTACAATACTTCCATAGAGTATCTATAAGTCTCTCCATATTGTCACCTTCATACTTTACTTTTAGACTGTCCAATTTTGCTTTTATTTCTTTTTCTGAAGCATTTCTTACATCTATACCAGTTTGTTTTTTTATTTCTTCACAGTAATCTATTTTGCCCCATTCAGTATCTAGATCAAAACTATGTCCTCTTGTAGTAAACTTTGTAGTACCAAAAACCTCTTTTGCTATAGTTATATACATTCTTCTAACTAGATCCATTCCCATATTGTAATCAGCATAAGACCAATAGAATTCCATATTTGTAAATTCTTGTAAGTGATCTGGACTTGAACCTTCATTTCTATACACACGACCTATTTCAAATGTCTTTTGAAATCCTGCAGCCATAAGTCTCTTCTGCCACAATTCTCCAACAGATATTCTTAGATAAACATCAAGGTCATAATCATTGTGATGTGTTTCGAAAGGTGTAGCTTCTGCTCCACCTGTTGTTAGTTCAAGAGTCGGTGTTTCAACTTCCAAAAATCCTTCGTCTTTTAGAAACTTTCTAGTTACATCCCAAAACTTAGATTTCTTTATTAGAAGATCTTTTATCTCTTGATTCATTAGAATGTCGAGATATCTCTTTCTATATCTTTCATCTGTATCCTGTATTCCATGCCACTTTTCTGGTAGAGGTAAAATAGCTTTTGTAGCTATAACCCATTCTTTTACCAAAATACTTGGTTCCCCCCTTTCAGTTGTAAAAAATGTTCCTGTAACAGATATGAAGTCTCCTATATCTATTGCATCAACAAACAATTTCCATAATTTTTCTTCTATTTCATCTTTTTTAAATACAGCTTGAAACTTCCCCTTACCATCGTTCAAAACTACAAATAAAATTGCCCCTTGACCTCTTATTGCCATTATTCTCCCTACTAAAGAAACAGTTTTGTTTTCTTTCTTGTATTGTTCAAAGCTTTCTCTAGCATCAAATAAACAAAAAGTTCTTGGAACTTTTGCTGGATATGGATCCATTCCAAACTTTTTTAATAATTCTAGTTTTTGTATTCTTGTATTTCTAAGTTCTTCTATTGAAGCCATAGATTTTATATAGAGTATTACTCTATACTTATGATTGAATAATTTGCTTTACCTTTTGGTGTGTTTACAGAAAATTTATCTCCTTCTTTTTTACCTATTAGAGCGCTTCCTATTGGTGAAAGATTTGATAACTTACCTGAAGTCATATCTGCTTCTTCTGATCCTACAATTTTATAAATTCTAGCATCATTTTCACCTTCTTTTTTTATCTTTACTGTTGAACCCATACCTACCCCATCTCCACTGTGAGCATCCATTATAACTGCATTTTTAAGTATACTTTCAAGATACATTATTCTATCTTCTATTTCTGCCTGTTCTTGTCTTGCTTCATGATATTCAGCATTTTCTGATAGATCTCCAAGCTTTTTTGCATATTCTAGACTTTCAGCAACTTTCTTTCTCTTATCTGTCTTCAAATACTCAAGCTCTTTTGTAAATTCTTCTATTTTTTCTTTTGTAAGATACTGCTCTTTTTCGCTCATTATAGTTGTTATTAAATATATAAGTAACAGTATAGTATCAAAAAAAGCCCTTAAAGTAAAGGTAAAATTTTATTTAAAATATTCTGGTGTATTTTTACCCATCCAGTCCAAAACCTGTCTCATAGCAGCAGCTGCACCTATGAGGTTATGTACAGAACCTTTTTCCATAACTATAGCAAAAGCATAGTGCGGGTTCTCATATGGGAAAAATCCTGTAATCCATGAATTCACATTTGATTTTTCAAGTCCTAATTCTGCTGTACCACTCTTTGAAGCAACATGTACTGTACTTACGTTTAATGCCTTACCTGTACCTTCTGTAACCCCCAGTCTCATACCTTCGTGTATTATGTCGAAATTTGATTTTGAAATAGGAATATCTCTAATTATCTCTCCTGGAACTCCCTTTAATATACTTGGGTTTCTCAATGTGCCTTTTGTAGCAATAGCAGAAACAGCTCTTACCACCTGTATTGGTGACGTTTGGAAACCGTACTGACCTATAGCGGTGTGGTAAGTATTTCCAAGTCTCCATGTTTCTCCATCAAAGTTTTTTGCTTTCCATTCAGGCGAAGGAACTACACCTGCAGGTCCAGTAAAAAATGACTCTTTATCTATTGCTTCACCAAAACCAAACATTGTCATGTATTTGTGAAGCCTCTCTATACCCAAACCTTTTTGATCTTTATATCCTCCTCCTACTTCATAAAAGTAAACGTCTGAAGACATTGCTATAGCATGTCTCATATCTACATATCCTAGAGCTTTCCAGTCCTTAAATACGGTTTGTAAATCCTTATTGTATTCATTTTTAATAGAAATAGATCCTGTACTCAAAATTTTCTTCATTGGATCTATAACTTTTTCAGTTAGAGCACCGAGTGCAACGTATGGCTTTACGATAGACCCAGGAGCATATAGACCATCTGTAGCTCTATTTAGAAATGGTTTATTTTTATTTGTTAAATAAGACCTAACTGCTACAGGGTCTTGCTTCAATGACATGACATGGGGATCAAACTCAGGATAACTTGTCATAGATATTATTTCACCATTTGTGACATCAATCATTACACCAGCACCACCGGCAAAACCTACATTTTCTGCAATATTTTTTATTGCATTAAACATTTCTGATTGCACTCTTGAATCAATCGACAAAGTAACACTACCTCCAGTTTTTGGAGCTTCAACTATATTTCCAGATTGAACTCTACCTCTAGAATCAACCTCTATGAGTCTCAAACCATTTTTACCTGTCAAAATAGAATTGAAATATTTTTCAACCCCATCCACCCCTTCAAAATCTTCTCTATAGTAAAATCCAGCACTATCCTTTGATGGATATTGAATGTACCCCACAACATGAGCTATGCCAGGGATTTTTGAGTATTCTCTTACCGAAATATTTGGATCATCTCCAGGTGTATTCCAAGCCAATTCAGAATTGTTTCTATCATATATAACTCCTCTTGAAGCAAATATGGGTGTATGTATCAATCTATTATTTTCACTTTTCCTTGTATATGTATCACCATCTCTTATCTGAAGTATATATGCCCTATATAGATAAATACTTCCTATAATCATAAAAGCAAACAAAACAGAGAATAGACTTATTCTATTTATCGGTTTTTCTATACGTCCTTCAAATTGATTTGTATCAAAGTCAGGCAGATTTTTTGAATCCATAAAAATCTCATCTGGAGCAATCTCCTTGTATGATCTTTTATTTTTTTTCTTAAAAAAATTAATTATTGCCATACTTGATTATCACTTTTTTTAAATAGAAAACTAAAATAAATATAATTACTGAGAATAATAATGTGTTGTATTTAAAACCATCAAACAATATATTTGAACCATATATTGAATCTATCAATAAACCAAAAAACACAAATTCATAATAATTATTTATATAAAATAATAAACAAAGTGATACTAAAATTGAAATCCAAACATGCCCAAAAACAATAAGAGATGAAATGATAATAAATGAAATTAATCTGAAGTAAAAATTTATCTGCATTATTTATTGTTTATAGATATCTCTACCCATTTCAATTCATTTATATTTATTGGTTGTGAAAATAGTATTGTGGAGAACGGGCTACTAGGTTCAAAAACTATCTTTTTTACTACACCTACAAAAGAATTTGAAATACTTGGAATAGATACTGTATCTCCTTCAGATATAAATGCATCTCTAGGTAATTGAGCTTCAAAAACCCCTGCTCCTTTACCAAAAGCAGTTATTTCAATATTTTTTGGACCTACTAGAGCATCAAATTTCTCTTTTGGTGTTGAGTATAGTTTTATTTTACTGGTATTTGCATAGACTTCATCCACAGTACCGATTGGTATAGTAGCTCCGATATATACCAAATTTCCTTTTTCTATTTTATCTTTTTCTCCAACATCAACTATCAGGGTATCGTAAAAAGAATATGGCGGTTTTTTCAAGATCTGTGCCAAAATAAGATTTTTATTTTCTTTTCTATTCAATATAGCCTTTAGATCTTCATTTTCTTTTTTTAATACTTGATAAGACTTTATAAGTGCATCTTGATTATCCATATCCCTTTCCATTTGATCAATCTTTTTTATCAAATCAGCGTGATTTATATATTCATTACCATATCTAATATCTGATTCTACTTTCCAAAATGGACTAAATAAATATGAAAATACCCCAGGAATAAGACTTGGTTTTATAATATGTACGATAAGTACAGCTAATAAGAAAGTTATAACAAATATTATTGGCTTGTTTTTACTTTTTCTATTTGCATACTCATTTTTGAGCTCGTAATTCATCTTCATTATTTATTAAAACTTCTTTATATTTATCTAGATTTTCTAGTATTATACCTGTACCTCTTGCTATAGCTGTTAGCGGATCGTCATCCACATATACCGGAATCTTTAGTGCTTCAGATAATAGTTCATCAAAACCTTTTATAAGGGCTCCACCACCAACTATATGAACCCCTCTTCTCATAACATCAGAAAGTATTTCTGGTGGTGTTGTCTCTAGGATTTCTCTAGCTGACTGAATAATAGTTTCTATAGAATTACCCATAGCTTCCATAACATCAGCAGTGGTTATAACAACCTCTCTTGGCAAGCCTGTTATCAAATCTCTACCTCTAACTACTGTCTCACTAGGTTTCTTTTGAATCGCGGCGCCAATAGATATTTTTATCTCCTCAGCAGTCTTTTCGCCAATTAGTATTTTAAACTCATTTCTTATATACGAAATAATATCGTTATTGAGTTTATCTCCAGCTATTTTTAAATTTTTAGATCTTACGATACCACCTAGTGATATAAGTGCTATATCAGTAGTTCCACCACCAATATCGATTATCATATTTCCAACTGGTTCAAATATAGGAAGACCTATACCTATAGCACCTGCCATCGGTTCCTCTACTATATAAACATCTCTACCCCCACCACTTTTTACTGCATCATAAACTGCTCTAGCTTCAACATTTGTAACTCCTGAAGGTACACCCACAACAACCCTTGGTGCTAAAAATTTTTTTGAAAAACTTTCTGCTTTTCTTATGAGATAGGCGACCATCTCTTCCGCTACTTCAAAATCAGATATGACTCCGTCTGTTAATGGTCTTACAGCTACTATATGTGGTGGTGTTCTTCCCAACATATTTTTTGCTTCAAGACCAAAAGCTACAACTCTACCAGTTTTTTGATTTAGAGCTACAACTGAAGGTTCATTTACAACTATTCCTCTTCCACGAACATAAACTATAGTATTGGCTGTTCCCAGATCAATACCTATATCATTTGAAAACTTTTCATATATTCTTTCTAGAAAATTATTTTTTATCATGGAGTCTTGATATTTCGTCCTGTATATATTGTATTAGTGACTCTATTTTAATATTTTTTACTTCACCAGACTTTCGATCTTTTATTTCAACCATATTTTCTTTCATATTCTTTTCTCCTATTACAACTCTAAGAGGTATACCTATGAGATCACTATCAGCAAATTTTTCCCCAGGTCTTACATCCCTATCATCAAATAAAACAGTTATATTTTTATCTGAGAGTTTATTGTATATATCATTTGCGACTGAATTTAGTGATTCATCGAGTGATATAAGATGAATATCAAAAGGAGAAACATTTATTGGCCATACTAAACCTTTATCATCTGATAAGGTTTCAGCAATTACCCCCATTACTCTTCCTGGACCTATACCATAACTACCCATTACTATAGGTTTCTTTTCCCCTTTTTCATCTGAATAAAATAGTTCAAAAGCATCAGAAAAACGTGTTCCTAGAGAAAATATGTTACCAACCTCTACAGCTTTCTTTTCCTTCAAATCTTCTTTCTTTATACCTAGATCCTTACATACATCATCGTTAAAAACTTCTTTGTTTATAGCTATATGCTTTTTTTCATCAACATATATTATATCTTCACCCGCTTCTGTTATTGTCTGAAATTCATGAGAATATTTTGAAAACGATCCTCCTGAAGCAAAAGTCATGTATGTTATATCACCCAAACCTAGCCTATTAAAAACATTTTTATATGCTTGACCAGCTTTATCATAGAACTCTTCATGTTGAGCATTGTCCTTTGAGAAAGAATACATATCTTTCATATAAAATTCTCTCATTCTCATGATTCCACTTTTTGCCCTAGCTTCATTTCTAAACTTTGTTTGAATTTGAAATACATATAAAGGAAGATCTCTAAATGATCTTATATAATCCTTCATAAGTCTTGTAAGAGGTTCCTCATGAGTAAACCCTAGACCAAGCTCAGTATCATTTTTTAATTTTGTTTTAAACCAATTATCAACCACATCATCACTCCATCTTCCAGTTTTTTCCCACACTTTTTTATCTTGAAGTGATGTAAGCAACATTTCTTCAGCGCCTAGTTTATTCATCTCTTCTCTTATGATATTTGATATCTTATTTAAAACTCTTAAGCCTAGTGGAAGAAATGTATACACTCCTGCCATGTCTTTGTATATAAAACCTGCACGAATAAGTAATTCTGCATTCTTTGAAACCTCATCTTTTGGCGCTTCTCTTCTTGTTTTTGAAAATAGTTTTGATTGCTTCATAGACACATCCTATCATTAAAATAAAGTTATGTGTAGAATAAAAAATCAATACAACTAATGAAACAACTTTGCAATATCTCTATAAGTTACAGTAATTATAAGTAACATAAGCAAACCGAAGCCAATCGTATTTATAGTATTTGCCACATTTGCTTTTATTGGCTTACCTATTATTGATTCAATCATTACAAAAAGTATTCTTCCTCCATCAAGTGCTGGGAATGGAACAAGATTTATTATTCCAAGATTAACCGATATTATCGCTGTGAACATAATAAGGTAATTAAATCCAAGTTTTGCTGCATCCCCTACCATACCAGCAATACCTACTGGACCAGTAACTGAAGAGAGATTTGATTTACCGTGAAAGAAACCTAGTATTAGATCTGCAAAACCTGTAACTGTTTCTTTCATAATATGAAGTGTAAACTTTCCACCTTCATATATAGCTAAATAAAATGGGAGTTTCAGTATAGATGTCTTATCCATAGCTATACCTATAGCATATTTATCTCCAACTATACCCTTTGCAGGTACAACGTCTTTTATTTCAACTATTCCGCCTCTATTGTATTTTATATTTATAGACTTACCTTCACTTTTATAAATATAATCTTGAACATCTTTTACTTCAGAAAAACCGAGTATTGTATCTCCAGCCTTTAATCCTGCTTTATATGCAGGGGAATCTGGTTCTACATAAGTAATAGTTATACTAGGATTAGACATTCTATCCATATATTTTGGATAACTATCAGTTGTGGTAAGTGTACCTATTGTAAAAGCAATACTTACAAGTATCCAAGCAAATATAAAGTTAAAAAATACTCCAGCAAATAGAACTAGAGCTTGATTTATCTTACTAGCGTTAACAAAACTTCTAGAACTATCATTTCCAGAAATAGACTCTTCATCTGGATTTTCACCAAAGATCTTCACATATCCACCAAATGGAATTAGGTTAAGTTTATATACAGTCTCCCCTCTTTTGAAAGAAAATAGCTTTGGACCAAAACCTAAAGCAAATTCATCTACTCTTATGCCAGCACGAATGGCAAAAAGAAAATGACCTAGTTCATGGACAAAAATCAAAATTGCGAGAACTATTAGAAATATTATTACTGTCATGAAATTATCTCTTTTTCTTTCTTAGCAAAAGCCTCATCAAGCTTTTTATTTGCTTCATCTACTATTTTTTGTGCTTCATTTTTATATCTAAAAACATCATCTTTACCCATTGATCCATCTTTTTCTTTTGTCTGAAGATCTTTCATTACATCATCTCTATGCATTCTAACTTGTTTTTTACCATCTTCTAGCTTTTCCTTTGCTAGTTTTACTATATCTTTTCTTCTATCTTCAGTTAATTCTGGAAAATTTACTCTTAAACCTTTATCATCAACAACTACAGAAACACCTAGGTTTGCAACAGTAATTGCCTTTTCTATATCTTTAACCTGAGCACTATCCCAAGGAACAATACGAATAGTACGAGGGCCTTCTACTGTAACTGATCCTATCTGTGATATTGGGCTCAATACCCCATATGAATCAACTTTAACAGAATCAAGTAGACTAGGACTTGCTTGTCCAGTTCTAATACCTGAAAACTCCTTTTTTATCCAATCCTCAGCTCCTGTAAGTGACTTTTTAAATTTAGAAAAATCGTATGGCATATTTTTATTTATTATTTACCAATTATAGACCAATTAGACAGTGTTTACAATTAAAACAAAAAATCGCATTTCTGCGATATTTTGTTACCAGTGTACAAAAGAGTCCACCAATCGAATAAATCGATACTATGTATAATAGATAAAATAAATTAATGAGTCAACTTTTACTGGACTCCAGGGGTTTCGAACCCCTAATACTGTACTGGTAAGATACAATATTGATACCTATCGGAGCCCATGCAAAGATTTCTTTGCTTAGTAAGTTTACAAAGTTGAGATAAAGTTATAATAAAAAAATAATAAAATATTTATAAAATAAATATTTATGAAATAAAAATTTAATATGTAAATAGTGTTAGACAGAAACTGCCACAAATTCAAGTAATTGCTTTATGGATGGAGATCTATCATTCATATAATCTCTAGCTTTCAAAATAGATTTCAAACCTAATTTTTGTCTTTCATTTATATCTTTTAAATCAATACTTTCATAGATATTTTTCTCTAGTGCAGAAAGAAAGTTTATAGCATCCAACTTTGTCTTTTTTTCATCACTTATATCCTTTGCCAATTCATCTACGAAACTTACTTTATCCCCTATACTCATTTTCAAAAACTTTTTAGCTTCAATATCATATACATTCTCTTCTTTTTGAATATTATTTTTTAAAATAAAAAGTCTAGATTTTAAAGTTGGTAATAAAATAATTGGATCAGGCATAATCAAAAAGAAAAAACTATTTTGATTTGGTTCTTCAAAGATTTTAAGTAGAGCATTTTGAGCTTCATGTGTAATAGAGTTTGACTCTACAATAAATATTCTTTTTCCATTTTGGCCAAATGATTTTCCTGAATGTATAGCTTTTATCCTTCTACTATCATCTATGGAAAGCGAAATAAATGTCTCATGAAAAAAATCTGGATTTTGTTTTTGTTGAATTTTAAATTTATCAAATAAAAAATCCTTCAATCTATCTATTACACCATGTTTATGATGTATAAAATAAGCATGATGTGAAAGTGTAAGTATTTCCTCAAATTCATTCATATATGCATTATAAGTAATTTCGTTATTTATGTATATAAAAAGAAAGAGCGCATACAGCTTCGACCGAAGTCTAACCATAAATATTTTTCTTTACTGTCTTTTATTATCGTTTTGATATTATAGATTTCTTATACGTATCTATATGCTCTAGCGCTATACCTGTTCCCTTTGCTACACAATACAACGCATCATCTGCAACTTTTGCTTTAACCCCTATTCTTCTATAAACCAATTCTGGTAAGTTTCTAAGCAAAGAAGAACCTCCTGTCATAGTAATACCGTGATCTATGATATCTGAAGCAAGTTCTGGTGGAGTTTCTTGCAAAACATCTTTTATTGCTTTTATCATGTCACGCAATTCTTTTCCTATTGCCTTCACTACTTCATTTGTCTTTAATTCAGCTGAACGTGGAAGTCCTGTTACAAAATCTCTACCTTTAACGGTCATAGACAATTCTTCTTCAAGCGGTATTGCAGAACCTATTGTTATCTTTATATCTTCTGCCATTTTTTCTCCAATAGATAGATTGAAATTTTTCTTTAAATGATCTGCAATTGCATAGTCTATTTTATTTCCAGCACATTTTACTGAATTTGATGAAACTATTCCTCCAAGAGATATAACGGCAACATCAGTAGTTCCACCACCTATATCTACTATCATATGTCCACGAGCTTCTTGAATAGGTATACCAGCACCTATAGCAGCAAGTATCGGCTCTTTAACAACATAAGCATTTCTTGAACCAGCTCTTATAGCCGCTTCAACTACAGCTCTTCTTTCTGTTGATGTTATACCAGCAGGAACAGATACCATTACTTCAGGTTTGAAGAGATTCCATTTACCTAGAGACTTATCTATAAAATATCTAAGCATCACCTCTGTGATCTTATAATCAGCTATAACTCCATCTCTCATAGGTTTATACGCTATTATTCCATCTGGAGTCCTACCAACCATTTCCTTTGCCTCTATACCAACAGCTAAGATATTTTTTCCTTTTTCGGAAACAGCAACTACTGATGGTTCATTTAGAACTATTCCTTTTCCAGGAACAAATACAAGAGTATTTGCTGTTCCAAGATCTATTCCGAGTTTTTGGCCAAAGAGATTCATATATAGCAATAATATTCTTATTTTAACTTATTTGCAAAAAATATATAAAGCCTCATAATAATTAATACAAAATATGAAAAAAAATCCACAACAAAATCAGCAAAAGAGTTTACAGAAAGACGCAGTAAATAAAGCAAAGCCAAGTCTGAACTTCAGAATAAATGGAGGAAAAACTCTTAAAGGAAATATAAAGGTTAGAACATCAAAAAATGGTGCAGTAGGTATAATGTGCGCATCTCTTTTAAATAAAGGAAAAACTACTATAAAAAATGCTCCGAAAATCGAAGAAGTCTTCCGTATAATAGAAGTGTTGAATAGTATCGGAGTAAAAACTATTTGGGAAAAAGATGATTTGATAATAATCCCATCAAAAAAAATAGATATAAATAAAATAAATAAAGTTAGTGCAGAAAGAACAAGAAGTTGCATAATGCTAATAGGTTCACTAATACATAGTTATAAACATTTCAAAATTCCTCAAGCTGGTGGATGTCGTCTAGGTTCTAGAACGGTCACACCTTATCTTTATGCTCTAGATAAACTAGGAGTAAAGATCGATACAAAATCTACATATTATGATGTTAGCCATGATGGACTTAAACCTAGTGAAATAATCATGTATGAAGCTGGTGACACTGTTACAGAAACTGCAATAATGGCCGCTTCACTTATAGAGGGAGAAACTACTCTGAAGTTTGCTTCTGCAAACTATCAAGTACAAGATATTTGTTTCTATCTAGAAATGCTTGGTGTAAAAATACAAGGAATTGGTACATCAACACTAAAAATAAATGGAGTAAAAGAAATAAATCAAGATATAGAATATGCTTTGGGTGAAGATCCTATAGAAGCTATGTCTCTCATAACCACAGCTATTGTTACAAATTCAAATATAACAATAGAAAGATGTCCTGTCGATTTCTTGGAGCTAGAACTTTTGAAATTAGAAAAAATGGGTTTCAAATATAAAATATTAAAAAGATATAAAGGTTTAAATGGTAAAGTAAATCTAGTTGATATAGAAACAAGAAAATCTACACTATCAGCTCTGCCGGATAAGATTCATGCTCAACCTTATCCAGGAATAAATATGGATAATCTTCCCTTCTTTGTGGCTGTAGGTGCTGTGGCTCATGGACAGAGTTTTATACATGACTGGGTATATGAAGAAAGAGCAATTTATTATAAAGAAATAGAAAAGCTTGGAGCAGAAGTTATTCTTGCTGATCCACATAGGTTCTATATAAAAGGTCCAACACTATGGAAAAAAGCAGATATTACATGTCCGCCCGCACTTAGACCTTCTGTTGTTATCATGATATGTATGTTGGCAGTACCAGGAGAATGTATATTGAGAAATGTTTACAATATAAACAGAGGCTATGAAGATTTGGCTTTTAGATTAAATAAAATTGGTGCAGATATAGAGATATTTGAAGAGTAAAAATGGGAAATAGTAGTAAAATTAAATAAAAAAAATGAGAGGGTTTTCCTCTCAAAGTTTTTGTTTTATTTAAGATTTTTTATTTTCTTAAATTTGTTTTGTAATAAAATGCTCACTTCCTCACATAAACATGTATTACTCCAGGAAGTGACTGTTCACGATCGGTCTTAAGTAAACCGAAAAATTCAAAACCTGGGTTTGAGTTTGTGTACTCATTCACCAACCTTGATTGATCCTGAAGAACGTCCGCGTGGTAAACCAATCTCACATTGTTCGTATCAGACTGAATACCAGTCGATACAGGAACTGGTGATGAACTGGACTGAATACTTGCAATCTCTTGCTTTGCCTTTGCTTCATTGAAATCATGTTTACCCTTCACGATGGGCCAATAGACCCAAATCGCCATCGGTAAAATGACAAGAACGCAGAGTATGACAGACAGTACGTACAACCTTTTAATATTCATGTTTTACCTCCATATCCTCATAAAAAGTAACACTCATGACATAGTACGTCAATCCCCTCCCATGTTTCATTTTAAAAAGGTATAAATAGAGTATGAATGTAATAGAAGTAATACCTATAAAAAAAGGGGTCATGAAATCTTCCCTTTCATATTTTACTTCACAAGACTTACCCATAGGTTCTATTGTTAAAGTTTCAATCAGAAATAAAATAGTTAAAGGTATTGTAATATCAAAAAAAGATATTGGAGAAATAAAATCTGATATAAAAAAAGCAAAGTTTACTTTGAAAAAAATAGAGAATGTTAAAGCCACAAATTTCTTTAATAAAGAATTTTTAATATCAGTTGAAAATACTGCAAATTATTTTATAGGTAATGTTGGAAATACATTTAACTTAATTGTCCCAGATTATTTCCTTGAAAATATTGATAAATTAAAAACAAAAAAAATTGAAATAAAAGAGAAGCAGAGTAAGACATTTGTCGTAGAAGGGCAAAAAGATGATAGATATACTTTCTGGAAAGGACTGATAAGGCAAGAATTTGCTCGAAAAAAATCATTGGTTTTTGTACTACCTAACAATCAAGAAGCCATAAATACATTTAATACTATTAAAAAAGGTATAGAAAAATACGTTTTTATACTAAATAGCAGTCAAACAAAAAAAGAGATTATAAAAAACTTTAATGATGCTCAAGATACAGATCACCCTATTGTTATGGTATGTACTTATGCATTTTTATCATTTAGTCGAGATGATATAGAAACTTATGTCTTGGAAAAAGAAAGAAATAGAAGTTATAAACTTCAAAAAAGGCCTTATGTGGATATACGATATTTTGTGAGTGAATATACAAAAAATCTAAATGCTGATCTGTATATTTCTGATGAAAAAGTTAGAGTTGAAACTTTATATAAAAAAATCAAAAGAGAAATTAAAGAAATAAATATATATAAAGACAATTCAAATATAGAATGTGAAATAAAACTTATTGATATGAAGTTTAAGAATGAAACAGAGATAAAAGAAACAAGAATTATATCGCAGTACACTGAAGAAATTATTAAAAAAGCTATAGAAAACAATGAAAAGGTATTCATATACAGCACCAGACGTGGAACATCCCCTATTACCCTATGTGAAGACTGTCAAAATATAGTTATATGTAATAAATGTAATTCTCCAGTAGTACTACATAAAAACTTTTTTATGTGTCATAGATGTGGAGAGAGAAGAAGTGCGGAAGAATACTGTGCAAAATGTGGTAGTTGGAAACTAAAAGCATTTGGGATAGGAATCGATCTAGTGTATGAGAAAATAAAAGAAATTTTCCCTGATATTCCTTTATTTAAAATTGATTCTGATACAACAAAAAATGATAAAGATATAAAAGAAATTATAAATAAATGGAATGAAAGTAAAATGGGTGTATTACTTGGTACAGAGATGGTAATACAGTATATAGACAGTAAAGTGCAATACTCTTCTGTTATTGGTATAGATTCTTTACTTTCTATGCCAGATTTTAGAATTGAAGAAAGAATAGTTACGATATTACAAAATATAAAATCTATAACAGAAAAATGTATGGTTATAGAAACAAGAAAAATAGAAGAACGAGCCTTTGAATATTTTAAAGACAATAATATTGATGAATTCTATAAAAATATCCTTGAGGAAAGAGAAATGGTAGGTTATCCGCCATGTAAGACACTGATAAAGATTACAATTGCAGGAAAAAGAAGTGAGATAGCAAAAGAAATGGAGGAATTGAGAAATATGCTTGGTGATATAAATATAGATATATTTCCTGCTTTTACTAGGAATAAAAATGGTGAAGAAGTACTGCATGGACTTATAAAATTAGAAAATACAATGTGGCCAAATGAAGAACTACTATTTAAACTTAGAAATCTTTCCCCTGCTATAAGTATAAATACCGATCCTGAGTCTTTATTATAAACATTGCCAATATAGTCATAAATACGTATAGTATTATATAAATATATGGTAAACATCGTCCAAATAGCAGATAAAAAACAAGGTGCAGTACTACGCCAAAAAGCAGAATTGGTGGATATTAATGATATAGAAAATGGCAAAATAAAGACTATCATCGATGACATGGTGAGTGCTCTAGAAAAGCAAGATGATGGTATAGCAATAGCTGCACCACAGATAGGTGTATCTCTACAGATATTTGTAGTATCTGGCAGAGTTCTAAAACTAGCAGATGAGACTTATAAAGGTGATGAATCAAATCTAATTTTTATAAATCCAAAAATAACAAAATACTCAAAAGAAAAACAAGAAGTAGAAGAAGGTTGTCTATCTGTAAGATGGAAATATGGAAAGATAAAAAGAGCAGACAAGGTTACACTTGAAGCTATAAATGAAAAAGGTGAAAAAATAAATAGAGGTGCAAGTGGACTATTAGCGCAAGTATTTCAACATGAAACAGATCACTTACATGGAATACTATTTACCGATAGTGCATATGATGTAAAAGAAATTCCACCTGAAGGAGATAGCACTCAGACAAAAAAGAAAATATCCGAAAATAAATAATGTTAAATAAGAAAATTAAAATAGGATTTTTTGGTACACCTGAATATTCAGTAATGATACTGGATGAACTTTACAATAACGGCTATGAAATAGCTTTTATTGTAACAGCACCAGACAAACCTAGAGGTAGAAATATGGAAGTATCACCTACTCCAGCAAAAGCTTGGGGTCTAAGTAAAGGTATTACAGTATTTGAACCTATAAAGCTTAGAGATGAGAGTTTTGTAGAGAAACTTAAAACATTCAATTGTGATGTATTTGTAGTTATGGCTTATGGAAAAATAATTCCAGATAGTATTTTGAATATTCCAAAATATAAATCACTGAACATACACCCTTCATTATTACCTGAATTTAGAGGTTCATGCCCAATTGAAACATCAATACTTGAAGATAAAAAAGATACTGGTGTAACTATAATAAGAATGGATAGTGAAATGGATCATGGACCTATAGTTGCAGTAAAAAATATAAGTATAGATAATTGGCCGATAGATAGAGATAAACTCGGAAAAATACTTGTTAAAGAGGGTGCGGAACTTATAAGTCAAATACTACCTGACTGGGTAGATGGAAAGATAAAAGAAATAGATCAGGATCATAGCAAAGCTACGTATACAAAAAAGATAGAAAAAGAAGACGGACTTATAGATCTAAATGACGATCCATATAAAAATTTACTAAAAATAAACGCTTATCATATCTGGCCTTCAGCATATTTCTTTATAGAAAAAGATAGCAAGAAAATAAGAGTAAAAATAACAAAAGCTAATCTTAAAGATGAAAAATTGAATATAGAAAAAGTAATTCCAGAAGGTAAAAAAGAGATGAATTACTCTGATCTATAGTCTAAAGAAATATTATATAAGCTATATAAACTCAGAATAAGAATCTGCATAAGAATCCCCTATTGCAAAAGCTTTGTGAGAGAAGTAATAGAGCACAGTCCAAAATGCCATCAAACAAATAAGTATTATACACAAACTAGAATTTACTTTTTGTTTCAATAACATTTTATATATTTCTCTTTGACCAAATACCTCTTATCATGTTCTTTACTCTTGCTCCACCACGTCTCAATAGTGATAATCCTTTTGATTTTGAACTTCTTACTTCTCTTAACATTTCATCTCTTACTACATCTATAGCTTTGTATAGATCGTCTTGTTCGCTACTTGCATATAGATTCTTATCTTTTGCTACTATATGAATTTCTGCTCTAAATATATCCCCTGCCTTATGGTGTGCGGTTGTTCGTGCCAATTCAACATCACACATAGCAGTAGTGTCTCCATCAAAAAATCTTTGTATAGACTGAAGCCTTTTCTCTACATAATCTGAAATACTTGGTGTAAGCGAAATCGATGATGTTTTTATATTTATATTCATATGTATATTATACATCTAGGCTAAATATTTTTGAAGGACTTCTGTGCCCAGAAACCATTTTAATAATTTTATACTGTGGATATATCTCTTTTACTATTTCTATAAGTCTCTTATTTACTGCATTATTTTTTGCTTCTGCTTTTACGCATATTTTATAACTATCATCACTCACTTTATCTATACTTTCTTTTTTAGACTTTGGAACTACATGAACTTTTATATACATATATTAAATTTAACATAAAAATACCTCCGAGGTCATCGGAGGATTTTGAAAGTAAAACATTTAAAAAAAGATTTAAGAAAATTAAGAACAAATTTAGTAACCCCATTAGGAACCCCATCAAGAACCCAATTAGGAACCATAGCCAACAAGATCTGGCATATCACCCTTGAAGCCATCAAGGTAAAGCAGACTCTGTACAGGATGGTGACTATTCACTTTTGGTGGAATACCCATTTTAGGTAAATCAACATCAAAAGGTGTCATAGGTAGATTATAATCTTCCCTAACTATATGTGATTGATTTGGTTCAGTACTAGGTATAAACCTTAAATCGATCACATACATTTGCCCACAATACTCTGTTTTTGCCTGAAGAATAAGTTCCAGTTGAGATTGACTCAGTACCCAATTAAAGAATTTTTCTAGATTTTCCTTATCGAGAAAAATCTCAACCTCTTTTCCCGCCGGTATCCTCAAACTATTACCGGAGGGACATACCACCTCCAGTTCATTACTGAGAATTACTCGAATTTTCATATTCCTCCTTTTCTATTTTAATATTAACCTTTTAAAAAATTTGAGCAAGTTAAAATAAAATGTATAATCAAAATATGAAAATTCATCCAAAAGTTACAATAGGTCACATACATTTAACCGTTTCAAATTTAGATACTGCAATTTCATTCTACAGAGACATACTCGGCTTTGAAATCGTTTCAAGGTACGGTAGTAGTGCAATATTTCTAAGTGCTGGTGGATATCATCACCATATAGGACTAAACACTTGGGCTGGAGTCGGGGCAAAACCTGCACCTCATGGTCATACGGGTTTGTATCACTTCGCACTTCTATATCCCGATAGAAAAGAGCTTGCAAAAACGTTAAAAAATATAATAGAAAAAGATTATCCCATAACAGGAACAGCAGATCATGGTGTGTCTGAAGCAATATATTTAAATGACCCAGATGGAAATGGTATAGAACTATATGTAGATAGACCAAAAGAGAGTTGGAAAATCAAAGAAAATGGTGAAATAGATATGGTGACCGAGCCACTTGATATAGATAGTCTGCTTGGGGAGATAAAATAGAAATATAAAGTAAGTTTATTTAAATAAAATAAAGACCTGCACACCTGCAGGTCTTTGTTTCAACCAGTTACAACAATCGTAACAGGCAATTTGTTTGGGTCAGGTGGCATTGACTCTGAAATATCAACATCCTCAATTGCATTTGTGGCTACTACCCCGCTCCAAAATGCATTGCGAACGAGTCTTCTTGCTTCAGCACCTGACATTTTAATTGACTCATCAGGACTCAAGCCGTCACCAAATGTAATGTTAAATTCTTCTTTCATTTAATCCTTTCTCTAAAAAAGAGAATAACACAAACTTTTTAATTTGTAAATAAGAAAACGATACTGTTGTAAATAATTTATAAAGAAAAAGAGCAGCTTTTGACAGTTGCTCTTTTGAAAAAAAATATTGTTAGTTCCTATCCAGCGAAGGATTACAAGGAAATAATGGTACCTTAAACCATTTAACCTTTTTGTTCTCATCCTCCCTAACTGGTTTCGTAAGGAATTCGATTTTCGTACTACCACCTTGCCAATCAAATTCTGCATTAAAGATTATTCCGAAAACTGGACCCATGTTACCAATTTTATTTTCAGTTTTGACTTCTCCAGTCAAACCCATCGGTTTATGTGACAATTTTGATTTTTTATCTTTTCTTTTAAGGATACCTTGTGCAGACCTAAATAGTAATTCTGCAATTTCTTCATCGATGGATTGACCATCGCTCACAACACAATATATTTTCATTTTACCTCCATTATTTGAATACTTACCCAAAAAGTATACTACAATAAACTAGAATTTGTGTCAAAACTATGATTTGTTTTTTATAAGACAAGAACCCTCCGAAATGGAGGGTTCAGTAAAAATATATAAGCTATTTCTTGATCGGCCAAGCGACTGCAAGTGAAAGCCTGAAACCAAAACTATTATCAGGATCAGCATCTGGCTCTTTCTGAAGACTTATAACAAGATCAGGATCCATTTCCTTAATCCCATCATAAACAATTGCAGCAGATCCTTGTAGAAAAGGTCTTACGTTGAGAGTGTATTTATATTCATCGTCAACTTTTTTAGGATCACTAAAATGATAATCCAAATCCATAACCTTAACATACCAACCACCATTATTAGCATGTCTTTCCATTTGTGATCCAAGACCATTCAAGATAGTTTCTGCACGTTTCAATTCTTCTTCCTCCTTCCTTGCTTGCTCCTCACGTTGACGGGCCATAGCTTGTTCATCAATTTTTTGTTCGGTAGCGAGTGATACCAATCTTTCTGTCAATTTTCCCATATATCCTTTCTTGAATTTTGGTTTTACACTATTGATAAATTAACCAAACTCAAAATTTATTTCCTTTAAAAAAATATCACAGCTAAAGAGATGGGTCAATAGTTTAGTATTTTTTCTGATTACGAAAAAATCAGTTTCGTAATTGAGTAGTATTATAAGTAAAAACCACAAGCTTTTGGCTCGTGGTTTAAAAATAAACATTCATAAGATTAATCCTTTCTCTTTGTTTTTAAATACAACTCACAATTCTGGAACTGGCAGATCATCGGCATCAGGACCGTAATTAATGTCCCAATGCTCCCTAATGAAAATCCGTTGTAAACGTGTTAACCCTCTTAACCACACGTTATAACGAATACTTCTTGGATCTACTGGCTCCAGTGCGATTTCCGATTTTAATTCGGAACCATTTCTTGGTCGTATGTATTTATTCATCCGTTTATAATAATAGCATAATAAAGTATATAAGTCAATATATAATGTTAAGATTTACTTAAATCACCTAAAATAAGTTAGTGTTTAAAATATTCAAATATTCCCTATTCCATCAAACCCTCTAATACCCCTAGAGAATTTACCTTAAGTAAAAGCACAGCTCCTTGGTCTGGTTGTGAGGACATTGGTTGTCCAGATCTTCTCTCTGCATAATTTACATGAAGTTCACCTGATTTTATCTCAGTAGACTGTGGAGCGATTCTATCACCTACAAAGAAAGCATTTGTAGTTTTGTATCCATTACCCGTATTTAAAGCAACAACTACATAATAAAAAAGTCCAGTTCCACCAGTGTTTTGTGTAATAAGAAAGGCAATATCTTTTAACCCATCACCATTCAAATCTCCTTCTGCTTCATTTCCAAAATATGTAGTTATATTTTTTGAATTCGAATTTGGTACTGAATATGTTTCGTATTTACCATTCTTGAGGTTAATTGTTTCTGAATCAATCTTAAAGCTAGAATTCCTTGGATCAAATGAGTTTTGTTTAATATCTATATTAACCTGAGAATTATCTTTATTATTTTGAATAAAAATAAAAAGTAAAATAGCTATACAGAATATTATAAATATAAATAGATAAGTTTTTTTCATAGATAAAGCATATCATATAAGTAAAAGTTTTATAAAAAAAATCCCACCTGTGGGATTTTCCATAGGTGAGTTGATAAATTTATTTAAAAAATACGTTTGCATTTATTACACTTAAGCCTTGATCCTGGCTCACAATCAATAGGAAACATTGTTCCTTTACAACCTTGATAATTACACCTTGGATGAATAACAATGTGTATATCTGACTTACCTGAACCTGAACATTTTGGACAGTGACTATGACCATTACACTCACAAGAAAGTGTCTTCTGTTGGGCCATATGATTTTAATTCAGTGTATTTTATACACTCTGTTGCCTTTCAAGAACAGATTAATGTTTACATCAAAAACAACCAAACAATTTATATCATACTGATAACAAAAAGAAAACCCACCGTAACGTAACAGGGTTTCCTGTGGTTACAGTGGGTTTAGTGAAATACTTACGGATAATCTCTTACAGATCCATCTGGCATAATACACATAATGAATCTGGCTCCAGTAAGATCACCTAGATTTGCTCCGGTGAAATCACAGTACACAAACAATGAATTCTCTTTCTGGGTCCAAACAAGGTTGGACCTCTTAAAGTCTGAAAAATAGAATGCTGAATCCCTCATGTCACTGTAAGTAAATGCAGTGTCACTAAATGATGTCCAATATGCTGTGACACCATTCATATTTGATCCCATGAAGTTCGAACCATTCATATTCCCAACAAGGAAGACTGAATTTGTAAACGATGTATCAATGAATTCTGAGTTCGTCGAAACAAAATTTACATGCGTCTGATTGGTGAAATCAGGATTTTGAATCCTTTCCACTGAGTACATCCCGATTTCTCCATCCGTACTTGCTAGATAACTCATTATTTCACCAGTGCCGACAATAAGTGATGAGACGGCAACCGGTTTGTTTGTAAGATTGTCCCGAAATAATACTCTGTAGTATGCATTGCTGATGCTATTCCACTTTACCTCAACGGCTTTCTTGATCGAGACTTCAGGCTGTTCAAGTATTTTACCTGTAGTAGCAGGTCGCTTGCCCGGCAGAATCTTTATCGGAATACTGAAAAATGGAGGCACTCCATAATACATACTCAGGATAAAATCTGTCCCCTTAAGTCCTTTAGTATCCACTTTCCATTTTAGTGATCCTATATCATGGTAATACGATACCACCATGATATAAGAACCGTCCGTCGTACTCAGACTAATGTATACTGACTCATTTACCTTATTCTGACTCTTCCATTTTATAGTAATGGTTTCTCCCACATACACCACATCTCCCGACTTGGGGTAAATGAGTTCTTGGCCACTGGCCAAGTATGTGAAGATTGCAACCAACGCCAGCATGAATGTTTTCATTTTATGCCTTCTCTGTATTTTGTTTTAAGGTACTTTTTTATATTATACTACATAATATATATTGTGTCAATACATTACAGATTGGCAACTTCTCTCAATTTATTAACTTAAAAATACAGGCTCTACTACCCCACAAACTCAACCATCCATTCGATACCAAACTTATCTCTAAACATACCAAAATAGCTACCCCAAGGGCTTTCACCCATATCCCCCTCTACACTTCCACCTACTGAAAGTTCTTTGAATATTCTATTAGCTTCATCTTTACTTTCTGTATTTATCAAAATTTTACTTCTATTTTCATTTTCACTTACCTTACCCATAAATTCTGGAATATCATTTCCTATCAAAAAGCTATCTTTACCGAAAGATAAAGTTATACTCATGATTTTATTTTCTTCTTGTTCGCTAGGTTTAAAGTCAGCATTTGCAATGTCCTTGAAACGAACTATTTTTGTAAATTCACCACCTAATACTGATTTATAAAATGTAAAAGCTTGTTCTGCATTTCCATTAAAATTGATCCAGGGATTTATTTTTATCATTTCTTGATTGTAGCATGGATAAAATTAATTAAGTAAAAGAAAACCCACCATTTAACAGAGAGTTTCCTGTTTAAATGGTGGGTGATGTTACCATGCCGACTTCAGAGTACCTGGAATGATAGGACCTGGCGGTTTTTCATCCGAGTAATAAGAATGGGTATAGTCTGGTTTTGGACCAGAGAAAGTTTCAACAGATCTCTTTATCGGAAAGAGTCCGTAATGTCTTGGAAACTGGTAGATTTCCAAAATCATGCTTGTCAAACCATGGCGCAGACTGCCCTTTAAAGTTCGTTTAGTGATGCACTCCCAAAATGGTTGTTTTCCTTCAAAATTCTTATCGTTTTTGAAACATGAGATAACATCATCAATGTGCGCTTGGATACTACCACTACCAACACTAGCATCAACATGACGTACACGTGTACCCCAATCCTCCTCCAGCCGAATATGAAAACCGAGTGCAAATTCCACATAATTATAAGTTCTAGATCCACTAATGGAATCACACAAACCCCGAAGTTCATCAGAACTTGAAGAAGACTTTTGTAACAAATCTAAACTTTCAAACGGACGGAAAGCGATATAATCAACTTTTGTCCTGACAAACTCCTTTACCTCACCCTGACCTTGACCGTTTAGACCGAGATCACGTCGGAGAGTGGGGTGTTTGACTTCAATTTCTAGGAACTTTTTCCACTTCATATAACTCCTTCACCTTATAGGCTTTGGTTTTATGAACGCAGGCTCGGGATATACCCAAAATCAACCTTATGTTCTAGAAAATAAAATACCACACTATGTGGTATTTTATCAATTTGTTTCTACAGATAAAATTTATACTATACTTTTTCAACCGCTTTTTTAAAATTATTTAAAATACTTTGCCAACCATTCTTTTGCATTTCTATACTATTTTCGTCTTCAGGATCAAAAGTCTCAACAATCTTAATAGTACCATCACCCATATCTTTAAATATTATTTCGCATCTTCTCGCTTTGGTATCGTTTATATCATTTGATAAAACATAACTAATCATCTTATTTTGTTTTATTTCAGTATAAGTACCAGCAAAATCAAAACTAAAACTTTTATCTTTTGCTGACATTGTCGTTACAAACTTCCCTCCTACTTTCAAGTCATTTTGAGCATTGAGACATTCCCAATCATCACTAGCAAAAGCCCATAACTTTATATATTCAGGTTCATTCCAGAATTTCCATACTTTTTCTATAGTCCCCTTAACCAAAACTTCTACTTGTATTTTATTCATAAAGTCATCTTAACATATAGAAATGTAGTTATGAATAAAAAAATAGCCCATAATAGAAATTAATCACTTTTATACTAAAGCAGTATATTTCTATGCAAGTTTGATTATATATCAATATTAAGTTAATGTTGCAACAGAGCTGATCTATTCTGTATTTTATATGTTCGGCTTTAAAGAGCTATAAACATCAACAAAGGTTCTATATGAACATGACCTATGCGGGTACTGGCGTTAATTATGATGCTATGGACCCCTTCAAACGAATGGCGCAACTTGCTGCACGAGAAACATCTGGAAATATCATTAACATAAATTATGGTGAGTTCCGAGAATTCGAAGCATCGAGAGGTGAAAGTGTGTATTTAATAGAATCAGACAAATATTTTCTCGCCCATGTCGAGGAAGGGCTAGGCACAAAGAACCTGGTCGCTGATGCAGTATATACACTTACCGGCAAATCTTACTACGATCAGATCGCGCAATGCACTGTTGCTATGATCGTCAATGATCTAGTCACACTCGGCGCATCACCTCTATCAGTGGCGATGCATATCGCGGTCGGCACTTCCGACTGGTTTAACGATAAGAAACGAACGAGCGACCTCATTACTGGCTGGAAGAATACCTGCAACCTAGCACGATGCACTTGGGGCGGGGGTGAAACACCAACTCTCAAAGATATCATTCTTCCGGAAGCAGTCGTACTATCAGGTTCAGCAATCGGCGTCATCAAACCAAAAAAACGCTTAATTAATGGACCCATTAAGCATGGCGATGCAATCGTGATCATCGAGAGCTCTGGTATTCATGCCAATGGACTCACACTTGCGCGAAAGATTGCTAGCAAGTTGCCGGAAGGATATCTAACAAAACTCTTAGATGGCCGGACATATGGCGAAACACTTCTCGATCCAACCAACATCTATGTAGGCTTGATTGATGACTGTCTCAGCGCTGGTGTGAACATTCATTACGCAGTGAATGTTACAGGTCATGGATGGCGAAAACTAATGCGGGCAAAGCAGTCTTTCTCCTACGTGATCGACACACTTCCCACACAACTTCCAATCTTCGACTTTCTACAACAACATGGACCAGTCGATGATCAAGAAGCCTACGGCAACCTCAACATGGGCGCAGGGTTTGCACTCTACGTGACCGAAGCTCAAGCAACTCAAGTAATTGGTATTGCAAAAAAACTTGGCCTACGTGCATTTGTAGCTGGACACGTCGAAAATGGTGAAAAGAAAGTTGTGATCAAGCCAAAAAATCTCGAGTATGCTGGTGAGACACTAGCAGTGAGATAATTCGATGATTATCTTTTAAAATAATGCACTTGTAGCATAGGCTACGAGTGCTTTTTCTTTACATTATAAAACTACAAAGAAATCAAATATTCTGTATAAAAGAAAACCCGCATGAGCGAGGTTTCTTGCGTATGCGGGGATATATTGGATATCTATTGATGTAAAGAAAATCCTTGTTCTGCCATTTTTCTCTTTGTTTTTTCTTGCCACTCGGGAGTGGTGAGTGAAAAGTTGAATTCAGGAAATGCGACAAAAAATCTACTTCTCGGACTTCTCAGTAATTCATAACTTGTGTGGTGATCATTTTGGCAAGGAGCATGACTGATTAGTATCCGTTCACCACCATCAGTAAGTAACCAATAAATGTGTGAAATAAATCTTAATATGACCTTCATAAATATCTCCAATTTTGATGCGTTTTGTGGGAGAGAATACGATTCTCTCTGACTGCTTGTTTGAAGTTATCAGTTAATCCAAAATTCGTCAATTAAAGATTAGAGATAGCTGAATACGAGACCGACAGAAAAAGTGATAGCGATGTATCGCTAGTCTTTCAGAGAGATAACTTGAATACCTTTATCATCAATATCTTTTCTAGACCAAAACTTTGTCATATCATCAATTTTCCATTTACCTACATATCCAACCTGCTTTTCTAATGTTCTTCCAGTATATTCTTTTGTCTCAGGATCCCATTCATTAAGAATAATTGTGTCTCCCTCAGAAACATCAAAATCATTAAGCCTTAATTCAAAAGTCTTTTTACCATCCATAATTTTTTTAAAATATTCAGGCCAAACCTTTTTCTCGATTCGCATAGTAAGAGTATTTTAGCAGAAAAATGAATAAATGATAAAATACAGATATGAAAATAACAAAACTAGGTCATTGTTGTCTACTAATTGAAATTAAAGGAAAAAGAATACTTACAGATCCAGGAAGTTATACAGTTCCATCTCACAGTAAACTTGAGAAGATTGACTATATACTTTTTACACATGAACATCAGGATCACTACCATATTGAATCACTTAAAATAATTATAAAAAATAATCCTCAAGCAATTATTTATTCAAACAATTCAGTTAGTAAACTTTTAAATGTACAAGCAACAAAACATATACAGATCAATCATAATGACACAGTATTGCTCGGAGAAATTATGGTTATTGGTATAGGTGATAAACATGCACAAATGCATAAAAGCATTCCCCTTTCTTCAAACATTGGATATCTAATTGATAATAGACTTTGGTATCCCGGAGATGCATATACAAACCCAGAAAGACCAGTCGAAATACTTGCCCTTCCAGTTTCCGGTCCTTGGATGAAGTTAAGTGAAGCAATAGACTATGCCCT
>CAZQAQ010000003.1:5639-46234 GCA_964591325.1 uncultured Candidatus Saccharibacteria bacterium | reverse complement strand
CGATATTGTATTTTCACCGAGCAAGTCTCCGAGACAGTTCTCCAGGCATTACACTTTTCGTGCGCGTCAGAACTTACCTGACAAGGAATTTCGCTACCTTAGGACGATTATAGTTATCGCCGACATTCACCCGGGCTTACAACAGTCAGCTTGATATGATCGCACCGCCGTTGTTTGACCTTCGGGCATTGGTCAAGTGTCACCCCCTATACATCCTCTTGCGAGTTCGCAGGGAGCTGTGTTTTTGATAAACAGTTGCCAGAGATACTTTCGCTGCGGCCCATATTGCTATGGGCAAGCCTTATTCCGAAGTTACGGCTGCTTTTTTGCCGAGTTCCTTGGAGACCTCTCACTCGTTCGCCTTGGTCTACTCGACCTGATCACCTGTGTCGGTTTGCGGTACGGTTTTTATATAAATAAGTTTAGAAGTTTTTCTCGAGAGCGTGCTTTGTACTATAACCCTGGGCGAACCCAGAACTTTAAGCTCTACTTGGAGTTACCATTGAAGATAGCGTGCGGATTTTCCTACACAGCCTCCTTATAGCACTTACTCAAATCCAATAACAAGCAGTACATACTACACTCCGTCCCTCCGTCACTTTACATAAAAGTCATGGAATATTAACCATGTGTCCATCGGGTGCGGTTTTCACCATCCCCTTAGGCCCGACTAACCCTTGGCTGATTTACATAGCCAAGGAAACCTTGATCTTTCGGCGTGCGGGATTCTCACCCGCATTGTGGTTACTTGTGCCAACATTCTTACTTCTACACGCTCCAGCATGGCTCACGCCTTTGCCTTCAACGCAGAGTAGAAAACTCTCCTACCGCTCATAAATGACGAATCACTTACAAGCCCTCAGTTTCGGTACTATACTTAACCCCGATTATCTGCGGCGCATATTCTCTCGATGAGTGAGCTGTTACGCTTTCTTTAAATGATAGCTGCTTCTAAGCTTACATCCTCATTGTCAGAGAAAATACACCACCTTAAGTGTACTTAGTATAGATTTAGGGACCTTAAATGGAGATCTAGGCTGTTTCCTTTTTGACGTATGGAGCTTAGCCCCCACCGTCTAACTGCCGTATAATTTACTTTCAGTATTCGGAGTTTGATAGGTTCTGTGATCTTTCGACCTGTCAGAATCTTCCAGTGCTCTACCCCTCAAAGGTAATCTCGACGCTAGCCCAAAAGCTATTTCGGAGAGAACCAGCTATTACCAGATTCGATTAGCTTATCACTCCTTACCTCAAGTCATCGGAGAGGATTGCACAACTCTACCGTTCGGACCTCCATCTATCTTTCGATAAACTTCATCCTGCTCAAGGCAAGCTCATCTGGCTTCGGGTCTTATGCATACTACATATATTTCGCGCTATTCACACTCGGTTTCCCTGTGACTCCAGCCTCTCGGCCTTAGCCTGCAACATGCATAAACTCGTTGGCTCATTCTTCAATAGGCACGCCGAAACGGTTCCGCACACTGAATACTATACGCATCTTGTACTTAGAGACAGAGGGGAGTTATGGTTGTGTCCACACTCCCCGATGTTAGGTTGCGCCTAGGCACAAAAGAGTGATCCATTTTTGGGAGATATTAGTCCCCCGATCACTACATCTTGATTCATTTTAAAGATATTACCACTTCCCTCGCGGTACTGATAATAATACCTCACGCAACTTTCCATCTCTTAATACAAAATACAAATAATATACAAAGTGCGGCACCGCCGCGACTCCTTGTAAGCATATGGTTTCAGGTCTATTTCACTGCCCTTACCGGGCTACTTTTCACCTTTCCCTCACGGTACTAGTTCACTATCGGTCTTTGAGAATATTTAGCCTTACCGGTTAGTTCCGGCAGATTCCCCCGAGCTATTCATGTCTCGAGGTACTCAAGAACAGAAACAAAAGAGATATATTATTTTCGACTACAGGGCTATCACCTTCTGGGGCTATGCTTTCCAGCATATTCTTCTAATAATATATTTTGTAACTCTTCTGCCATAAATGGCACGTTCCTGCCTTACTACCCCCAACCTTTATCGCGCTACAAGACTTGCGTCCTATCGCACGATAAAGGTTGAGTTTGGGCTTATTCGTTTTCGCTCGCCGCTACTTGCGAAATTCCATATTGGTTTCTCTTCCTCCAGGTACTGAAATGTTTTACTTCTCTGGGTGCGCTCTTTATCATCAAGTGATAAAGTTCTAACTCTAGGTTAGTGAGTTTCCTCATTCGGAGATCTCCGGATTAACGATTGCTTAGCATCTTCCCGGAGCGTATCGTCGCTACGCCACGTCCTTCATCGCTTCTTCAAAGCCAAGGCATCCACCATATGCCCTTAAATTTCCCATTAGGAAATTTAAGAACCACAATTATTTGTCTACAACATACTATAGGATATGCATGAAAAAACCCTTCCAACTACATACCTATAGTACTACCTTATCTCCAGCAACCTTCTGATTGTAAGATTGCTGGAGTATTCTATTGTCAAATTTCAGTCATTCTGATGAACAAAAAACCGCTTTCTTAGCGGCCATACATACACCTTTAAAAGAGCGTAATTATGGCCGTTTTAGTTAGTGTTTTTTAACATATTTCTGTGTAGAAGACAGTGTATACTAGTCTAAATTTAATGTCAACACCTTTATACAATTAAACTAAAAAGACCTCACTTTTTAAGTGAAGTCTTTTTAGTTTTACTCTTTATATTATTTATATATAGAGAGAATATTATTCTTTATCTGAAAGTGTATGTCTTGTCTTTTCTATTATATCAGCAGCAACTTCTTTACCTCCCAAGCCGAATGCTAATCCTATAGCTAGAGCTCCACCAGCAACAATTCCCATAACAATTGTCTGTATCAAAGAAGGAGCAATACCTAGTTGAAATAGTGCTGTTAGAATAGCAAATATCCATATTGACCATCTTGTGATAACACCTAGAAGATGAGCTGATTTTACATGAGCAGCTTTTGCACTTGCTAATACAACTTTTTGCATTGCATCAGCGATAACAACTGCAACCATAAGTACAAGTACAGCTATTATAACTTGTGGAAGATATGATAATACTACATTTCTCAAGAATTCATTTACTTGAGTTAATCCTAGAACATCAAATGATGCCATTAGGAAAACAACAATAATGAACCACTTAACTAGTGTACCTACGAAATGTCCTGAGTTTAGAGAATGTCCAGCTCTTTTCATTACATCTTCAAGACCAGCACCCTTTAGAGCTGCATCGATCTTTAATCCCTTGAAAAGTCCTTCTACAATCTTTTCAACTAGAACAGCAAGTAACCAACCTATTGCAAATATTACAACAGCTAGAACAATAGATGGTAATACGCTTGCTACTCCATACCACACACCTTGTAGTGACTGAGTGAATACATCACCCCAATTTTTAACAAACATCATATTTTTAAGTCTTATAATTAAACCTAATTTATAATGTGTTAATTATATCATTGATTCAAACTTCGAATATCCAATTTGTCCACAAGTAATATATGTTTTGAATCCAGTATGTCTCTAACCAATTTGTCATGTAGTCCTAGCCTATATAAGAAATCTTCAGTTTCAAAAGCAGAATATGATATCTCTTTACCTACTTCTGATTCTAGATTCTTAATAGCCACCTCAAGTTTTGCCATATTTATATCCTCACAAACTATAAGTAGATCAACCCGAGTATCCCAATCTTGAATAAAAACTCCTGAAGCTAAAAATAGCTTTATCTTCCCTACCCCAGAAAACTTCTTTACTAAAGTGTCGTCTGCATTGAGACTAGCTGTTATAAGTAAGTTCTTTAGTGCAAGAAAGTATGGAAATTTTTGATCAAAGGAATACCCGATTTCATCCACCTTTTTTACTACGCTTTTCTTCTTCTTTTTTATTACAACCTCTTTAGTTATAGATCTCTTTTTTATAAGACCAATAGAAACGAGTTTTAATAACTCTTTTCTAATATCTACGGTCTTACTCTTTAGACGAGATACTATTTCTGAACTTGAAAATGTTGTATCGGGGTTAAAAAGGAAAAGTCTCATTAACTTTACCCTTGTCTGACTCCCAAAAAGTTGGGAAAGCGTATCCATGTGTATTATTTATATTCTACCTTTCCTCCTGCTTCTTCTATCTTCTTCTTTAGTGCGTCAGCATCTTCTTTCTTCATACCATCCTTTATAAGTGCTGGTGCTCCGTCTACTAGATCCTTAGCTTCCTTTAGACCTAGTCCTAGAACTTCCTTAACTACCTTTATAACTGCAATCTTCTGATCTCCTGCTGAAGCAAGGTGAACACTAACAGTGCTCTTTTCATCTGCAGCTGCAGCACCTCCTGCTACTGGAGCAGCTACTGCTACTGCAGCGGCTGATACTCCGAATTTCTTTTCAAGAAGTTTTACTAGTTCATTTAGATCTAGTACTGACATCTTTTCTATTGAATCTACTATTGACTGAAACTTTGCTGGAATTTCTACGTTCTCCATATATTTATAATTATTAATTTTAATTTATTTATTGCTTCTTTTTTGCTATCTGATCAAGTGCCATAACAAAACCTTGTATTGGCGAATTGATTACATTTACAAACATAGCTTGAAGAGTCTTTTGTGAAGGAATAGAAGCTATAGATATCATCTCAGCTTTTGTCATGAACTTTCCTTCAAATACTCCTCCCAATATACTTACTGAACCCTTATACTTCTTCTCAAACTCGTATACCTCTCTAGCTGGAGCTATAAGATCGCTACCATATGATAGACCTAGCTCTCCAGATAGTTCAGGCATAGTTCCTGAGAAATTGGCTGATTCCAATGCTTTCTTTGTTAGACTCTTTTTTGCAACAAAGAAACCGACATTTTCACTTCTAAACTTTCTTCTCATGTTTACAGTGTCTCCCACCTTAACACCTTTGAAGTTTACGAAGACCAATGAATTTGCTCCCTTAACGATATCCTTAAGTTTATTAAGAATATCTGCTTTCTCAATTTTTGTACGTGCCATTTATATAATTGTAAAATTACTAATACTCTCGATACGACCTTTACCTAAAAGGCACAAATAGTGTTACCTCGGAAGGTCTTATTGGGTTTTACCCCTTGCCCTCTGTCTTTGGCCTTTGTTAATGAGATTATCATATATATAACTATAGTCAAATATATGGCACCAGTAGTTGCTATGCCTAGATTTTAATCCGTATTTTCTATAAACTCCTCCAACATCTTTATAAATAACTCCTTTTGGGATGAAGTAAGTTTGTTTATAGTGTAATGTCCCCTCTTATTGTTTAAAAATATTGCTTTAATTCTCTTCTCTATTTTCTTATAATCCTTTTTCTTATCTAACATAGACTTTATATTATTTAATTTCTTTATATATCTATCTTCAACCTTTTTATCTAGATTAAATGATTTAATAATAGTTTTGAGTGATTCTATATGAACATATGGATCAAATTTATCATTTGGTTTTACTTGAGTATCTATATATCCATTACCATCGAAGTCTAGACTCAGACTTGGATTTATATTCGAAGCAGATATAGTTGTGCTTGCTAATAGTGTTTGAGTTACGGGTAAGTCTTTATATGTAGAACTTGCTACAACTAACATATCAGCAGAATACTTTTTTAAATCAAAAGTAAAACTTCCTATACCAGTACCTTTCAACTTTATGTCATACTTTCTATCACCACTTAAAGTAACAAACTTTTCTTCACCATATTCATAGTAATCTGCACCTAAAGAATTATCGAGTAATGGTATTCCATCTTTTGGATATTTTGGATTTGGAATAATGCCCATATGATTTCCATATTCATCGTATATATCTATATCTACTGGAGAATGTATACCGATCTTTATAAATGAAATATTTGGATAATCTTTTATATCAGGTTTAGAGAAAGTGATAGATTCAGGTAAGTTATCATGGAGCATATCTGTTGTAGTAGAAATAGAAGTTATAGCATCATAAACAACTTTTCTAACAGAATCCGCTTCGGTTATATCTGAATGGGATATATTCTTTTTTGTATTTTCTTTATATTTTATTTGATTAAAATATACTTTTTGATTTTTACTATTTGAAGCTGAGGCAGATAAAACTGTGCCATCACCATCAATACTTTGAATGTTATATACACCGTTATTACTATACTCCAAAGACTCAGTAGTGGGATTACCCCAACCTATTATAGATAAAACTTTTGTATAACTAGGAAATGACCATTTATCTAATTCATTATGTATTTGATCTGATTTTTTTATCAAATCCAAAGAAAGTATTTCGGGTTTTTGAGTTTCAGATTCACTTGGTTTTTTTCTACCATCTTTATTAGCAGTTAAAAAACTAACCATATCATTATAATTACTTATACCTTCTCTATAACCACTGTAGTCTACTCCTGATATATTTTTATCGATAAATTTAATAATTGGTTTATTAAAATTATTAAAAAATTCTTTTGATGGTAAAAGACCGTATACACCAGGTATGTAGTTTGCAAGTCTTCTAGTTACTCCACTAGACATAATATCTATTCCTAAGATCTTTTTACCTACACCATGTAACATACTAGTTATAGATTCTGGCGTTCCAAGTTCAGGTACTGCAATCAAGATAACTTTATCTACCAAATCAGACTTACCCATATAATACAGCCTCTTATAAACTGTTTTTAATAATAAACCTCCATTACTATGTGCAACAATACTAACTTTTCCTGTCTTAGAATATTTTGCTAATCTTATTATCTCGTCAGAAATATATTTTGTACTACTAGAATATTTTGTACCATTATCCACGATTCCATAAACATCTTCTCTCCAATCATAAGCAAACGGTAACCACTCTGAAATTTTCTTATCCGCAACCATACTATTGAACATAGTAATTATATTTTCATAGACTCCTTTTAAACCATGGATTTTATCAATTGGATCTTTTGTATAAATATTTTTATCGATAGATTTATAGCTATCGTCATAATACAATCTTCTTATGTCATCATTTCTGTTTGGTTCCCAAACTTGATTTGTCGATGTACCAAAATACAATGGATCTTCTACGTACAACCTACTTGCTTCTATGCCTGGTAAAAATAGAACACTCGAGCAACACGTGCCACCTTTAACTGGTTTTTCTTTTTTCCAAGGATCAAAATCAACTAAACCTAGTATTGTATTGCCTGGACCAGATTCATATCCCCACCAATTTTCTGTTGCGTAAATAATGTTTGGGGATTTATTATCTATATTTATTTTATTATTCAAAAATTGAGAATCTTTAATTGTTACAATATTATTTATCTGATCCAAATCTAATGCATTACCTATACCACCTATACCTGCAATACTGCCATCTTCATTTCTCTGAACTTGATATATGGGTTTATATATATTTGATATAACCGCAGTCTGATTGTTTTCGAATATGCTATTTAGTGCTGTGAACTTACTTTTTGATAGTAAGACTCCGTATTTATTATTCTTGATCTCTACATCATATAGTTCAATATTACTTTTTACCGATTCAATGTATGTGTTACTTAAAATAGCATTTTTAATAGTTGTAGTTGAATTTAATACATATAGATTTCCTACATCTATTAAATTAACAACATTATCTGCTGAGCCATCGACAATCATTTCACCTATTACATCGATCCCATTATCTCCAGTAGCCAAAGTAGAAGAAGAAACCATAATTGTTACTCCACTACTGATATATAAAGTCTTATTTTTTGGAATTGTAATATATTCATCAAGAATATATGGACTATTCTCTTTATCTAAAGTAATTTGCCCAGATTGATTGCTATTTATATATGAATTATCTATATGAGTATAAGCAAACAATCTAAATGGTATTAGTAGTAATACAAAAACTAGAATTTTAATATTTCTCATTATTTTTTTATTTTATTTATAATAAGAAATTTTATTACTAAAAAATAAAGAAATAATAAAAAATTCATGAAATTTCCATGAACTTTTTCTTATACAACAGATAAGAGATTATGTTAATAACAAATTATTTTTTATAGTCCAAAATAGATGCACTAATATTATCATTCACACTATCATCAACAAATTTTTGAGTTATAAATAGCACAACAAAACTCATACCGATTATCAGAGCAAAACCACCTAAAAATTTAAAAAAGTTGCTATCAAAAGGATTAATCATTTGTTAAATTATAACACATGATTTTATTATTTTTTAAATAATACGCACAACAAAAAACCACCCTTTCGGGCGGTTCTTTGTTCCAACTATATAACCTGTTGGGAGGAATAATCTAGCTACTGACTAAATACCTAGGTTTACTGGAGGTGTCTGTAGTTTTTCTAGACCGAAGTTTATATTAAACTCCTGTGTGTTTGTTGTATCATCAGCAAAGTATACCTTTGTGATTGATGTTGAGTGGTTTGAAGAAGCTGTGTTCTTGTTATCTAGAAGACCTGTGTATACGAATGTTCTAGATGTACCACTTGGGATCACATACAATGTTGATGTATCTCCTGCAACTACTGATGGTGATGTTGTAGTTAGAGCAGAGTTTATTGTAGATGAAGCTGCTGTAGCAACTGTTGATGATGTTGCAAAAGCTAGGTTTGGATTCTTTGGAAGATACAAGTCGTTTGTACCATTGTTATTCATTGTGAATCTAAATCCTATTGTAGCCTGGTATGATTTTGATGAACCATTGTCAGCTACTGCTGATGTTGCAACCATATCTGTTAGAGATGCTCCGTTTGGTAGGAATGTAATATCGTTTGTTGTTACAGTGTTTGCACCGCTAGCAGTAACAGTTGTAAAGTTGCTGTCTATACCAACAATATTTGTTGTGTTAACAGTTATTGTTGTTGAAGCCATTGCTCCTGATGTGAAATCATCTTGATCAGCTACATCTGCTGAAAGAGTCAATGTTGTCCATGTATCTTGAGGAAGAGCGATAGTTAGGTTTGAGAATACTGCTGATGTTGCAACAGCGTCAACCTGATATGTGCTCTTTCCATCTGATAGATAAACTCTCTTTAGAATTGTTGACCAAGGCTTGTTTCCAGCATTGTCTTTCAATGTGAAAGTAAGAGTGTTGATTGTTGAAGATCTGTTTTCAGACTTGAAATCAAACTTTCCTAGAACAACTCCTGATGTTTCACCAGCTGTAGAAGTAACTACTATTCTCTGTGAAGGTGTTGTAGGAGCTATTCTTGCTAGAATATTTCCTGTTGAACCTGTTGAAGATAGAGTAGCTGTTCTTCCAGTTGTTCCTGATTGAGCAACTGTTCCTAGACCTATTGAATCAGTGTATCCCTTTCCATTCATAGTTCTTATTGAGCTATTTGGAACAGATACTATAACGTTAACATCTGATGATAGTTTGTCTGTTACTGAAAGAACTGTACCTGAAACTACAAGTACTCTGTCTGTTCCTGGAGTAACAACTGCGTTTATACCATCAAATCTTACTAGGTAGTCTGAACCTACTGTTATTTCAGTAGCGTCAGCTGCGCTTGAAAGATTCTTTGTTGCAATAACTGATCCATTGCTATCCTTTAGAGTAACTGTACCGAAGTATAGCCATGGTCTCTGGTTCATACGAACATCGAATCTTGTAACTGCTACTGGAGCAGCTGTTGCTTGTAGTTTTACAGCAACTAGATCCTTTGTCTCACCCTTCTTTATTGTTGTATTGCTTGCGTAGCTTGAAAGTAAAACTGTGATTGATCCATCAGTTCCTGCTGGAACTGTTGTTGTATCTGGTGTAACTACTACAGGTGCTCCTGTTGTAGGAGTACATATATATCCAGTTGGACATGCAGCAGGTGTAACTGCTACTGATCCTGTACCATTAAGCTTTGCTACTGTAAGAGGTCCTACGAATCCTGTGTTTGGAAGTCCAACACTTGCCTGGTACTTCACAACTGCTGCCTTAGTCTGTTGACCAAAGTAACCCTTTTGTGCTGCTCCTGACTTTATTGAAGGAATATCAAATCCAGAATCTATAAGCCACTGTTGTAGTGCAGAAACGTCTGCACCTGTGCTACCTACTGTTAAGTACTTTGAGAAAGTATATGCTTGTGCAGCAGATGCTCCAACAAGTACTACAGCAAGAGCAAGAACGGATGCTATAACTAATTTTTTCATATTTTATTAATTTGATAAAAACAATTTTCTTTTTACTAATAATATTTTAGAAAATTATTTTTATTTGCGAATAATTTTACTAATAACTTACTAACACTATACTCTTTGACTAATGTATCGACACAAATCAAAAAGATAGGTTACAAAAACTGAGACTGAATTCAACTATTTACTAACCATGTCTGTACGAGGAAATTCAGAAAATAACCAAGTTCTATAATGCCTATTTAGCTGTCAACGAACCTATGCAGAACATTATATCCTTGTAAGGAGTTATCTGCAAAAATCTAATGTGGATAACTCAAAATCCACGTGTCCACCTTATCATATTTGGACCCAAAAAGTCAATTTTTAAGGGAGTATTTACTCCATCGTCTTTCACCCTCTTTTACCACTACCCCAGTCCTTATCAAATCTATCAATTCTCTCTGTATTGTCTTCTCACTACAGTCCTTAATTAAGCTAGAAAAGTCCTTTATTGTAAGACCTGATTTTTCCTTTAAAAGTCCTATTATCTGCTCTTGTCTGTTAGATTTCTTACTTGTAGAAATACCGCCCTCTTTAGCTATATTCTCTTGTCCTTTTACACTACTTGTAATCACAGACTTAGCATTTACTTTACTGACTGAACCACCATTAGACTTTGTCACTTGTCCGTTATTTGTACCATCTAGTTTAAAAAAGTCATTATCCAGCATCAAAACACCTCCATATGATGATTTTATTGAAATAAAATTCTTAATATTTTCTATAACTTTATAAACTTCATTTATCAAAATTTCTGCATTATTTGTACTTATCAAAAATGATCCTGAACATAGTCTAAGTAGAGTGACAATTTCAAAAGAAATTGAAATATATTCATCAGCTAGTGTATCTATCTTTATGTTTTTAAAATTATTTAATTGCAAAACAGAATACAACATATCCACAGCTCTTTCTCTTATAAGCCATTTTATAGAATCAGAGTCTTTTATATGATTTGTGGCCATAAAAAGTCCTTTAACAATCTTTTCTGTCTTTTTAAATATAAAAGACATTTCTTCTCCAGAATTAAAAAAGCCTAGAGATTTGAATACCTCATCTATATTATTTATCCTTGGATTATTTCTATCTTCTATGTACATATGTCTTTTAATTGTCCTTTTATCTTTGTCTTTTTAGTCTGTTTAAATTGTCCCTTAAATATTTTATTTCTTATGTCCATTATATTGATAATAGTCCTTTATGTAAACAAAATTTTTCTATTCCAACACACAATATCAATTATGCAAAAAATGTATGTTATTATTATGTGTATAAACAAATATTATGGCTCAAAAAAACATACAGAAAAAAAGAGTTGATAAGATCAAGGAATCACCCAGAATACGGGAATCGATAAAAAAAGAAACTTCACAGGCAATTTTTGCAATTGTGTTTTTCTTATTATCTTTACTATCTATACTTTCAGCTTTTCACCAAGCAGGAAGTGCTGGTGAACATATTTATGGACTAGGAAAAAAGCTATTTGGTATAGGATATTTCCTATTCCCAATTTTACTTATACTACTTGGAATCGCTTTTCTTAAAGGAGTTAAAAAGAGTTTTCAGATCATAAAAACTCTTGGAGCATTTTTCTTTTTCTTATCAGGTTTAGGACTTATAGATATACTTATTGCACATGAAGGAGGTCTTTTGGGTCATATAATATCTGATCCACTCATAAGTCTATTTGATGTATATGCTTCAATAGCACTTTTGATCGCAATATTTGCTATATCTATACTTATTACATTTGATATACATTTCACTATTGAAGATCTAATGTTCTGGAGGTTGTTTAACAATAAGCGTGATGAGGATGAATATTACGAAGAAGAAACAGACTCTGAAGGTAATGTAAGTAGGAGGTATAAAGAAAAAGATGATGAAGAGGAAGCTGATGAAGATGGAGACGAACAGCCAGTTCCAGCAATAGTACCGAAAGTGGATAATTTAAAGATTCTTAAACCAAATGAATCACTGGATGGCGACGATGCAAACTTTGCTGGATATAGAGCGAGCTATAGTCTAAAACCTTTCGTGCCACCGCCACTTTCACTGCTAGAAAAGGATAAAGGCAGGCCAGAAACTGGAGACATAAAAGCAAATGCAAATATAATAAAGAGAACTCTACAAAACTTTGGTATAAGTGTGGAAATGGATGAAATATCTATTGGACCTTCAGTTACTAGATATGCACTTAAACCAGCTGAGGGAGTAAAACTTTCAAAAATCGTAGCTTTAAACAATGACCTTGCACTTGCTCTTGCTGCGCACCCAATACGTATAGAAGCACCTATACCAGGAAAATCACTAGTGGGTATAGAAATACCAAATACAACAAAAACAACAGTCGGACTTGCTAGCCTACTTTCATCCGAAGAATATCAAAAATCTGATACACCTCTTCTTATTTCTCTTGGAAAAGGAATATCTGGTAAATCATATTTTGCAAACCTTGCAAAAGCACCTCACATGCTAGTAGCAGGAGCTACAGGATCTGGTAAATCTGTAACAATACACGCAATCATAGCTTCACTATTGTTTAGAAATGCTCCAGAAAATCTAAAATTTATAATGATCGACCCGAAAAGAGTTGAGTTAACAATGTATAACAGTATTCCTCATCTATTAACTCCAGTTATAACTGATCCAAAGAAAGCTATATTGGCACTGAAGTGGGCAGCAAAAGAAATGACAAGAAGATACAATATACTGGAAAAATATACTGTGAGAGATATAGGTTCATATCATAAAAATGTTTTAACTCCTGAGGTGGAAAAACTAAAAAAGAAAGGTGATGCTGATGAACAAGATACAAAAGATATGCCTGACTCAATGCCATATATAGTAATAGTTATAGATGAGTTGGCAGATATAATGCAAACATATCCAAGAGAATTGGAATCTTCTATTGTGAGACTAGCTCAGATGAGTAGAGCTGTTGGTATACACCTTATACTTTCAACACAAAGACCTAGCGTTAATGTTATTACAGGTCTTATAAAGGCAAACGTTCCAACTAGAGTAGCGATGCAAGTTTCTTCACAAATAGACTCGAGAACAATACTAGATGCAAGTGGCGCAGAAAAACTACTAGGTGCTGGAGACATGTTATACCAAGGTGGAGAAATGGCTAAACCAGCTAGACTACAATCAGCATATATAACAGAATCTGAACTAAAGAAAGTTGTTAAATATCTTTCTGATGCATATAAAGATGAAATAATGGGTGAAATAAACCTTATGACTCCTGAACCTGGTAAAGATTCAGTATTTGAAGCTTCACTGGGTGACGATGAAAGTTTGGAAGAAGAAGACGATATGTATGAAGAAGCAAAACAGGTTGTCATAGAAAGTGGTAAGGCTTCGACATCTTACCTACAAAGAAAACTAGGTATAGGCTATTCTAGAGCTGCGAAACTAATAGATATACTTGAAGAGAGAGGTATTGTTGGCCCAGGCAATGGTTCAAAACCAAGAGAAGTACTAGCGGGTAGAGAAAATACTGGTGTTCCTACAGAAAGTACAGACACTTTATAAAAAAAATAGACATGCGAATTAAATATTATATCTTTAATATTTAATTTAGTAAGTGAACACATTTTGATATGTGTGATAGATTTATATTATGCTGACAAGATACGAAACAAAAAAGTTAATAAAACTTATATCTTACGTTTTGGTTGTATTGATACTTGCAGGTTATACCCTGTTTGCTACTCATGATTTACTCTTAGGGCCTGAAGTTGTGATAATCGAGCCAAATAATACAAATTCATTTGCAACATCTAGTATAACTATAGTTGGTAAAGCAAAACGCTCTCAAAATATTACTCTAAATGATAAATCCATAACCATAGATGAGATGGGAAATTTTAGAGAAACTACCCTTTTAGCAAAGGGATATAACATATTTAAGATAACAGCGACAGATAGACTAAAAAGAAAAGTGGAATATCGACTAGAGTATATTAATACGTTAAAATAAGCTCAGTACCCGATTGGTAGCGTACCCGAATTATCCTTAATAAAAAAGATATGGCAAAAAACTCAACAAAAAAAGCAAAGGTGGTAGAAAAAGATGAGGCTCTAGAAGAAACAATAGTTAATGATGATGAAATAGAAGAAAAAGTAAAACCTGAAATAAAAAAGGATCCGACAGTTGGAATAAAAGATACTATAGAAGCAATAAGAACAAAGTTTGGTGATGAATCCATAATGAAACTTGGTGAGAAGCCAAAGGTAAATGTGAATGCAATACCTACAGGTTCTATAGGTCTCGATGCGGCATTAGGGGTAGGTGGAATGCCTAGAGGTAGGATAATCGAAATATTTGGTCCAGAATCATCAGGTAAAACTACCCTTTCCCTTCACGTTGTAGCGGAAGCACAAAAGAAAGGCGGTATATGTGCTTTTATAGACGCAGAACACGCAATGGATCCTGAATATGCAAAAAGAATAGGTGTAAAAACTGATGAACTTTTCATATCTCAACCAGATACAGGTGAACAAGCTCTTGAAATAGTAGAGAGTCTTGTAAGATCAGGCAAAATGGATGTGATAGTTATAGACTCTGTGGCTGCCCTAACACCAAAAGATGAAATAGAGGGAGATATGGGTGCACACCATGTAGGAAAACAAGCAAGACTTATGTCACAAGCCCTTAGAAAACTGACTGGTATAGTAGCTAAATCAAAAACTGTTGTTATTTTTATAAATCAGATAAGAATGCAGATTGGTGTAATGTTTGGTAACCCAGAAACAACACCAGGAGGAAAAGCTTTGAAATTCTATACATCAGTTAGACTAGATATTAGACGTATTGCTCAAATAAAAAAAGGTGAGGAAATAATGGGAGGTAGAGTCAGAGTTAAAGTAGTAAAAAACAAAGTCGCTGCCCCATTTAGACAAACAGAGTTTGATCTAATGTATAACGAAGGAATTTCACAAGAAGGAGAAATAATAGCTCTTGGAGAAAAAATGGGTCTAATAAATAAATCAGGAAATTCATATTCTTATGGTGAAGAAAAGCTAGGTAGAGGCTATGATGCAACCAGACAGTTCCTAAAAGAGAATGTTAAGACTAGAGATGCAATACTTGGTGAAATAAGAAAGAAACTTGCGGAAGAGGTATAAAGAAGCTAGAATCGCTATATAATAAAATTAGTAAACAAAAAAGCCATGTCAATGCTTGAATACAATGAAGTAGTAGAGAGAAAGTATATAATACTCGATGGTCAGCCGTACGAGGTTATATCTTCTCACGTATTTAGAAAACAACAGAGAAAACCAGTAAATGCCACAAAGCTTAAAAATATGCTTACTGGTAAAGTAACAGAATATTCATTCCACCAATCAGAAAAGGTTCAGGAAGCTGAAATAGATAGAAAAGAGGTTAAATACCTATACAATAACCGTGGTGAATATTGGTTCTGCGATCCTTCAGATCCAAGCAAGAGATTTGGTATAAAAGAAGAGGTTACAGGTCCACAGATAAAATATATAAAGCCAAACACACTACTAGATCAAAATCTCTTTGGTGAGCAGATAATAGGCTTTAGATACCCTATAACAGTAGATCTAAAAGTTACAGAAGCTCCTCCAAATGTTAAAGGAGATACAGCAACTGGAGGTAGTAAGATAGTTACTCTAGAAACTGGTGCAACAGCAAATACCCCACTATTCGTAAATGAAGGTGATGTAATAAGAATAAATACAGAAACTGGTGAATATAGAGAAAGAGTAAATAAATAATATAAAACAAAAAACGGGCAATGCCCGTTTTTTGTTTATCTAAATCTATATACTGTATAAGGTATTATCTAGCTACGAATGGTAGTAGACCTATAAATCTAGCTCTCTTTACTGCAAGAGATAACTGTCTTTGACTCTTTGAAGATACACCAGTTTTCTTTCTGCTGATTATTCTTCCATGAGGATTAAGAAATTTCTTTAGGATTTCTGTATCCTTATAGTCAATATGTTTTATATTATTTTGTAAGAAGTAACACTGCTTTGTCATTGTATTTTATTGTTTATTGTTAATTAAAACGGTATATCGTCTGGATTTATCTCATCTTGTGGATATTCTATTGTGTCAGATGGTATATCTTTTGAATTATCATCCTGAGATTCAGCTTTTGACTGTGAGCCAGAATTAGAATTTTGATTGTTTGATTGTCCACCTGATCTCTGTCCAAACTGTATACGGTCAGCAACTATTTCGGTTCTATATCTCTTCTGTCCATCCGATCCATCCCAAGCTCTAGTCTGTAGTCTTCCTTCTACTAGTAGACTGCTTCCCTTTTTTAGATATTGAGAAACTGTTTCTGCTTGTCTACCAAAGACAACAACATTGTGATAATCTGTACTTTCTTGTCTGGCACCACTCTTATCTTTCCAAACACGATTTGTAGCTACACCTAAAGTTGTTACTTTGATTCCTGAAGGAAGTGCTTTTGTTTCAGGATCGCGAGTTAAATTTCCTATAATAATTGCTTTGTTTAAATACATTGTGATATGTGATTACTTTATAATATTAAGCTTCTTTCACCATTTCATCAATGCTCTTATCTATTTCTTCTGCTGGTACTGCAGGTACTACAGCATCTGCTTCTACAGAACTATCAGACATGATCTTTTCAGCATCTATCTTATCTTCTGTAACAAGAGGAGCTATTTTACCCAAGTATGTATTTTCCTTTACTGTTGATATAAGCAATGTTCTCAAAACATCATCACTATTTTCAAAATGTTTCTTTATATCAATTATATCGGCTGTAGAAAGTTCAAACTTGAACCATCCGAAGTAACCTTCAAAGAACTTATGATTCTTTGCACCTATCTTCTTTACCATTGGATATGCTAATGGTCTTTTTTCTGGCAAACCTTCACCTATCATATTTCCCTTCTTTGAGATTATTACATCCTTTAGAGAATTAGCTATTTCAGCTACTTTTTCTTCTGGAATTGAAGATACAAGAAAGTACCCGATTTCATATACCCCCATTCTCTCTTCAAGAGAAACTTCTTCTTTTTTTATACTCATGTTTTTTCGTGGAGAGCAATCTACCTTTATATACAAGCGTATATAGTAGAGCATGGCCGTGCACAGCCAGGGCTAGCCACATTTATTATTAAGCTTTTAATATGCACGTATGTACACACTACCATAAAGGTTAAAAGAATCAAGCATTGATTTTGATGATCAAGCTGAATAGATTTTATTTTAATAAGATAAAGAAAATATAAAAAAATAATGAAATTTTAATAAATTTAATAGTTAGACACCTTTTATATAAAAGTGTCAAAATATTTTGTTAAATTTATTTATTTTCTTATGAACAAAGGAGAAGTTGGCATCGTTCTGCTAGTTATAATAGATATTATATTTTCACTTGTACTTGGCAAAATAGGTTTAAGTAGAATAGCAATTTTGTATAGTTCAATTCCTAGACTAGAAATAATATCTTTTCCTTTTTTATTATCTGTTTTTATAAGCTTAAAAGGTTGCTCTTCTTGTATTCTCTTATCAGCTTTTTGAACAATAGACCAAATAACATCGCAAGCTTTATTTATCTCATAATTCTCTAATGATTCTACATATTTTGTATATTCTGCTTCTGATTCTATTTTTATATCTTTATACGGTATTTCAACATCATTATCTACAACCATTTTCATTACCCTACTTACTAGATTACCTAGACCATTTGCCAAATGAGCATTGTATGCCTCTTTAAACTTTTCCATAGTAAAAGGACTGTCTTCAAATGAACTTAATTCTCTTAATACAAAATATCTAAGAGCATCAGTTCCATATTCATTTATTACATCTAGCGGATTTACAACATTTCCTAGAGTCTTACTCATCTTTAATCCACCCTCACCTGTTATAAAACCATTTATTATTATCTTTTTAGAACTTGGTAAGCCTGCACCCATAAGCATAGCTTGCCACATTGCAGATTGTTGACGATTATTGTCTTTACCGCAGTACTGAACTACACCGCCAGTATCTATCCACCACTTCTTAAACATCTCTTCATCCTTTGGCCAACCTATACTTGAAATATAGTTTACAAGAGCATCAAACCATACATACATAACATGACTATCATCGCCAGGAACTGGTACTCCCCAAGGCATTTTTGACTTCAATCTCGAAATACTAAAATCATCAAGACCAGATTTTACAAAAGATTTTGTTTCATTGAATCTTGATTCAGGTACGATAAAATTTGGATTTTCTTCATATAGTTTCAAAAGTCTTTCTTGAAACTTTGAAAAAGCAAAGAAATAATTTTCTTCATCTATTTCTTCTATTACCATACTTGGATGTATAGTACATTTACCATCAACTAACTCTGATTCAGTCTTTTCTAGTTCACAACCTACGCAATATTTTATTTTATAATTTTTCTTGTATATATAACCGTTTTTATCACAAGCTTTCCAAAACTCTTGAGCTGAATTTATATGATTTTTATTTGTTGTTCTTGAGAAATGTGCATCGGGAGAAAAACCTATAAGTGGTAGGAGTTTCTTAAAATTCTCTGCGTGCATATCGACATACTCTTGTACATCCATATTTTTTAGAACAGCATTTCTATATATCTTAAGCCCATGTTCATCTGTACCAGTATTTATAAGAACATCAAAACCCTGAATCTTTTTGAAACGAGCTATAACATCTGCGCGAATAAATTCCATAGCATGACCTATATGCGGTTCAGCGTTTACATATGGCAGTGTAGTAGTTATATAGAATTTATTTTTCATTTATTTATTTTTAAATTTTAAAAACGGTAAAAATTCTTTTTCATCTTTATATGGGCCTATCATAGCTAGATTCAGCGTATTTTCTACCAAGATTTCATTTGCTAAATCTTTTACTTGTTTTGGAGTTACTTTATTTATTTCTTTTAACTTTTCTTCAGGGGTTTTTATATCTTTTCTCAATAATTCTTGGAAAGCTACATAGTCTGCTCTAGAATCAGAAGTTTCAAGCCCTAAAGCCATACCTCCAGATATGAAGTCTTTTGCTTTCTTTATTTCCTCTTTACTTACCAATTCATTTTTAAGCTTATTCAATTCTATCATTATATTCTCTATTGCAATTGCAACACGTGTATTGTCTACACCAGCTTTTATAGCTAAATATCCATGATCGTCATAACTAGAATTTGATGATCTAACGTAATAGCATATACCTAGTTCATCACGCATTTTTGTAAACAATCTAGAGCTCATGCCTTGGCCTAGAATAGTATTTAGTACTGACATAACTGGACCCCTTTTATCTCTTGTTCCAAAACTCCTGAAACCCAATATTATATGTGACTGACTTGTATCCTTATACTGAATTCTTATATTTGGTTTATTCTGACTTTCTTTTACAGGTAATTTATCTTTATTTTTTGAAGTAGGAATATCCTTAAATAATTTTTCAACTTTTTTTATTACATCCTTTTCTTTTATATCACCAGAAACAACCACAACAGTTGATTCTGCAACATAATGATCTTTTCTATACTGCAAAAAGTCTTCCCTCTTAAATTTTCTAATATTTTCTTCAGGACCTATAACTGGCCATCCAGCTGGTACATCTCCATAAAGTAGATTGTCAAAAACCTCTTCTACCTGACTTTGTGGTAAGTCATTGTACATTTTTATCTCTTCTATAATCACCCCTCTCTCTTTATCTATCTCTTCTTGTTTGAATAATGGATTTAAATATAAATCAGAAATAATATCTATAGCTTGATCCAAATGTCTATTTTCAACTTTTGCATAATACCCAGTGTATTCGGTTGAGGTAAAAGCATTGTAATCAGCTCCCAAACCATCCAATTCTTTTGAAATAGACTTTGCAGTAGGACGCTTTGGAGTGCCTTTAAACATCATATGTTCAAGGAAATGGGAAAGGCCATTTATATCCTTTGTCTCATATTTTGAGCCAGTTTCTACCATAGCCATAACAGTTACAGCAGGATTGCCCTTCATAGGTACGGTTATAACTCTTAAGCCATTTTTTAGTACTGTCTTTTTGAATTTCATAGGGCTAATTTAGCATATTTTTAAAGATTTTGCCTATAATCATATAACCTTAACCTATCTTCCTTTACTCACAAAAAGCTTTCTTTTATTTTTTATAAGGTAATCCATCATTTCTTTATTGAAAATTTGTGCAAATGTCTTTATATCTTTGATCTTTCTTTGTTTTCTATCAATAAAATCTTCCATACTTACATTTCTCTTTATCCAATGATCTTTTTCAGATAAAAGCACAACTATTATTGGTTCTAGTTTTTCAACCACGTATACAAACTTTGATTCATCATCAGATCTTTTTTCATATTCATTTATGATATTCCAAACATGTTTTTGTTTTGGATAATCTTTTTTCAATTTTAAAAGAGACTCATGCTCATTTTTTTCTTTTGTTGCTTGATTATAGTTTTTATAAATTGATAAATCCCCTGTAAACACCTCTACAAAATCGTGCACTAGAGAATATTTTATTACCTTATCTACATCTAGTTTTAATTTGTATTCAAGGATTATAAACCAAGACAACATAGCAACTCTATATGAGTGTTCTATATCATTATCAAAATGACCATCACTATGTATTGATCCTAAATCTCTTTTTATTGAATTAAATTTTTTAAGTAATTTTCCGAAATTTATGAATTTCTGTAGTTCATTATCCATTTTATATCTTAAGATAATCCTTCAACTCCTCTATCTTTACCCTCTCTTGTTTTCCTGTATCTCTATTTCTTACTGTTACTCCTGCATCTTTTTCTATAGTATCAAAGTCTATTGTCACACAATACGGTGTACCTATTTCATCTTGTCTTCTGTATCTCTTACCAATATTTCCATTATCATCAAAAGCAACTCCTTTTATATCTTTCTTCAGCAACTTATAGACTTCTAGAGCTTTATTTACCAATTCTGGCTTATTCTTTAGTAATGGGAATACTGCAACCTTAACCGGAGCCACCTTCGGTGAGAATTTCAAATACACACGAGTCTCTCCATCTACTACATCCTCAGTATATGCATCTGACAAAACAGCAAGCATAAGTCTACCAACACCAAACGTAGGTTCTATACAGTGTGGAATATATCTCTCTTTTGTCTCTTCATCATAATACGATAGATCTGTTCCACTATGTTCTGTATGCTGTTTAAGGTCAAAATCTGTTCTATATGCAAGACCTAGTAATTCCTTCTGACCAAATGGGAAATCGAATTCATGATCTACACTTCTTTTTGAATAATGTGCTCGGTCTGCATCAGGAATTTCAACTTCATGTATACGCTTTATATCTAGACCCAAATCTTCAACCAAAAAATCTTTTTGTTCTTGTAGGAATTTATCAAAAGTTTTTTTATAGTCTTGAGGTCTAACAAAATACTCTATTTCCATTTGTTCAAGTTCACGTACACGGAAGATAAAGTCTCTAGGAGCTATTTCATTTCTAAATGCTTTACCTATTTGAGCCAAACCAAAAGGAAGTTTTGGATGAAAAGTATCGAGAATATTTTTAAAGTTAACAAAAAGTCCTTGTGCTGTCTCTGGTCGGAGATATGAAATAGAAGAGTCGTCCTGTAATGCTCCGACATTTGTCTTAAACATCATATTGAACTGTTTTACTTCACTTACATCGTTACCATCTGGACTCTTTATCTTTTTTTCTTTAAATACAGCATTCATCTGCTCTAGAGTCATCCCTTTTGGATCAACTCCCATTTCTTCAAGTAAATGATCAGCTCTATATCTCTTATTTGTCTTTATGTCAGTGACCAATGGATCAGAAAATCCACCAACGTGACCACTCGCTTTCCAAACATTTTGATGCATCAATATTGCAGCATCAATACCGTACATATCATCTCTAGAATCAACAAATCTATTCCACCACAGAGAAGTTATATTATTCTTTAGACTAACGCCATATGGTCCATAATCCCAAGTACCTGCAAGACCACCATATATCTCAGAACCTTGGAATATAAAGCCCCTTCTTTTGCATAGGGATATGATTTTCTCCATCTTTGTCTCTTCTGCTTTTGCCATATTTTTGGATATTTTATTATTCTCGAATTGTATATGAATTTTGTCTATTTTGCCAATTATTTACCTACTATCTCATCACCCCATTTGAAACTTGAATCTGTACTAAAACTTGTTGTTAGTGACCCTTGCTGGCTAGTTACTGGCACTCCCGTAAAGTCATCGTGAGCGACAAGTGATACTGGATTTACAAGAATTGGTGCAGTACCAGATTGAGTAACATTTGGTGTAAATGATATCTGAAATGCCACTTGCTTTCTATGTCCATTTTTTAATGTCTGTGTATCTATATTTCCTATATTCCACACGATTTCATGATTGTTTGGATTGAAACTTATATCTTCATCAGTTGGACTAACTTTACCAACATAGTTTACATAAGCTGGTAATGAAGATTTTACTTCAGCGCCTGACATTGTATTTACAGTATTATCTACTGTCCAAACTACCGTGTATGTAGTTTCTCTTTCTGGTTTTGGAGGAACAGGACCAGTATTTACAAAAGGCCCAGAAACTCTAAGTAATTGTGATGTAATCGAAAGATTTGAAGATAGTTTTATTTTTCTATTTGCACTTGATGTTATATTTTCTTGAACATCATTTTCACCTAGTCTCTTACCAGAAACACCTACATCTATACTAATACTTGGATTTGTAATACCATTTACTCCACCTCTATTTCTTGGTGTTAAACCAAAAGACAAAGTACCATTTCCTCCAGCTGGAATATTTGATAATTCTGGATTTGTAACTTTATTCCATATAATCTCATTATCAGAAGATTTGTAATAACCTTTATCAGGTGTAACTGAAACTTTATCAAAAGCATTTCCAGAAAGCTTCACATGGATTTCTGCATCATTTATAGGTATAGCAAGATTGTTAAACCAAGAAACATTTATATTTACAGGATCATCAAATGAACCAATATACTCTGTATTCTCAACGTTATTGTCTATATCAATTGCTATATTTAAGAATGGTTTTCTAATACTCAATTCTTGAGAGAATGACACAAATTCTGTACCTACAGTATTTGATGTATTTTTACTTTCTGCTCCTAGTGAAAATCTAAATACTCTACTTTCATCATTTTGTCCTTGCAACTTACCTTTTATAGTAATAATTTTTTTACTATTTGGTGGCATATCTCCTATTTTCCATGTTGTTGTATCTCCAACTGTCTTTGGATCAGAAGAAATATATTCGAAACCAAAAGGATATACTGCTTTCAATAGAAGATTCTTTACTACTTCATTTGAATTTGAAGATACTGAGACTTTCATTTCAAATTGTTCTCCAGCTGTTATTTCTTTTAGAGACTCTACATTTAATGAAAGCGGAGATGAATTTATAATTACTTCAAATGTTTTTTGTTTCTGGAAAACTGCACTAGATCCACTAACTCTATAAGATATAGTTACAGTCATCTCTTTTTTACTATTCTCTTCACCATAAAGTACTGCACTTATAGTCTTTTGTGATACACCTCCAGGTTTTATATCACCCATCAATTGTCTAAACTGCTTCAGATCTTTTGTAGTATCTATTGGATCTACAGCACCCAATGGAAAATCTACAGCAAAGTCTACTGTATTTAATTGAATATTATTTTTATTAAATACCTGAATATCAAAACTTGCTTTTGAACCTCCAGCTACAGATACAGGTCCACTTACAGTGATATCTATATTGTTTGCTGAGACTATATTTGATCCATTAAAAAATAGATAAGCACCGATACTCAAAGCAATTATAAAAAATATAAAAGAGCCTATTAAAAATTTATTAAAGAATGACATTGAATGGTCTACGTATTTTTCATTTAACTCTACTTCTTCTTTTTCCTCTACAGGGTGTTCCCAATCTGTCTTTATACCCTCAAGATCATTTTTTATAAAATGAAGTCTACGTTTGGTTTTTATATCAGGAGATGTCCTTGAATATAGGGACTTTTTTAATTCTTCTATCTTACTTTTATCCTCAAAGTTCATGTGAATATTGTAACACAAATAGCTCTATATATGCATATTACATCTGACTTACCTTAAGTGCTTTATTTATCTCTTGTATGATCTCTTTCCTATTATTATTTACAACTTTTATTATGTCGCTATCTATATTTATATTGTTGATTATGCTCTCGATTTTATCATTTGATCTTATATAACCAAGGTTATTTAGTATTCTAAGCACACTGAGACTTTCAATATCTATCATTTCTTCGTCTTTAACATCTTGTATAGATAAATATTTAAAGAGATTTTCTATTATATAAAATAGATTTTCATTTTTTTCTTCTCCATGCAAAAATCTCTTAAGTAAGTTTAAGATTTTTATATAAACCACTTTTGCTTGTTTTGAATATATCGTGTTTTGGTCAATACTCCTTGCCCCAGTTATTCTCCACATCTCTTTACCTTTTACAAAAGAAATATTAGAAAAATCATAGTCTTGTAAATGATAACGAAGCTTGGATTTTGAAACTCTGATACCTGAAGCAGTTGCAGATATAAGTCCTAGATCGTGGGTAAAGATATTTATAAACTTTCCACTCTCTCCATAAGGATTGCTACCTAAAATAAAACCTTTAGTTGTGTATATGTGGTGGGACATCTCCAGAGATAATATTCACCTTATTTAAACCAGTAACTTTTGTAATATAGTCTTTGTATTTATTAAAGGCATTAATATACATATAGTTTTCACCTATATCTATATTTATGATTTTATCCACTGTTAGGCCTGCCTCTTTTCTCATATCTTGCAATACTCTTACCAATTCTCTCATTTCCCCTTCTATTTTTAATTCTGGTGTTATGTTTGTATCTAGCCAAGCAAAAGTATTCAATTCACTATCACTCAAAACAGATTTTACATTTACTTCATCTTTAATGATTGAAAGTAATTTTTCATCTTTTGGTATATCTGATTTTACCTTTAGTGTAGATAGAGGCTGTCTTACATTTATCTTTGCATTCATACGTGCCTCAAGAGCTTTTGTAGCAATTTCCCTTACATTCTTCATATCAGAAATCAATTTTTCATCAACATTTTGCAATTTTGGCCAATCTTCTAGATGTACACTTTCCTTTTCACCTTTCATTCTTTGATATATATCCTCAGCGAAAAATGGCATAAATGGTGCAAGTAATTTTGAAAATTCTATAAGCACAGCTCTTGTGGTATAAAGAGCGCTTTCTTTATCAGATCTTTCTTCACTCTTAAACCTATCTCTTGATCTTCTTATATACCAAACTGATAGATCATCAATAAACTCAGATATCGGTCTTACAGCTCGGTCTATTTCATATTTTTCAAGATTTGTAGTTATCTCTTTATTTACTTGATTTAATCTTGAGAAAATCCAAAGATCTAGTGGATTGTTTATATTTTGCTTTGAAACAACTTTATTATCTGCATACATTTCGTAAAAACTAATTACATTATTTAGTCTTCCTATATTTTTCTTTACTATCTCATCTACCAATTTTTCAGAGAATCTTACATCCTGACTTCTAACAACTGGAGAAGACATAAGGAAAAATCTCAAAGCATCTGCACCATATTTATCTACAACTAGACTTATATTTGGATAATTCTTTTTACTCTTACTCATCTTCTGTCCATCTTCTGCAAGTACTAGTCCGTTTACTACTACATTTTTAAATGGAGATTTACCAAAAAGTCCTACCCCCAAAACGAGCATAGAGTAGAACCATCCTCTTGTTTGATCTAATCCTTCAGCGATAAAGTCTGCTGGGTAACCCTTACTCTTTTTAAATATTGAAGATATTCCACTTACTGGGTTAAACTCCTGTTTATTGAATGGATAATGAGATTCCCCGTAAGGCATTGAACCTGATTCAAACCAACAATCAAATACTTCTGGAACTCTAACTAGAACATTACCCTCTTTTGAATACAACTTAACTTCATCTATATATGGTCTATGTAATTCCAATTCAAAAGAATCATTGTGTGGCATTACTTTGAAATCCAATTTCTTGCATTCAGCATGATTTATATAATCAGATTTTATATTTGATTCTATTAATTCCTTTGTTGAAACCATCCTTGAAACAGCATCAAGCAACCAAGAAGTCGTATCATGACTTATTAAAAGTATATTTTTACCTTTGTATTTATTATCAAGTTCATAAAGTATATTTCCACATCTCTTTCTTATATCAGTAAAATTCTCTCCTTTTGGTGGAGTTTTTGTAAAATATTCATAATCATTTGCAAAATAAGCGTGATATTCTTCTATAGTTTTTCCATCAAATTCGCCTGCATTTATTTCTGCTATTCTTTCATCAAATATTACATTTTCTTTTGGAATATTTAATACCTTATTTACTATTTCAAATGTCTCTTTTGTTCTAGCAAAAGGTGAGACTATCACTATATCTATCTTTTTTGATAATAGTGATTGTGCGGTTTTTTCTACTTCTTTTTTACCATTTTCAGTAAGGTGACTCTTACCACCATGATCTCTTGTACTCATCCTATTTTTTGTATTATGAAGAGATTCACCGTGTCTCATTACAAAATAATTGTTATTTGAAACAGCATGATCATGCATTTCTTTAACAGAACCAAATACATAACACTTATTTGTCTTTTCATCCTTCCATACTGGTATAGGTGCACCCCAAAAACGTGAACGCGATATTGCCCAATCTCTTGCACCTAAAAGCCAGTTTCCAAATCTTCCCTCACCTACCTCTTTTGGTACCCAGTCTATTTTATTATTTTCTTTTACCAATTTATCCTTTAGATCAGTAACTTTTACAAACCAAGAAGAAGCTGCGTAGTTTAACAATGGAGTTTCGCATCTCCAACAATGTGGATATGAGTGAACCAGTTTCTCTTTTGCAAACAATAGCCCTTTGTGTGCCAAATGTTTTATTATTTCTATATCTGCTTTTTGATGACTTTCAATTCCCTTTTCTTTATCTTCTTTTGTATCTTTTGGTTTTACTTGTTGTCCAGCAAAATCTGTAACTTCAGATTTAAACACTCCATTTGTATGCACATGTTGTATAAATGGAAGATTGTATTTCTTTGAAAGATCATAATCATCGGAACCGAAAGCTGGAGCAATATGCACTATTCCTGTACCACTATCATTTGTTACAAAATCTGCTCCATATACCTTGAAGGCATTTTCAATATTCTTTAAATTTTTATCATTTACATAATATCCGAATACCGGCTTATATGTTTTTCCTATAAGTTTACTTGAAGGGATTTTTTCTATTACTTCGTAATCTTTAACTATATTTTTTAGACTATTTATTCTATTTTCAGCTAAAATAAATTTCTCTTCACTTATCTTTATTTTTAAATAAGTAAAATCTGGGTTAATAGCTAAAGCAACATTTCCAGGTAAAGTCCAAGGAGTTGTAGTCCAAGCCAACATAAATGTCTTTGGTTCATCAACCATCTCCAGTTTTACATAAACTGATATATCTGTAATATCTTTATATCCTTGACCTACTTCAAAATTTGAAAGTGTTGTCTCACATCTTGGACAAAGATTCATTGATTTGAATCCTTCGTAAATCAATCCTTTTTTATACAAAGTAGAAAATGACCACCATACAGATTCTGTATAGCTAGCATCCATAGTTCTATAGTCATTATCCATATCAACCCATCTTCCAAGTCTTGGAATTATTTTTCTCCAATCATCAGCATATCTCATGACACTCTCGCGAGCTTTCTGATTGAATTTATCGATTCCATAGTCAACAATATCTTTTTTTGAAGCAAGTCCTAGTTCTTTTTCTATTAGATTTTCTATTGGTAAACCGTGACAATCCCATCCCCATCTGCGACGAACATTATACCCTTGCATAGTCTTATATCTTGGGATTATATCCTTTACAGTTCCAGGAACAACATGTCCGTAGTGTGGTTCTCCAGTTGCAAAAGGAGGTCCATCATAAAATACAAAATCACCCTTTGGTGAAGATTTGTCTAGAGTTTTCTTAAATATCTTATTTTTATTCCAAAAATCGAGTATTTTTTCCTCTTTTTTTGATATTTCTGACTTTTGGCTCAAAGATTGGCCTTTTTCACTATTTTCTTCGGTCATGACAGTATAATAACATTTTTACATTCTCTCCGGAACTTTTATACCCAAAATCCACAATCCATTTACCATGACATCAACAAAAGCTTTTGTTAGTGCAACTCTATATGCACTTTCTTTATTATCCTTATCTATAATCTGATTGTTGGCATAATAAGAATTAAATTCCCCTGCTAAATCTGTAAGGTATGAAGTTATAAACTGTGGGGCATATTCATGACGTGCTCTTTCCAAAATTTCTGGAAAACGTAATAACTTTTTCTCAAATACTGTAGCTGATTCTGGAATATATTTTATATCTTTATCAATACCCATATCCGAAGCTTTTTTCAAAACTGTTTTTGCACGAACTGTTGCATACTGAAGATAAGGACCAGAATCCCCTTCAAAAGATATTGCTTTATGTGGATCGTATATTACATCACCTCCGGGAGCTTGTCTCAATATCATATATTTTATACCCGCAATTGCTATCATTTCTGATATTTTCTCTTTTTCTTCTTTTGGAAAATCTCTATCTTTCATTTTTTCATCAACAAGATCTTTAAATTCTTGTATGAGATCTGTAGCTGAGACAACATTACCTTTTCTAGAAGACATCTTTCCTGTACTTGGACGCAATATTCCATGCCCTATATGTTTCATCTTTGAAGCGATAGTAGTATCTATATTTTTCATCGCTGCAATAATCACTTTGAAATATGCATTTATTTCATTTGCACTTACAACTATTGATTGATGAAGATTTGGATATATTTCAAACTTTTTAAGTGTAAGACCCATTTCCTTTGCTTCATATGTAGGCAAACCATGTGAATTTATAAACACTCGAGTATGTTCTCCATACTTTTCTCCTGGAAATATAGTAGCCCCTTCACTCTTTTCAAATATACCCTTTTCCAAAAATTTATTTACAATCTTTATACCATCATCGGAAACTTCACTTTCAAAAAAGAAATTATTAAATGAAGTACCAAGCTTTTTATAGATATCATCAAAATATTCTAGACTCAGTTTTCTACCCGCATCGTATACTTTGTTTATTTTTTCATCACTTCTTTCAAATATTTTCTTATTTATTTCAGTAATCTCTTTTTTTGCATTTTCATTTTCTTCATATTCTTTTGCACCCAAAGCATACATATCACCTAGATATTTTATATCAGGTGTATAGTTATTATTTTTCAATATTGCCCACACTGTCTTTGCAACATGCATACCCACATCTCCTTGATAACATGCACGAATAGTCTTTGCTCCTGAGTTTTCGATAATTCTAGATATACTTTCCCCTATTGCATTTGTCATAAGGTGGCCAATATGAAATATCTTAAAAGGATTTGGATCTGTATACTCCACCATAATTTCTTTACCTTTATCCAAAGTATTTTTTCCAAAATCCTTATCGATATTTATGATATCTTTTGCAAAATATTTCTCATCAATAAAAAAGTTTATGAACCCGGGACCTGCTATTTCTATTTTATTTAAACCTTTAATATTATTTTTATTTAGTAGAGTCAAAATTTTCTCAGCAAGACTTTTTGGGCTCATCTTCAATTCTTTTCCGTATATCAAAGCAATATTTGAAGAATAGTCCCCATGTTTTATATCTTCTGGGTGTTCCAATACTATATCTTTTGCATCAGAAATACCCAATTCCTTTAAAATATCACCGAGAGAGCTTATTATTTCCTTTTTTATATCTTTTATCATTTATATACATAATATATACCAAAAACTTGCATTTTCATAATGTTAGTGGTACATTATTAGCGGACGACCATAGACCTCCAAGAAAAGCTGGACTAATGTTTCCTCCGCTAGTCTAGTAAAGTGTCTGTAATACAGTCGTGCGGATTGTCCGGACACTTCTCCCTCCTTTGCACACTGCGAAGGAGGGATTTTTGTTTGTTAATTTTATACTGTTTTATTTACTTTTCAGTATATTATCTATCTTTTCAGCAATCTTTTTCATATCTTTTTCTTTCTTTCCGCGAGTAGTCTCAGCTGGTGTACCCATACGAATACCAGACGGATCAAATGGAGATCTCTTATCTCCAGGAATTGTATTTTTATTAACAATGATTCCGCCTTTTTCCAACTTTTCTTCAGCAAGCTTACCTGGTATACCCTTTCCGTCCATATATGTATCTACAAGTATTAGATGAGAATCAGTTCCACCAGATATTATTCTCCAACCTCTTTTTGATAATTCTTCTGAAAGAACTTTTGCATTCTTTATTATTTGTTTTGCATATTTTTTAAAACTTGTAGAATTTGCCTCTTTTAGTGCAACAGCAACACCTGCTACTTGCCCCATATGTGGTCCACCTTGAAGTCCAGGAAATATGGCTTTATCTATAAGTGTACCTATTGTCTGCTCTTTACCTTTTTCATTTATAACTTTTTTATCTTCTCTAGAAAATATTATTGCAGCTCTAGGTCCTCTTAGAGTTTTGTGTGTTGTGGAAGTTACTATATGTGCATATTTAAATGGGCTTGGATAAGCCTCTCCAGCTACCAGACCAGCAAAATGTGACATATCCACCATAAGATATGCTCCGCAAGCATCTGCAATCTCTTTACATCGTTTAAAATCAACAATTCTAGGGTAAGCTGTAAAACCAACTACTATTAGATTTGGCTTTTCTCTTTTTGCATCTTCCTCCATTTTCTTATAATCAATCATTTCTGTCTTTTCATCTATTGAAATAGGAATTTGTTGCCAAACTTTTCCAGTCATTGAAACTTTTTGTCCATGGGAAAGATGTCCACCAGATGAAAGTGGCAAACCCATTATCTTTCCACCTTGAGGTACAAGAGCCAAATATACAGAAAGATTTGCTGGGGCACCTGAAAGAGGTTGAACATTTACATGCCAATCTTTTCTATTTAGTTTAAATAATTTAAGAGCTCTGTCTTGGCACAAGACTTCTAGTTTGTCTGTATTCTCTTGACCTCCATAATATCTAGCATGAGGATACCCTTCAGCATATTTATTATCAAAAATAGAACCCAAAGCAGTCAAAACATCTTTTGAAACGTAGTTCTCTGAAGGAATTAGGTTTATCACTCTCTTTTGTCTTTTTGTCTCTTCTTGTATAAGCTTTTTAATTTCTGTATCTTTCATGGCCTTTTATTATTTAATAATAGTTAAAGTGTATCACTGTATAAAAAAAGTAAAAGGCCACCGTAGTAGCCTTTACTGAAATAATAAAAGAAATAAAACTAAATTAGAAAAATGGGTAGAGTGTAGAAAAAACCGCACTAGCGACTTCTTCACGAGTCATAAGGTTTCTACCCTTCATACAATCCACTACTCTCCACGAAATAGGATCTCGCTTTGCGAGCATTTTGTACATCGAAGAAACCTTTTTTTGATATTCCAGATTTGCTTCAAGCATATCTCTTGCACCCTTTTTACCCAAGTATTCTCTCTTACTCTTTTCTTCAATCAACTTAAAAGATATAGAAGTAGCAACACTGAGATATAAGATGAGGTCTGGTTTTGGTAAACCCAAAACTTTATACTCTGACTTCTCCATGTATTCGACAAATTCCAGAACTTTTGCTCCGGAAAGTTTTGCTGCTTGGTAAGCAATATTGCTTGGAGTATATCTATTGCAAATTACAAAATCATTATGTGCCATAGCAAATTCGAGAGCAGGTTTTGCCGCAACACGATCAAGTGTATACGGCATGGATCCAATATATGGATCTAGTTTCAAAAAATCCCCAAACTCACCTTTTAGTGCTCTACCAACTATACTACCGAAGTGAGTATCATACATTGGGAAATCAAACACAGCCACCTTGTATTTTTCTGATCTGAGTTTTTCTACAAGCAAACCTACTTGTGTACCCTTTCCAGAACCGTCAGCACCATCGATAACTATAAGTCGACATTTCTTTTTTCTATTTTGTTTTTTGGTTTTCATTTATTAATTTTGTTCTTTGACTTATCGTATATGAAGGCGTATAAATGTCAACAGAAAACATTGTAAAAAATAACAATAGATGTAAAATTGGTTTATGAAAATAAAACAACCAGATGTTGAATATCTAGAATTGATGCAAAGGATTCTAGATGAGGGTGCGGAAGTAACAGATCGTACTGGTACTGGAACAAAAAGTTTATTCGGTACACAAATGCGTTTTGATTTGAGAGAAAACTTTCCACTTCTTACAACAAAAAGAGTTAAGTTTGAACTCATCCTTCATGAACTTATTTGGTTTTTACGTGGAGATACGAACATACGCTACTTGGTTCAAAATGGTGTGAATATTTGGAATGAGTGGCCATACAAAGCCTATCTCATAGCAAATGGCAAAACTGTACCCCCATCATCTTCAGATGAATGGAAATTGGGCATCAGTGAGTTTGCAAAATCAATAGCGAATAACGAAGAATTTGCGAAACAGTGGGGCAACCTTGGTCCAGTGTATGGATACCAATGGAGACACTGGAAAACACCAGATGGTAGAGTTATCGACCAAATAGCGGATGTCATATCTCTTATTCAAAAATCCCCTAACTCAAGAAGAATAATTGTCTCAGCATGGAATCCTGCAGACATACAAGAAATGGCAAAGTCTGGACTTCCACCTTGTCACTGCTTATTCCAATTTAAAGTAGTGAATGGTGAGCTTTCATGCCAACTCTATCAGAGAAGTGCTGACTTCTTCTTGGGTGTTCCATTCAACATTGCATCATATGCTCTTCTTACAATCATGATTGCAAAAATAACAGGATTGAAGCCTGGGGAATTCGTTTGGACAGGTGGTGATACTCATCTTTACCTAAACCACCTTGACCAAGCTCGTGAACAAATCGCTCGTGATCCTCGACCATCTCCAAAATTGATAATAAAAGGAGATGCAACGAAAATTGAGGATTTCAAGTTTGAAGACTTTGAGCTTGTTGGTTACGACCCTCACCCACCTATCAAGGCACCTATTGCAGTCTAGTAGAAGTTTATTTACCACTACTACCAAAGCCCTTTTGACCACGTTCTGTGTTCGAAAGGGTTTTTGTTTCTTTTAACTCAACTGTTTCTATTTTTTGTATTAGTAATTGTGCTACCTTTTGGCCTTTTTCAAATCTAAAAAATCTATTTGATAAATTCATCACACCAACATGCCATTCTCCTCTGTAACTAGAATCTATAACACCTCCAAATGTCTTTATACCGTATTTATGTGAGAGTCCACTTTTATCCCAAATCAGACCGGCATAACCAGTAGGTATTTCAACAGCAAAGCCAAGTGGGATTGTTTTTCTTTCCATTGGTTCAAGATCAAATGATTCCACCGTGTATAGATCCATACCAGCATCTCCCTTATTTGCATAAGAAGGAATAATCGCATCATCTCTTAACTTTTTTATTTTAATTTCCATTCTATTGGTTTTTATACTGTTCAAAACTGTTATCTATTACATCCAGAGCTACACCGCACTGTTTAAATAGTTCTTTAGTCTTACCACTAACATGATAGTCTTTTGCTGCAACTACTCTTATTATTCCTGAATTTACTATTGTTTTTGCACACACATAACATGGTGTCATCTTACAATACAAAGTTGCCCCATCAAGTGCAATACCAACTCTTGCAGCATGAGCAATAGCATTTGTTTCTGCATGAATTGTTCTTATACAATGTTGAGATACGTGACCATCATCATTTATAACTTGATGCATTTCATGACCCACTTCATCACAGTGAGGAACACCTATCGCTGAACCAACATAACCAGTAGTCAATATCCTTCTATTTTTTACTATTACACATCCAGATCTTCCTCGATCACAAGTTCCTCTAGTACCAACCATGTGCATTATACCCAAAAAGTATTCATCCCAACTTGGCCTTTTGTATTTCGTATCCTTATCTTTATTTATCGAATCAATCTTATTATCTATTAATACTTTCTTTTTATTTGTCTTTTTTTTCATTTCCATTATTTATATTGGAAGTATATAATATTAATACCTATGATCAAGTGCAACATTATCGCAGCAGTTACAGCAGATGGTTTCATTGCAAAAGATGAACACCACCCTGCTATGTGGACTAGTAAAGCTGATAAAAAGCGCTTTGTAGAAGTTACAAAAAAAGCTGGGGTTATTGTTATGGGTTCACATACTTGGAAAACTATTGGGAGACCCCTTAAGGAAAGAGTAAATATTGTTTATTCAAGAAAACAAGATTTCTCAAACGAAGGTGCCGAAATGACAAATGATGATCCTATAACACTACTATCAAAACTTGAAGCTCGTGGTTTCAAAGAAGTAGCTATATGTGGTGGAACAAATATATATACAATGTTTATGAAAGCAAAGGTTGTAGATAGAATATACCTTACTGTAGAACCTATAGTATTTGGTAAAGGACTGTCTCTATTTAATGAAGATTTATTATTTAATCTAGAGCTTATAAGTTCAGTTCAATCTGAAAGCTCGGGTAGCCTACTTTTAGAATATAAAGTAAATTATTCAGGAACTCAAAAAATGAAGGATTAAACAAAAAACCCCAAGCAATTGCGAGGGGTTTTTGAAAATCTTTAGTGTTTGTGAACTATTTACCAAGTGCCTTTTTAGCTGCTTGGTAAATTTTAGTTAGATCTGCAGCATCACCAAAATAGTCAGATAGGACTCTTGTCTTTCGAACAAGTGTATCAAGTTTGGTTCTTAATAACATGAGTTCATCTATTGCAGACTTCAATGCAACAGGATCAACATTCAAATTTATTCTCAAATCTTTTATTCTGTCTTCAAGAAGCAAAACTTGTTGAGCTATACTAACCATTCTAGCCATCATCGAATTTGGAGTTAATGAAGTAAATGGATCACTTTTTTCATTTACTAGTAATGATTTTACATAGTCATCAAAAGAGTCGATCCATGATCCATCATTAATTAACTTGAATTCGAAAGAGCTAACTTTTTCATGAATGTCTGAATTGATTTGGTAAAATACCGCAAATATAAATACCAAAACAAAAGCAAAACTAGAGAGTTTGGTTAATTCTCCAAATCTAGTTTGATTATGATGAAATGCGTAAACCGCAATGAGTAGTATAGCGGTACAGATATACAGCAATGCACGGATATTATTGTACCTCTTTATCTCAATCACAAATCTATCAATATCATTCTGTACCCTTTTCAAACTCCAAGCTGAACATTTCTTGACTTCCCAAGCCTTGAGAAAAGCTTCGGGAACCAAGTCGATGTAGGACGGTTTGTTTGAGGGCGATTCTTTTTTATTCACTTTTAATGCCTTTTTGAATCCATGGGGTTTCAGCCCATTTCTAAAGACTTACGGTCTAGAGAAATACTTCATGCAATTCGAAACAGTTCGGCAACTATTCTGAAATTTACATTACAACAAAAGACTAATTTTGGCAATGAGTTTTATGATAACAAAAAAAGCGGTATCACCCACTTTTTTTTACCTCTATTCAAATATTATTTAACTTCTATACCTAGTGATCTGCATGAACCTTCTATTATCTTCATTGCACCTTCTATTGTATTTGCATTTAGATCAGGCATTTTCTTTTCTGCTATAGCTCTTACTTGTGCCTTTGTTATAGTACCAGCTTTCTTTACAGCATGTTTTCCTGCACCCTTTTCAACACCTGCAGCTTTTAGAATAAGTGATGATGCTGGAGGAGTCTTTAGGACGAAGTCATAAGTTCTATCTTCATAAACAGTGATCACAACTGGAACTATATCTCCCATCATACCCTTTGTAGCATCGTTGAATTTCTTTGTGAAATCACCAATATTAACACCTGCCTGACCCAATGTAGGACCTAGTGGTGGAGCTGGAGTTGCCTTTCCTGCTGGAGCGCTTACCTTTACCTTTTTTATTATCTTCTTTGCCATGTTTTTTATGTTATTTCTTTCGTAAATACTACATTACCTTAAATCTTCTTAACTTGCAAAAAGTCTAGCTCAACTGGTGTCTCTCTACCGAACATTGAAACCAACACCTTAACCTTACCTCTATTGTCATCGACACCACTTATTTTACCTTCTAGATCTTTGAAAGGACCATCTGTAATCTTTACAACATCATCTACAGCTAGATCTATAGTGTGCTTTATCTCTTCTTTATTCATTCTGCTAAATAGTAGATCAACTTCTTTCTTTTCTAGTGGTACTGGCACTACTCCTGATCCTACGAAACCTGTAACTCTTGGAGTATTTCTAACTACGAACCAAGAATCATCTGTAACTATCATTTCAACAAGTACATATCCAGGATATATTTTTTCTTCTTCTTCAACTCTCTTTCCTGCTTTTATTTTTATCTTCTTTTCAGTAGGAACAATAACATTAAATATATTGTTTTCCATACCCAAAGATTCTATACGTTGCTTTAGATTACGAGCAACGGCATTTTCATATCCTGCATAGGTATGGATAGCATACCAATTTCTCTGACCGTCATTTTGCTGTTTATTCATATAATTACTTTATTAAATTATTAGAAAAGGAGGGTTAATAGTCTTCCGAATATATAGTCAAAAAAACCAAGTAATAGTGATGTGACTACAGCAACAAGTATAACCATAACTGTATAAGATATAGCCTGCTTTTTTGTTGGCCAACTAACGTGTGACATTTCTGCTTTTGTTTCTGTTATATATTCTCCAATTTTCATATATTTTTCTATTAAAAAACCCCTCCAGGGGATATGTGTATACTATATTCCTATTTGGGATTATTGTCAATAAACAAAAATAGCCCTGAGGCTATTTTGTTTATATAAGATTTATCGTTTAAAACTATCTTATTTCATAACTGATATTTATTCTTGCTGTAACCTTCTGCTCTCCTTGAGGTAATTGAGGTGCTACAGTCATTTTTGCTGGAGTTGCAGAATAACCATCGGCAACCATAGTTTCTCTTGCATAGTACTGCTCTTCACTTGAATCATAGAAACCTGTTACTCTTACTAGTTTTACTCCAAGTTTCTTTGATAATTCTTTTGCTTTTGTTTGAGCAGATTCTATAGCTTTATCCCTTGCTTGTGCCTTCACTTTATTTATATCGTCTATTGTAAACATTAGCCCACCTACATTTTGAACATTTAATGAACCTATTGTTTCTAGTATTTTTCCTGCATTCTTTAGATCACGAATCTTAACCTCTATACTCTGACTTACATCATAACCAGACAGAACAGACTTTCCTGGAGGACATATAAATTGATTACACTCCCCTTGTATATAGTCATAGTGAGGGTTTATAGAATATGATGTTGTTTTTATATCCTTCTCTTCAATACCATTTTGCTTTAGAGAAGCTATAACTTTATTTATTTTTTCTGAAGCTTTTGACTGAACATCACTTATCACCTTTGCATTTTCAGTTACTGTAAATGACACTGTAGCAACATCAGGTATAGATACTACTTCACCTGTACCTGTAACAGATATGATATTTGTATATGACTCAGCTTTACCAACATAAGCTATTGATTTTAGCTCTTTAATCGATATTGTAAGTAGGAAAAGTGATAACAAAACACCAACCACTAGACCTATTTTCCACACATTATTCTTTATATTTTCCATATTATAGATAAATTAATTACTATTAATCTTGGAAATTAATGGTATCACAAACTAAGCTTTCCACCTAGCAAATATACCACAAGGCAATAAACGAGGTTCTTTTATATCTCTGGTATTATTTTTTGTATCATCCTTCGTATTATTGGTTATTTCATCTTCTTGTATAGCTAATTCCCCTATTTCAATACTTCCACCAAATTTATTTACTAAAATATTTAAAATATTTTTATATGCTATTGCAGAATAACCGGCTGAATAACCGTTTACAATGAAAAATAGCGGTTTATCTTTTAGTATCAATAAACAATTATCTATAAGTGGTATAAGATCGTCTTCTATTTTCCAAATCTCATCATTTGCTCCATGACCAAAAGCTGGAGGATCCATGATTATTGCATCGTATTTATTTCCTCTTTTTATTTCTCTTTCTACAAAAAGTCTTACATCCTCTAGTATCCACCTTATAGGTTTATCACTCAACCCAGAAATCTCTGCATTTTCTTTTGCCCAGTTTATTGCTGATTTTGAACTATCAACATGAACAACTTTTGCTCCAGCTTGTGCACAAGCCAAACTTGCCCCACCTGTATATCCAAAAAGGTTTAAAACATTTATATCTTTAACTCCATTATCCTCAATTATTTTTCTAGTCCAAAGCCAGTTTACTGATTGCTCTGGGAATATTCCTGTATGTTTGAAAGCAGTAGGTTTGATAAAAAACTTCAATCCTGAAAAAAATATTTGCCATTTTTCCAACTTCTCACCTTTATATTTCCATTCTGCTTGAGCTTCACTTCTAAAAAAGCTTGCATCTGCTTTTTTCCAATATCTTTCATCAAGTCTCTTTTTCCAAAGCGCTTGAGGATCAGGTCTTAAGAGTATTTTTTCACCAAATCTCTCTAATTTTTCACCATCACCAGAATCAAGTAAACAATAATCTTTACTTGGTTTTGTTATATCTATTTTCTTTTCAAAATCTAATTCCATTTTATATTGGCAATTCTTTATTTCTATATTTTATAAATACATACATAGATATTATAAATATAGTAGTTGAAGTGGTAGCTGATAACATACAGTACTGACAAAATGCATGTAGTAAGAATGCTTGAACAAAAACAAACCACATAGAAAATACAAAACCTATTGAACTATATGCTAACGTCAGTCTCAATATCCATTCTTTTTTTAAATCAAGAAATAGTATAAGACCGATCAAGAAACCGAGATAAAACAATGCTCCACCCAAAGCTACTGGTATACCAAATATCTCTGAATAAACACTTGTAAGAACACTCTCACATCCCGTTGTTACACATGGTGGAATCTTATTTGTGAAATGCTCAAAGGTTAAAAATGTAGCATCAGAAAAGCCAATTATTGCAACAATGAAAAGTGTTACAAAAACCCATCTTGGAATATTATTTGCTATTAGCTGCATCTTCTATAATTTTCTTAAACTCAACGTAGGTTTGTGGATTTTTTATTGATTTACCGTTTAGGAAAAATGTTGGAGTTGAATTTACACCTCCCTTTGCACCACCTTTGTAATCATTATCAATCTTTTTTGCTATTTCTGGATCATTTATATCTGCTTTAAACTTCGCCATATCTAGACCTAGCTTTTTTGCATAACCTTCAAAAACCATGTCTGAACTTGTAGCTTTTACCCATTCATCCTGATTGCTATATAGTAAATCATACATTTCAAAAAACTTTCCTTGTTTGCCAGCTGACTCTGCGACCTTAGCTGCAGGAATAGCTTTTGGATGTTGTGATAATGGGAAATGTCTAAATACTAATCTTAGAGTGGTTGAAGAATATTCATCTGTTATCTTCTTTACCATAGGATAATATATTCCACATGCTGGACACTCAAAGTCTCCATATTCAACTATAGTAAGTTTTGCATCTGTTTTACCTAATATATGATCTGTAGAAACTACACTGTCTGGAAGTACTATATTTGCATTATCTCTTGCCTCCTTTTGTGAAGCAGCGACCATACCCCATATTATAAGACCTATAATAACGATAAATCCTCCCCAAATAAAAAATCTTTTTGTATTCATATTCGAATTATATGCTAATTTTTATTCTAATGCTACTATTATATATATGAAATCACCAATTGCTTTTAGAAGTCATGAAGAGATGAAAGATGTGCTTTTTTATCCAAAAGAAAATGGTCCTTTGAACCATTATTATATGATTCGTGGAGGAAGTGAAAAAGGCAATATAACTGTTTGGGAAAGTGGAAAAATTGGTAATGAATATATAAAGACATATGGTCACTATCATGTCGGAGATTTGAATGAAACTTATACTATTTTAAGTGGTGAAGGAATAATCATACTTCAAGAGAGAGACGGAGCGGATGATAAAATAAAAAGTTTCAAAGCAATAAAAGTAAAATCCGGAGATAAAGTTTATATTCCAAGCGGTATGGGACATTTAGGTATAAATACTGGTGACACTTGGTTTGTAACTCATGATGATAGTCCTGTAAATCTAGATGAAGAAAATGCTGTATCATTTCCAGGACATGCAGACTATGAACCTTTCAAAAAGCTTCATGGAGCTGGATACTATGTAATAGAAAAAGACGGAAAAATAG
>CAZQAQ010000003.1:0-5539 GCA_964591325.1 uncultured Candidatus Saccharibacteria bacterium | reverse complement strand
TTCAAAAAGCTTCATGGAGCTGGATACTATGTAATAGAAAAAGACGGAAAAATAGAATTTGTAAAAAACCCAAACTACAAAGTTGTTCCTAAAATTGAATTTGTAAACTTCTAATTCCCTCTCTGTTCAGGCTGACCTCCTCTTATATCTTTATATTTTTCTTTATATTTCAAAATAGTTTTTTCTACTTCTTCATTTGGTATTTCAATTCTAAGTAAATCTATAGCATTTATCGTATCGTAAATATCAAGTTTATTTTCAAGTTTATATATAGCATCTCTCCAAAGTATAGCTTTCTCATACTCACCTTTTAATGAAGATAATTTTTCTTGAGTCTTCATCATATCTATAAAAGCGTGGTACACACCCGCTTCTGCACCGCCTCTACCTATTGTTCTATCTTTAAATGGAATTCTTAATATTGAATTCTGACTAGACATCATAGTTCGTATCTTTCCAGTTCTTTGCCATTGAAATGCTGTAGAAATAATCTTTTCATACAAATCCCTAGCTCTTCTTAAATTATCCTCACTTACTTCAGGTATCATACGAAGAGTCTCGAGTAATCTATATTCCCCATCTTCTATCATTTCAAGACTCCACCAAGGTTTAGCAGAAGCCCACCAAAAATGATCACTGGCTGTTGCTATATCCATTTTATTTCTGACACTTTCATAAATTGGGTTTTTCTTATCCAAATTTTCTACTTGATCTCTAACAAGATGAAATAGTTCCCATTGCCATGTATGTATTATATTTTCAGGATCTTTCCAAGAAAGAAACTGTATGCCCTTTTCTATATCTTGTTTACTACTTGCCCATGTTGATGGTACAAGTGATATAGTAACTTCTTCTCTTTTCTCTTTTTTACTTGTATTTAATAAATCTGATATGGTTATGAGGTTAAAATCTTTTGTATCAAGAATATCAAATAACATTTTCTCAAGTCCAGGTCTATGATGACCAAATGTCTCCCCATCCATTGCTGTCACAATATATCTATTACTTTTCATATCGTCTTTCATTGCTTCAAGTAAAGTCTCTTTTGATCTAACAACTGCAGACATTATAAGATTACTCAATCTCCTTTCTCTAAAAAATACTTTTAATTTTGAATCTTTAATCTTATATATTTTATTGTAATCAATCTTACCTGGTTCACCGTAACCAGAAATTTCATCTAATATAATCCACTCAAAACCCATTTCTTCTATTACAGGAATTAAACTTTTATCATATCCCATCTCTGGTGGAAAAAATCCTTTTGGTTTATATGCTTTTTTACCCAAAAAACGTGTCATTGTTTCATCGTTTGCAACAATCTGTCTCTTTATATCTTGAGCTGTAAGCAATGGTAAAAAACCGTGATATTTTGCAGAGCTCGTAAATTCTATTTTTCCTTCTTCACCAGACTGTTTTAATAATTCAATCAAATCTCTATAACCGTGTTTATCAAAAAGTTCTATAAGAGCACCAGTTAGATTTAAGGTGATTTTTATATCTTTGCTATTTGCTATATGTGTTATAAGCGGTCTATAACATTGAGCTACAATTGCTTCGAGAATATCTGACTGTTGATCTGCGGGTTGGTATATATGTAGAAAGTTTGCCCATTTCATATTTAGTTTTTTATTCTAATCTTCATTGCCCTTCTCATTAATTCCAAATATTTTTCTGCAGAATTATCCCAAGAAAAATCTTTTATCATTGCTCTTTTTACAAGCTCTTGCCACTTCTTTTTATCTCTAAAATTTTCAAAAGCTCTAACAAGAGAAATCATAAGTGAATATGGATCAAATCTTTCAAATACAAACCCGGTACCAGTCCCTTTATCAGGATTATAATCCTCAACACTGTCAGCCAATCCTCCAGTTTTTCTAACTATGGGTATACAACCCATTCTCATTGCTTCCATTTGAACCAAACCGCATGGCTCAAATCTAGATGGTATAACAACAGCATCAGCACCTGCATATACAAGATGTGGCAAAACGCTATCAAATTTCAAATGTGTAGCTACCTTGTCTGGATACTTTGTCTCAAGTCCATGAAAAAATCCCATCAAATCAGAATCACCCTCACCTACGACAATAAGTTGTATTGGAAGTTCTTGAGCAATAAGGTCTAGTGTACTCATAAGTAGATCCAAACCCTTCTGTCTTGTTAATCTACTAACAATAGAAAGTAGAAATACATCTTTTTTTACTGGTAAATTAAACCTTTCTTGAAGTACCGCTTTATTTTTACTTCTTTCAGCAATATTCTTTTTTGTATATTTAAATGAAATATGTGGATCAGTTTCAGGATTCCAGACATCATAATCAATACCATTCAATATTCCTGAAAGGACCGCTCTTCTTTCACGCAATAGTTCATCTAGTAACTCTCCGTATTCTTTTGTCATTATCTCTTTTGCATAACTTGGAGATACAGTATTTACAATATCTGCATACATTATTCCTCTTCTCATGAGATTTAGTTTTGATAATCGAGGATTAAATATACTTGGTATCGCTGAGTGTCCATCATCAAAATCCATTTCTGAAACAAAATGATGATCAAACATCCCTTGGAAAAATAGATTGTGTATAGAAAATACTGTGGCTATTTTCCCCAAAACCAAATCCTTTGAATATGTAGTTTTAAGGTAATTTGGAATAAGTCCAGCTTGCCAATCAAGACATACGATAACATCTGGGACCCAAGATCTAGATTGTTTTATAAATTCCAAAGCTCCTCTACACAACAATGTCCATCTTATAGGATCATCCGCATAACCATAGACATTTGCTCTTTGTTCATAGTATTCCTGATTTTCTAGAAAATAAGTTATAAAATTATTATTTTCATCACCTTCAGTAGGAGTAAATTTCTTAACATTACAAACTATTTCTTTTGGACCCTCTTCACCATCTGATAGGCCTGTTGGAACTTTTAAATTATTAAATTCCATACCTAGATCATACTTTTGATCTTCGATGAAAAGATATCTTGGTATCATTACTCTTGCATCATGACCGAGTCTATTTAATGCATTTGGCAATGAGTGCGCAACAGAAGAAAGACCACCGACCTTAGCGAAAGGAGAAACCTCCGTACCTACGAAAAGGATTTTTAGACCCTTTTTTGAACCGAAAATGGACATAAATTTATGTATGTATTATATCACAGACGATAGAGCTTTTGTGTATAATCAATCAACATTCTTTCTGTATTGTATTTTTCTTTTACAATATTGATACTAGATTTTGACATTGATATCCATTCTGTTGGAAGATCGAAGTTATTGTTATCTTTAAAATAGAATTTTGGTAAGACCTCATTTTCTAATAGATCATAAATAAAATCTCTTGGATCATCTTCTGGCAAGGCATATCCTTTTCCATTCCAATTTACCTCTTCTGCCCAACCGTCTGGTATAGTCATCTGTACTGCACCGTTTAATGCAGATTTCATACCACTTGTACCACAAGCTTCTTTTCCCTTTTCTGGAGTATTTAGCCATATATCTGCACCTTTAACCAATTTTTCAGATATATCTATAGAATATCCTTTTATATAAGCAATCTTACCTTTTATCTTTGGATTATTTTGCAAAGCAATTATTTTATCCATTATCTTTTTACCTTCAACATCAGATTCATGCGGTTTACCAGATATAACTATTTGTAATGGATATTGATTGTTTGAAAGTATATCTATTATTCTCTCTTCATCAGAAAACAATAAATACGGTCTCTTATACATAGCAAACCTTCTCGCCCAAACTAGAGTACAGATATCATTATTTAAACTAATACCAGTTTTTTCTTTTACAAAAGAAATCATTTTTGATCTCAAAACTTTTTTTGTATTCCAATAGTCTTCATCAGAATAATCTTTTGGAATATTTTTCAAATCTTTTGATTGCCACCTATCGACAAAAACACCATTTGTTATAGCTATGAGTTTACTATGAGGATGAGCGCGCTTTTCATATTTAACATGAGCACTACTTACACCGTTTGATCTTGCTGATATCTGCATAATAAACTTTGTTGTAGAGAATAGATTTTCATCACCTTCGTATTTACCCTTTTCAAATATATCTTTTATATCTTTATTATTCTCTTTACAATATTTACCTAAAAGTGAATTCAAATCTTCATATTTTATAAATAAACCCGCTTCAGGCAAAATAGTATGTTTGGTTGCTACAATATTTTTTGTATCATCACTATCCATTTCATTTAAAATACCTACTCCAGCAAAAGCAGTATGCCCTTCATTCAAATGAAATACACTTGGTTTTATATTTAATGTTTTAATCAATTTTATACCACCAATACCCAAGACAATTTGTTGTTTCAATCTAAAATAGAAAACGGGGTCATATAGATTTTTGGTTATTTTTCTATCTTCAACATTATTCTCTGATATATCTGAATCAATTAAATATAGCTTTGTATTTCCAGAACTACTTATTTCTTTATACCAAACCTGAGCTTTTACCAAACCATCACCTATCGGTATAGATAAAATCAGATTTTCATTTCCTTGTTTAAGAATTTTAAAACCTTCTGGAATATTGTCTCCATACTTAAGTCCAAAAGCGATTATAGGAAAATTATCTTTTCCAGCTTGAAGTATATAGTCACCAGACAACACACCCAAACCTCCAGCATACATACTCGGATCGTCATGTAGAGCGTATTCCATAGAAAAATATGCAACAGGATTTATAGGATCTGGCATCCTATCTTGTAACATTATCTTTTCTATCACAGCTTCTGTATCACTCGGACCATTTACTCTATAACTCTTAATATTCAATTGTGATATAGGATAATCATTTCCCCCTGGATATATCGCATCACCCACAAATACTACATCATCTATATTAAAACCCGCTTCTTTTAAATAATAATTAAGTCCAACAGCTTTATTCCAACCTTTAGGCAAAACTTCTATTGTGGTTGTTCCTGCAATTGTTACTGAAACATTTGGAACTTCTTTTTCAATTATATTTTTTATTTTATCTCTTTTTTTATGATCTGGATCCCAACTTTCCTTTTCATTTATATGTGCATTTTGTCCTAGAGCTGAAAAAGCTATTTCTGTATCTCTATCTTCTATATATGCACCTTCATGAACTGTAGGAATGCCAAATTTATTTGATTTAATTATTCTATTTAAAACATCTACTACATCTTTTTTTATATCTACTGGAAATACTTTTTTGAAAGTCATTTCCCACTTTTTTGTTATTGGTGAATATTCAAATCTTTCACTACCCTCAAGCGGTAGCATTATCAAATTTATTGAGTTTTTTATATATGGCAAAAGTTGCTTATTGTATTGTTCGATTGAACCACCTGAAATAACTACTACTTTTTTATTTATAGTAAGTTTATTTATAAGATCAGCCATTCTTGGACTGATATTTTCTTTACTTCTAGATAAAGTGCCGTCCAAATCAAAAGCTATGATTGAATTTCTCTTAATAGAATTTGACTTAGAAAAGTACGACATATTTACATATATTGTAACAAAGAATACA
>CAZQAQ010000002.1:9891-61318 GCA_964591325.1 uncultured Candidatus Saccharibacteria bacterium | reverse complement strand
TTGACAAAGTTAAATGTTTTGTTAGACCAAGTGAATATATATCTGGTGATGTTGTTCCAATACCAACATTACCTCCTCCTAATACTGTTACCAGTGCCGTACCCCCATTATTCGCTACGGTTAGTAGATTGTTTGATGATGAAACAGCACCAGTACTATCAATACTCAAACCTCCACTAGTATTTCTTCCAAGTATCGGTTGTACTGAACCACTTGAAGCACCAAGTCTCATAGAACCATCCACATCAAGTTTATATAGAGGTGTTGAAATACCAACCCCAACATTTCCACTAGCATCAATTATGAAAGGAGTGGTATCAGGTGAAGTTGAGTCTTCTACAACGAATGAAGGATTTGTAGTTGTGTTTGTTATAGATAATGTAGCCCATGGAGTTGAGGTAGCTATACCAACATTACCTGTACCTCCATTTGTTTGAAGAAGAAGACGGCCAGAATTATTAGAATCCAAAAGAAGAGAACCGCTACCACCCAATTGACGTATACTATCATAACCAATACCTATACCCTGTGAAAGGTTGTTAGCTCTTACTGCAAATATATTTGTTGCTTGAACATTGTCTGCTGAAAGAATTGATAACTTTTCACTAGCTGTAGAAGTACTTATTGCAACGTTTCCATTTACATCAATTCTCATTCTTTCTCCGTAATTAGATGCTGCTCTAGTATTGAATATCAACGCACCCAAAGAAGCAGAAGCACCCTGAAATCCTGTAATATTTGCTAATGTACTATTTCCGTTTGAACTATTTATAAATGATATATTACCTATATTTACGTTATTACCTGTTACATTTGATCTTAATTCTAGTCCTGGAGTTGTATTTGCAGTCGTAGTTTCTATTGTAGTTGTAGCAGATGTGGCGCCGCTAACTGTCAGAAGTCTATCTGGTGAAGTTGTACCAATCCCTAATCTTCCTGTACTCATAAGTCTCATCTTCTCTGTTAATGATCCTCCACCTGTAAATGTCCAGAATGATAAATCTGAATCGCCACCAACATTACTATCATTTCCCTTAGCTCTGATTCTTGCCATTACTCCCTGCGCAGTTGTATCAGATGTATAGTATTCGATATCACCATATGTTCCACCAGCTGAAATAGATGTATTTGTACCACTTAGTCTAAGCACTGGAGCTGAAGCTGCTATATCAAGATTTCCTATTGGAGTTGTAGTACCAATACCAACATATCCATTTCCATCAATCCTCATTCTTTCAGTACCTAAAGTACCAAATGCTAATCCTTGATATGAACCAGCAGCAATACCGTAATCTATAAATCCAGATCTTTCTCCTAATTGAGTTCCGAAATTTAAACTAGAGATTGCTGAACTTCTAGATAGTATAGAAATTGATGATGAAGCATTTGCTGTATTATTATTAGAAAAAACCGCAACTGTAGTAGAAGCAATACCTGCTGCAGGCTCTGCATAAGATTTACTAACTACTAGGTTTGCTGTGGGTGTAGTAACACCAACCCCAACATTTCCACTAGCATCAACTACAAACTTTGTTGTGCTTGCCAGTTTAACATCTAGTATTGGAGCTGTTTGACCTGATAGAGCATCTAGAGCAAAGAGAGTTGTAGCAGCAGAAAGTCCACTAACAGAAAGTTGAGAGTACGGAGATGTTGTTCCAACTCCCACATTTCCTTGAACCAAAAGACCTGACGTTGGTGCAGTTGCAGTTGTAAAAGGTGCAGTCAAACCAATAATAGCACTTCCCGCTCGTAAACCAGCAAGATTATTACCAGAACTTAAAAAACGGAATATTTCTGAACCAGTACCAGCAGTGTCTATTCTCTTGTAATTTGTATCACTACCTATAGAAAATGTGTTTGTACCATCGAAACGACCTATACCCATAACTTCAAGTTTCTGACCTGGAGTAGTTGTACCTATACCAACATTTCCAAGATTTGGCTCTATAACCATTCGATTATAAAGTGTGGCACCATTCCTTGTCATAAAATTAAGACCCACTTGTGCTCTGAATACATCTGCTGCATATGTACCTATTGAAGCTCTGACAGTTCCATTAAGACCAGATGATGTATCTTCACCTACAAAATTAATATTTGAAAGCGAATCTCCAACAGACCCAGATGTATTTGATGTATCTGTAATTGTAAATGTTGGTAATGAACCTCTTATATTGAATAATGACTCTGGAGTTGTTGTACCTATACCGACGTTTCCAGCGGCGGTAATGACCATACGATCAAGCGGAGTTGATGTTGCATCCGCAACAGTCCTTGTGGAGAAGATAATATCAGCTCCATCGTCTTGTGTACCATCCCAAAGTGTCGTTGCGGCAAAGCGGATGCGACCGAAGAGACCTGCCATGCCTGTTGAAGTATCAAGAGAGTATGCATCGATATTACCGAGGATATTTCCCGTAGTAATAGCAGTTGAAGAGTTGTTAAGATTGATGGACGCTCCTCCAGAGGCCTGGATGTTAAGAGTTGCGAGACTTGAAGTGGTTGTACCTATACTTACACTTCCGCCTACTGTTGCAAGGAATGTATTGCCGCTCGAAGTGAATCCGGTCGTAGAAGCATATGGGAATGTGGAGGCTTGTGTAGTTGAAGTTGCGGTGAAGTATGAACCGATAAATGCATTACCGAGGATATCCCCTGCTACTGAGAGTTTCTGACCTGGAGAGGTGGTGCCGATACCGATATTACCTCTATCGAATGCAAGTACATTTGAATATGATGTACCGTTATTCTTCTGATCAAATACCCAAGCAACAACACCTGAAGTCACTACCTGCTTCATAGCTAGATTATAGTTTGTGCTGTTTGCAGTTGAACCACCAAATGACCATGACTGTAGTGCTTGTCCTGTTCCGGCATTAGGTGTAGTGATTGATAGTAGAGCTGTTGGAGTAGTTGTGCCAATTCCCACATTTCCACTACTATCAACCATAAACTTCGATGTACTTGCTAGTTTTACATCTAGTATTGGTTGTGTTTGTCCTGATAGAGCGTCTAGAGCAAATAGAGTATTTGAAGTTGAATTACCTCCGACTGATAGCTGAGCAAGCGGTGTTGTTGATCCAATACCAACGTTGCCCGCTGAGGTTAATGTCATATTCTGTGTACCACTTGCCCCATTAAAGAATCCGAATCCTCCGCGAGCTCTAAATCCCAAATCAGGAACACCTCCGGTATCGTTATAATTGAACATTCCAGTAGAAACAATCCCATCGGTAGATCTACGAAATCCGATACCGCTTGAAACATTACTCAAACCAAGACCTGCTGCTGCGTAAGAGGTCTGGTCACCAATAAGAGTGGCTTGGTTTGTTCCAGTAGAAACCTCAAGCTTAGTAGCGGGTGAACTTGTTCCAATTCCCACATTTCCACTACCATCAACTACAAATCTTGTAGTTGTAGAAAAACCTGAAAGACTTGAAACTTGGAATATTGGTCTTGTTCCACTACTTGCTCCAACAACATCTAGACGAGCCAGTGGTGCTGTTGTACCAATTCCCACATCCCCATCTTTACTAATTCTAAATCTTTCTGTTTCTGTACCACCATTTGTTTTTGTATTTACAACAAAAGCATCACCTGCAGTTGCACCTCCAGTTGTAGAAACATCTCTTGCCGCACCAAATCTTAAACCCCAGGTGTAGTTTCTATTTCCGTTCATCATCCTTATCATAGTTTTTTCTGTGTTACTACCATTGAAACCAGAAATAGATATTGCATCTTTGTCTACTGCTGAACCACCTGCTATTGTAAGTTGTGTATCTGGAGTTGAAGTACCGATACCAACCAATCCAGCGTTATCAATCAAGAAAGGAGATGCATCGGGTGATGCACTATCCTCAACTACAAATGAAGGATATGTTGTTCCTGTATTTGTGATAGTTAGCATACCTGTTGGAGTAGTTGAACCCAAACCAATAAATCCTGAAGTATTTATTACACTCACTAAAGATCCTGATCCATTAAATAGATCCAGTAGATTAGCGGTCTGTGATGATACAGAACGTAGAGCTAGAGTTGTAGAAGCAACTGATGTTGATGTTACAGAAAGTTTTGCGTATGGGGATGTTGTACCGATACCAACATTACCATCACCATTTATAGTCATCCTTTCTACAGCAGCAGTTCCATCTCTGAAGCTAAGTTGCCCTAATGTCCTACCGGATTCAATATTCCATGTATGTCCATTTGTTCTTGTGTCAGCAAGCTGTATTACTGGAAAACTACCAGAAAGACCGTTACTTATTTTTATAACCGGATTTGTTGAATTACTATAGACTTCTAATAGTTGCCCAGGTGATGAAGTACCAATACCGACATTTCCAGTTGGTCTCCAAACATCTGTACCATTGCTTGTCCAATTTCCAACTGTAGCACCTCCGATTAGATTACCAGCATAGTACAAACTACCGCCATTTGCATATATACGATTTGCTGTTGATACTGGAGATGTATTTGCAAGGTATATAGGACCATTTACTGAAAGCACATCAGTAGGAGTTGTTGTTCCGATACCAACCTTTCCATCAGAAAGTATAGATAGTACACTTGCTGAACTTTGTCCTATAAATTCTGCAACCTTTCCTGCTCCATTTTGAATTACATTCAAGAAAGTTGATGATGAAGTTGTGGCATTGTCAGCATCAGATCTTATAAACTGTTCACTTGATAGTCCATCTAGTTTATCTGCTTCGAAGGCAGCTGGAACTGCTCCTATTTTCTTTCTAGGTGTCATTTCTCCGTCCCAAGTAGCTGATGAAGCACTATTTCCCCCGATCTCTACTCCAAGGTAAAGTGTTTGATTGAAATTAACTGCATCAAGTGAAGTTACACTTCCTAGCATTGTACTGAACAAACCATTTGATACTGAAACACGATTGTCTGTACCTGTACCATCACAAGTATTTCCATTATCAGATGAATAACAAAGTGTTTCTGTCCATATTGGGCTTCCACCAGTTGCTGTTGTATATAGTCTGTACTTTACATTGTATCCACCGTCAGTAACTGGAGTATTTGTTCCTGTAAATAACTTACCTTGATAGTTTATTTGTTTATTTATAACCGCTTTTGCAGTATTGAAATTAAAACCATATAGTCCAAATACTGCAGTCATAACTGCTATGAAAATCAATATTCCTTTGTATTGAATATTATATTTCATATTTTTCTTGTAATTTATTCTTTATCTTTATTATAAGGATCATAAAGATAGCAATAATAGATATTAGTATTCCTAGTGATAATTTCTTATGTTCTCTTATATCTATATTTGAAATTGCCTTTAGGAATCCTTCAAAAACAACGGCCTTGATATCACCACTTATTCTCTTTAATCCCTGATTCTTATAATCAAGTATGATGATATTTATCTTGTAATTTCCACTCTTCTTTAATGGAGCTATTGTAGCTTCATAAGCAGTCTTATCTTTATTTACTCTCAACAAGAATGTAAATATTTTTGTACTATCATCTGGATCTACGAGAGTGATAGCAATTGTCTTTAGAACTTCTGGAACCTTTTTATAGTCTAGACTTATTGTTAAATTCTTTTTTCCATCTATTGGAACTATACCTACTGTATGATCTATGTATTTACCATCTTGTATAAAATCAAAATCTAGAAGTGTTAACCCTTGTATCAATTTATCTACCGCCAAAGCATTTGGGATATTTGCAAAAGGATCAAGTTCTATATCAGAAGGCTTTTCACCATCTTTTAATATAATAGCTTTTGCCAAAACTCCAGATGAGTATTCGCCCAAAGAATTCTTTGTAAATAGTGCATAATAATATGTCTTACCTGGTACAACATCATTGTCTATAGCACCAGTTCCAACTCCTTCAAATATAACTTCACCATCATTCATATCTACTGGATAGAATTTATCTGAACGAACTATTTTTACAGACTCTATACCTACACCTGCTGGATATGACCAGTTTAATGATATTGATTTTGAAAGAGGTATAGCAATAAATTCAATAACATTTATTGCTGAATTATTTATATCTGAACCTGAACCTCTTCCTCCGCTATATACATTTTCTGAAGCAGAACCTGCAGAAGCAGTATCTGCTTGTTGGTATCCAGCTCTTACTATATTGCTATTGCTTCCTTGTTCACCAGTACCTATTTCACCTTGTGTGTCTTCTATATTATATGAATATGAACCTGATCTATTTCCAGAGAAATTTAAACTATCACTTTGTAGTCTGTAATTTCCACTTGTCATAACTTCACCGAACACACTATATATAGGTGTAAATAGAGAAACCAAAACAATAATACCTACTATTTTAGATATAGTTGTATTTACTTTATTATTTTGTACTCTATTGTTATTTTTCATTTTATTATTTAATCTCTCAAACCTCTACTTCTACTTCTTCTCTTCAACCGTCGGAACCAAAACATATATATAACTATCTTTCGTTGCTTTCTTGAATACCGGGGTTATGACCCCAGCACTACCTGAAGGGTCCGGTCTTACATTCACCTCATCAGAGAATGTATCTTTTATATGTTGTTTTATAATCTCATCTTTTTCTAGTGAATTTGTTGATGGTAGAACTGCTATACCAGCATAACCAACATCATTTGCGTCATCATTCTTTGCAACAACAGGTTTCGAATTTACAACTGAATAAGACTTTTCACCTAGATTAAGTCTCATTGCAATTCTTTCTGATATGATTCCAAATCCTCTTGCTAGTGTTGAAGCAAAATGTTTTATTGATTCAATACTCAATGCTTCTGAAACACCAGCAACATTTTTATTTGAATTATTTATAAAATTATCCTTTATAAAGAAAATATTAAAAACTATAACTAGTGACATAAATGCCATTGCTATATTTTCTTTTGTATAAAGTTTTGAAGTATTCGCAATTGATCCAGACTTTGAATTTATTGTCTGACCGAATTTTACAGAACTACCTGCAACTGAAAGTTGAGGCATACCTGAAATAATTTGAGAATTATTTATTGCGGACTTTACTGGATTAACAATATTGTTTGAAACAGTTCCAGAAATTCCAGAAAAAATATTCTTATCAATTAGTGGTGATGGAACTGATTTGACAACTGGAAGAATTGGATTTGAAACTACTATAACTGGGTTTGATGTTGTTTCAACTATTTGTGATGTCTTAGCATTTTTCTTATTTGCCAAAAGTAATTCTGCATTCTTTTTATTGTTAAGAGCATTTTGAGCTTTGTGACTCAAAATTGATTCTTCAGAAATGAACCATGAACGACCAAACATTCTGCTATCAATCTTTCCTTCTCTAGATAGTTGACCAACATAGTCGCGAGTGTAACCAACAAGCTCAGAAGCTCGTTTAGCCGAGATGTATTTTTTATGTTCAAAAATAAGACTATCTTTCATATTTATTTATTACAATTATAACCCATCTCGGGTCATTTGTTGCAATAAAAATGTGGATAAGTCTGATACTTTCTATTAGAAAAAACAAAATTTTAATTAACAAATATTTATATATCAAATAAATGACGCGACGCGACTAGATTTCAATCATACAAATAGAAAATTTAACTATCCATACATTAAAAGTAGATTTAGCTCGATAAAATTCACATACACGCAAATCAAAAGCTCTAGGTATTACAGATATAGTTAAATATAGTAAGTATGTAGATCGGTATAAGCTTAAATTGAGTATTAACATATAAACATAATACATAAGAATTACTCAAAATTACGTGAATTCATATCCCAAAATATACCTCTATATAGCCTTCTCGCTCATTTAATCAATATACAAAATAATGGCTTAAAATATCATCTCGGGTTCACGAGATAACGAATATTAGCCGTATAATAAAAAGGAAAATTACATATAAAATTGTATAGATAATGTAAGTCTGTATTTAAAGCGTTTCAATACATTATTGATACCTAGCTAATATAGATATATGGCAGTGATACTTATATTTATAGTGATATAAAATATGTATTTAGTTTATTAAAAGGAATATAAACTGAGGCCCCTACAAGTATACAGAAGCACGTGCCAGCAATTTAAACTGATTAAATCAAGTAATACGAAGTTATATATGTACAATTAGCGCTTTTATGAATAAACAAAATAAAACATGTGGAAATATAACTCGATCTTTTATTAAATGCAGACATTTGAGCGAAGTATTAAACTATTCCCTAAGCTCAAATAGAGACATAGTTAAAATAAAATATTTTGAATATATACAAGAATTGTTCGACAATCTTATCATGAACAAATTACTATAAACCTCGTAATTTAAATTATTTTGCTGGTTTTATTTTATATTATAAAACCTTGATAATGTGTATAACTCATTATTAATATCTTATACTATTTGATATAATCTTTATTAAGGTTTATTAAAGTTTATATATGCAAAATAAATACATAACAATCAAGCAAGCAGCGAAGATTTTGGGAGTAACACCCCTCACTTTACGTAACTGGGATAACTCTGGAAAGTTCGAAGCGAGCAGACATCCTATAAGTAACTATAGGGTTTATAAAGTTGAAGATATAGAAAATATACTTATTGAGATTGAGGCTAATCGTGGTAAAAGAAAGCCAAGTAAGGGTGAGGTTAGGAAGCTTATAGTTAAGTCTTTGGGTGGAGATGAAAGTATGGATTAAGCTGACTTATGAGGAATGTGTTTAATAAAAAACTACCGGTATGCAGTGTGCATACCGGTTTGTTTTATATACTAACTATGACCACCCTTACCCCCTTTTTAACTGTTGGCAAAAAGTAGGGTTTTACACTAACCTGATTCTTTCCTTGAACAACGTCTTCAGTTAGTGTGGCGATATAGTATCGCGTGCCAAAAATTGATGCTGCCCAAATCAAAAACTCTTTTCCATACTTACCACTTGTAATGTGAGGATTCTTTTTTAATAAACAAAGTGTGAAGTACATGGCAGTACCTTCATCCTGTTTAAACCCCCTCATATGCACATCTTTTAGGTTAACTGGCTTTGTAATTTCATAAAATTCCAATCCGATCACCCTATCGGGATTACCTGATATAAAATAAAAATTGCCTACCATCGCTAAAATTTCATTAGGTAAAATTTTACCGAGAGTACGTATTGAGCCTTCAAGATAAGAAGCCTTTATAGTTATTGAAATATCTTCATCTGGATTGAGCGGCCTGAGAAATATATACTCCCCCACTCCACTATTATAGTTTATGATTCCAAACCTTTTAAGTAAGCTGAGTATTTTATTTAGCTCCTTTTCATTCTCTTCATTACTCATGTCTAACTGATATTTCATCACATGAAAATAAAAGATATTCATGAGTGTAGATTGGAGTTCTTCTCGACTCATTTCATTGTATGCCTTAGCTCCAAAGGGTATGTTTCCATACACCAAACTTAAAAGTGCGAGATCAGCTCTATACTTTTTAAGCAGATTGTATAGAACATAAACTTCATGGATGCATAAAGTAAACGCAACAAAATAAAAGAGTATACTGATAAAAAAAACTTTTGATACAGTCTCACCTAAAACATCTACGTACACAAACGCCATCACCGCACTCGCTAGAATAGCTAGTAACGTAGCAACCGAGAGGAAGATGAAAAGCCAGTATATATTCTTCTTTTCCCTAAGATACACTGGATATTCAAATCCCTCTTCAGCCCTATGACTACTTCCCCACATTGTTTCAAGAACAAGTGAAGAGTTCTTGTACACCGGAAACGAATTATTAAGTCCAACACTATTATTCACAATGACCTTTCTATATCATCTTTTTTTGTATTAATTTAACAATTCATATAGCACTCACTATATAATAGCTAAATAAATACGGAGATAATATTGGAATTTTCCTTCATCAAACTATCACAATAGAGTACCTATTTCAACATTTCTTCAATTATCTTTCTTAATACTTCTGGGTTAGCACTTCCCTTTGTGGCCTTCATACCCTGCCCTACTATGTACTGTAAAGCCGAAATCTTACCGTTTTTATAGTCATTTACTACATTTGGGTTTGCATTTATTATACCGGCAACAATATTCTTTATCTCTCCTTCATCACTCTTTTGTATAAGACCTTTTTCGTTTGCTAATACTTCTGGATCTGTATCATTTATATATAGTAGTGCAAGCAAATCTTTTGCACCTCTAGATGAAATTTTATTTAAAATAATCATATCGATAAGTTTAGAAAATGTATTTGAACTTATCTTTTCTATATTAGCTTCAATGTCATTTGTATCCTTTTTTATTATTCCTATATAGTCTGAAAGAATATAGTTTAATGCCAATTTAACAAACTTTTTATCACTCTCTTTTTTATCTATTACCGATTCAAAATACTTTGCTATCTTTGGAGAATCAACAAAAACCGCAACTTCTTTTTCAGTCATTCCAAAATCTTTTGTAAATCTCTCTCTTTTCTCCCAAGGCAATTCTGGCATGTCTTTCTTAACTATATCCTTTCCAAACTCTGGTATTTCACTTACCTTCATCTTTGGAATATCAGGATCAGGAAAATATCTATAGTCATGTGAACTTTCTTTTACTCTTTGTGAATATGTCTTACCAGTATTTTCATCGAAGCCTCTTGTCTCTTGTATTACTTTTTCACCTTTGTTTAATAATTCTGTTTGTCTTTTTATTTCATATAAAATAGCCTTCTCAACAACCTTAAATGAGTTTAAATTCTTTACTTCGGTTTTTGTACCGAACTTCTTATTTTCTGTATCAGACTTACTTGCAATAGATATATTTGCCTCTACTCTCATCTCCCCTTTCTCCATATTTACCTCCCCTACTCCGAGATATCTAAGCAAAAGTTGCAAATCCTTTGCGAACTTAACTGCTGTATCCGCATCATGGATAACCGGTTCAGTAACAAGCTCCATTAGTGGAACACCTGCTCTATTGAAATTAACAAGGCTCTTTTCATGTAAATCATGAGTAGATTGAGCTGTGTCTTCTTCAAGATGTATGCGAGTTATATCTACTCCAGCAATATTTCCACCACTTACTAGCGGATATTTATACTGACTTATCTGATAGCCTTTTGGTATATCAGGATAAAAATAATTCTTTCTATCCCATTCTGTAAAATCAGCTATATTTCCACCTACTGCATAACCAACTTTTATGACATGTTTTATTGCTTCTTTATTTAAAACAGGCAATGTACCTGGATGCCCCATACACACTGGGCAAATATTTTTATTTGGCTTTTCTTCATCTGGATCATTTTTACATGCACAAAACATCTTTGAATTTGTCTTCAATTCTGCATGTATCTCTAGTCCAATTGTAGGAATATACTCTTTCATTCCTTTAGTCTACTTTATTTATCTTACTTCCTCAACCTCTCTACTATGTCAAAAGATAGTCTCTTTATAGCAGCATCATCTAGTATACTAACTGCAATTATATCTTTATTAAATTCACTAAGTTTATTTTTTGCATCTTCTATAACAGATGGCGATACTGCATCAGTTTTTGTTAGTATTAACGTCTCTTCTTTTTTATCTAGATCTTGTCCGAAAGATTCAAGTTCTTTTCTTATAGTTTTATAAACTGAAACAACATCTTCATTTTCTAGTGAAACAAGATGGAACAGTCTTTTTGTTCTTTTAACATGTCTTAAGAATTTATGTCCAAGACCCTTTCCTTCTGAAGCTCCTTCTATTAGTCCAGGAATGTCTGCTATAACAAATCCTCCAGGTAGAGCACCTAAGTTTGGCTCAAGTGTAGTGAAAGCATAATTTCCTACTTTTGCATTTGCATTTGTAATTGCATTTAAAAGTGATGATTTACCAGCATTTGGTAATCCTATAAGACCGGCATCTGCTACGAGTTCAAGTTCAATAAGAAAATCTGCCTCATCTCCTTCTTTACCTGGAGTAGATTCCATAGGAGTAGTATTTGTAGATGACTTGAAATGTTCATTACCACGACCACCAGCTCCACCATTCAATATTTTTATAAGTTTACCTTCTTCAAGTAACTGAACCTTTCTCTCGGTTCTCATATCTGTAATAACTGATCCAATAGGTAAATCTATTATCAAATCTTCACCCTCTTTTCCATCCATACTATCTCTAAAACCATCTTCACCCTTTGGGGCTGAAAATTCTTTTGTATTTCTATATCTATTTAATATTGCTAGATCACGTATTGCTCTGACATAAACATCTCCACCACGTCCTCCATTTCCCCCAGAAGGTCCAGCAAATTCTCTACTTTTTTCATGTAACCATCTAACGACGCCGTCGCCACCATTACCAGCTTTTATGTGGATCTTTAATTCATCTATTAATGCCATTGTATTTGATTATAATTTGGAAGTTCTATAAATATCTAGTAGAGCGAAGAAAAATGCAAGTGTGAGTGGTCCTAGTATAAAACCTATAGCACCAAAGAATACCAATCCTCCAAGTACAGAAAGCAAAATGATAAGTGGGTGAACATCTATACCTTTATTTATAAGTATCGGTCCAAGCACGTTATCGATAAGTCCAACCGCAAGAAGTCCCCATATTAACAATCCTACTGCGTGACCAGTTGCACCAGTGAAGAATAGATACAGTATTCCAGGAACCAAAACTAGAGATGTACCAATACCTGGCACCAGAGCAGCAATTGCTGCTGTAGCTCCCCATACTGCTGGGTTTGGAACACCAAATATTAGAAAGCCGATACCTGTAAGTATACCCTGTATAAGACCGACCAATAGGCTACCTCCAACTATAGAATAAATAGCTTGTTCAAGTTTATTCAGTATTCTTTCATCATTAGTATCTCCAAGAGGACTAAGAGCGATCACTTGTCGCTTTAATTCCTTTCCATCTCTAAAGAAATAAAATAGTGATAAGAATGTAATAAATATACCAACTATTATCTTACTCAAACTACTAAATAGTGTATCTACGTGTGAGAAAGACCATTCTAGTCCCCTTTGTATATATTCTGTAATGTTTATAGTCTCAAATGAGTATGTAGGATAAATATCGAAGAATTTTGTAGATATCCATGCGCTAGTTTCATTTAATAATTTAACGACACTAGATTGATTTGTCTCTTCAGTAAAATAAAAATATGTATCTTGAATTTCATTATATATTTTACCTACTATGAATATTGATGGTATAAGAACAATAATTGCTATGATAAAAGTAGAAAGTAGAGCACCGTATATACTTCTCTCTTTATTCTTAAAAAACTTTTTTAATAAATAACTATGGAATTTACCGAATATAACTGAAAGAGCCATAGCTATGATGATAGGTGTTAAGAAAGGTAGGAAGATCAAAACTACCAAAACAGCTACAGAGAGTAATAAACCGGTAAAAAAGTAATGTGAGGATTGAACGTTCATGTATTTACTATAACACAGTTTTAAGCAATCACAAATTCACAAACTAAGCTATTACTTTCTTATTATTTTTTATGATCTTGTTTATACTACTGGATAATGATTTTCCCTTAACGTTTAAAATTTCAATACCAACAATATCCCCTTTTGTACCTATATCAACAATAAATTCATTGTCGATACACAATGTTTTGCTGATCTTTTTCTTCTTTGATCCCATATAAACTGCTTGTGCCAAACTATCATATTTTATTTTCATGTTTTAATAAGTTGTAATAATAATTGCTGTATTAATAATTTTTCTATAAACGACGGTTAATATTCTTTTATCAATCCTCTTCTTACAGATATACAAATCGTTTGATAATACTATACTATCTGGAGACAATACTACTTTTTTAATTTCCTCAATAGATATCTCTCTGGAATTTGATCTCTCTATTGAATGATATGTGAACTTAATATGCATATTACCATTTATTTTTTATCTGTAATAGGCAAATATTCACATACGGAAATAAAGAACTATTAAATAAAAGATAAAATTTTAATAAAATATTTTGTAGACAATATCTATTTAGATATGTAAAATTAGTTTTTGTTAATTTAAAAGTGTTAAGTTAAGGTCAATATATGGAGAGATGCCAGAGCGGTCGAATGGGCAACCCTGGAAAGGTTGTATATCAGAAATGGTATCAAGGGTTCGAATCCCTTTCTCTCCGCCAAGATAACTGAACCGAGCACAGCTCGGTGAAGTTAGCTTCGAGTGAGAATGGGATGAGAAAGGCGGAGCGAGCCGAGCAAGTATGCGAGGCCGCGAGCCGGAATCGCAGAAATTTCCAAGCGACGGCGAGGAAATTATCTGTGACCGAATTCCTTTCTCTCTATAGAATATAGCGCCCCGAGAGCGACCCACGAACTTAAATAAGTTATAAAAAGAAGACCCTGCATTATTGTTGCAGAGCCTTCGGTTTTACCTTGCACATCTGATATTTTGAATTTCGGGAGTATATACCCTCGGTGACTCGAATTGCAAAAGACAGTTTCCGTTGCCGAAAAATAGCTTTGAGACCATTTATATCTTGAAAAATATCAGCTCGAGAGACTTTCTTTACACCGGAGTCCACTAAAGAAGCTTGTTTTGCTTCACAGAATACATTCCACTCCACAGGGGCATTTTTCGAGACTCTTAATGTCCTCAGTAAATACTTCTTGTTTTCCGGAGTTACAGAAAACAACTTTTCCCATTCAGTGTCAGATATTTCAGTTGAAACTATAGTACGAGCGTTCCAAGGTTGGCTTTCCATGCGGTTTCCTTTCTCCTTAGAGAATAACATAATTATCACAATATGTCCAACTTTGTCCAGCCCACATGCCTAATTCTAAATCATGAAAACATACTAATATGGCCTTACATTGTATCACTGCTATTTCACTGAACTCACGATGCCCTTAACAGCGCAGTTTTAGTCGATGAATCCCTAATTAAAATAAAAAACCGTCACGCTGTGTGATGACACATTTCGTGACGGTCTGAAAAAAATTATAACTCACTCTCGTAACTTGTGTCCTGAATACAAGTCACTGGGAATATCACCCGATCGAGCGAATCCCATGTAGTATTCTGACTGAGCCAATTAACCGCATTCCGACCCTCAGGACCAGAAGCGAAGATCTGGGTCATCACTTCCCTTCGATCAAAGCTGACATAGTCAATAACAGATCGACCTCCGTCAGGCTTGGTAACTGGGCCAATTTGTTTGACATGACAATTCACCCCAATGAAACAGGCAACCACCCAGGCTGGATGTGAAGACCTTGGTGGAATAATGATTCTGGCTTTCGTCATAATAAACCTCCATTTGTTGCTATCGACTGAAGACTATAAACCAATATTATAAATCTGTCCACCGTGTAATATAAATGCTAACATTTATATGTGAATACAAAAACTTTTGCCAACCTATTACTCATAACTTTATGTTTAATATACGGAACATACTATATTTATAGTGTATATAACAAAAACGATTACATATATAATAAAAATGAAATAACTATATACGAAGCAAGCACCACTCTACCAAATGAAGATAGGAAAGAGGAAGTAAAAGAAAAATCAATATCAATACTCTTTGTTGGTGACATAATGCTTGATAGAAATGTTGCACGTAGAATAAGAAAAAATGGTTTTGACACGATATTTAAAGATATACATCAAATATTCAAAAACAAAGATATAGTCGTTGGAAATCTCGAAGGAAATATAACAAACAACCCTTCTATATCAGAAGTTGATCACAATATTCTTAGATTTACATTCAATAAAGAATACGCTACCAAACTAAAAGATATTGGTTTTACAATATTTAGCTTAGCAAATAACCACAGTATGGATTTCTATAAAACTGGTTACGACGAGACAATATCAAATCTTTCAAATGCTAATTTAAAATATTTTGGTTCTGCATATAATAATGAGAATATATCAGAATCAATTGAAGTAAATAATAATAAAATATGTTTTATAGGCTATCACGATCTATACACTTTTAATGAAAATCCAATACTAGATGAAATAAAAAATACTAGAGATAGTTGTAATTACCAAATAATATTTGCACATTGGGGTAATGAGTATAAAAATTATGCATCAGAAAGACAAATCGAGCTTGCACATAAATTTATAGATACTGGAGCAGATCTTGTGATAGGTGCTCACCCACACGTAATACAACCAATAGAAATTTATAGAAACAAAGCAATATTTTATTCTCTAGGTAACTTTGTTTTTGATCAAGATTTCTCTTATGAAACAAAACACAGCTTTGCAGTGGAATTGAATATTGATTCAAAAGAACAAAGATTCAATATAATACCTTTAAGTTCAGAATATACAGTATTGAGCATTTCAAATGAAACAGATACCAATAAAACACTAAATATCCTTGGTAAAGAAAAAGAATTTATACTAAATAGGTAAACTGAAATAAAATTTACTTCCCTTACCTACACCATCAGAATCTACCCCTATATCACCACTATGATTCTCTATTATCTTTTTTGAAATAAATAATCCTATACCCATACCCTCTGTATCTCTGCTTTGCGCACCATTTCCTCTATAAAACTTTGTAAATATAAAATTTATTTCTTCTTTTGATATACCCATACCTTTATCTGACACTGAGAATAAGACTTTATTTGTCTCTTTTTTTAATTCAACTTTTATTTCACTATCTTTATTTGAATAATTTATAGCGTTCTCGATAAACACCTGCATGACAAATTTTATTCTCTCTTCATCAAATTTTGCCATCACATCATTATCCATATCATGGATTAGTTTTATATTCTTATCTTTAAATTGATGTGATAGTGAATTTATCAATTCTTCCGTAATAATAGATAAGTTTTTATTTTCTATTCTATATGTATGAACACCATCAGCTTCATCTACATTCACAAGAAGATTTGTAAGTTCGACAAGCTTTGTATTTGCAAGCTTTATATGTTCAAGTTCTGAATATGCAGATTCGGAAAGTTTTTCTTTTGAAAGTTCATCTGAAGCCCACTTTATCCTAGTAAGTGGAGTTCTGAATTTATGCATGACTATATGAATAAATTCAGATTTAAGCACATCACCTTGTCTCAACTGTCTCCAGACTATGACGGTTATAAGAACAATGAGAACAGATGAAATGAGTGGACTGATCCAAAATGGAATATCTGTATAATTTATCTTTAACCATTCACCAAAATAATTAAAGAATATTATAAGACCACCAACAGATGCTATAGAAATAGCGTAGAAAAATGCTTTCTTTGCAACTATTCTTATATCCATAAGTTCATACCTTACCGTTGCATATACGTAAGGTATAGCCAAGAAAAATATAAAGAGACTTCCCCATGCAGGATCAATATTTATATTAAATACAAGAAGTATAGGAATTGAGCCCAAAATATAGCCAACTATTGCTGCAAAAAAGAAATACCATATACGATTTCTTTCTATAACATCACTGGCTTTTCTATAAGAAAGTACAAGTTCAGTAAAGAAATATATTGGAATAACAATGTTAAATATAAGCCTCATTACCCAATGAAATTCCCCCGGAACATAATAGTTTGGGAAATACATTTTTGGAATAGAAAGATAAAGAAAATTATCTGGATTTATTATATAAAATGCTGTAAGTGCTATAGAAACTGTATATATAAAAATCAAAATATTTTTTCTCTCTTTATCTTTTCCAAGTAGAGCTAGTACACAGTGTAAGTTAAATAATGCTGTGTATATTATACTCACATTAAACATCAATATATTTCTAGATTCAATAGGGTCATGAGTATTTACTCCAAATAAATGTGAAATACAAAAAGTAGTGATTGCGAGCATAGTAAGAGCAAGAGTAATGTTTGCAACTCTATTTGGATTATTTAAAAAACAGTACAGTGCCATCCCAATACCAGCAACCGATGATGCAATAAAGCCAGCATTATGCAATATAAGATGGAGCTCTGGAGTCATGAGAATATTATACCAATATTCTCTTTTACCAACTACCACTACTTCCCCCACCACCAGAACCACCCCCGCCAAATCCTCCAAAACCTCCACCACCGCTACCGCCTCCACCTCTACTATTCATAAAAAACCAAGGAGCCCTACCATTTTTATCCATACTATTTTTATACATTTTAGAAAATATATAATCAAATATTAATCCTCCGATGATAAATAAAATAGTATATATTAAACCCTTAGCAAAAGATTGATTTATAAAACCAATTAAAATACCTATAAACCCACCCAGCACTCCACCTGCCCACCAAGATTTACTTGCACCAAGCACACTAGCGAGCCAAAGTGGTACAAAAAATAGGAAAAATATCCAATCCTTAAAGATCATATACTTTATATCTTTTACTAAAGGTGTTGATTGAGAAAGTCTTTCCCCACCGATGACTGATATCATTTTATCAACCCCAGCTATTACACCAGTATCATAGTTTCCCTTTTTAAATTCAGGTAAAATATAATCTTGTATTATTACACTTGAGTTTATATCAGTAAGGTAACCTTCCAAACCATAACCCACTTCAATCCTAACTTTTCTTTCATTTGGTGCCACGAGCAACAATGCACCATTATCAGCACCTTTTTTACCTATACCCCACACTTCAAACAGTTTTACTGCATATGTCTCTATAGTTTCATCTTCTAGTGATTTTACAGTAACAACTGATATTTCATTGCCTGTTTGTTTTTCGTATTGATTTAATTTTAATTCTAGATTTGATTTTGTATTTTCATTTAAAATATTTGCAAAATCATTTACGAATCCTTTTGGTTTACCTGGATTTGTAAAAGCGAAAGTAAATACAGGAATTAAAAATAATATATATAAAATGAAAATACTGCTTAGTCTATATAAATAACTAGACTTTAAAGCAGTATTTTTCATTTTTATTTATAGACTTACAACTGGAGCCTTGTCTGAACCCGCTTCAGAATTGAAGTATGATCTTTCGCCAAAACCAAATATCTTTGCAATTATTGAGCTTGGGAATCTCATAACCTTAAGGTTATAAGACTTTACAACTTCATTGAATCTCATTCTTTGTACGCTTATTCTATTTTCTGTACCTTCAAGTTGTGACATTAGGTTATTTACTGTATTTGAAGATTTTAATTCAGGATAATTTTCTGTAATAACTAGAAGTCTTCCTAGGGCACTTTCTACTTGTCCTGCTGCACGAGCTTTTTCATCTACTGTACTTGCTCCAGAATATTTTGTTCTTGCATCTGCAATAGCTGTAAATACAGCAACTTCTTGTTTCATTACTCCTTTTGCTGAAGCAACTAGATTTGGAATAAGATCAAAACGTCTCTGATAATCTACTTCAACCTGCTTCCATTGTGTATCAGCTGATACACTAAGATTTACAAGTGAGTTATATGTAGTAGTTGCATATACTCCAAGTATTACAACAACTACTATTATAATAGCAATTAGTTTTTTCATTATATATTTATTTTGTTGTTGCTGGTCTTACTGAAGCTTCATCTTGTCCTTCTTTACCAACTACGAAAGCAAAAGATTTTACAAGAGAAGTGAATGCTTCTGTTGTTCCATCGATAATTGCTTTATTGTTATTTGCCATCTTTGTAGCTTCTGAACCCTTTAGACCCTTTGAAGCTGGACTATCTGTGATTGTAGATAGGCTAAAGAAATAACATACGCTATCTTTCTGTAGAGAATACATCTTATCGAAATAAGATTTACCTTGTACAGAATTTGTCATTGATATTGCGCTAAATGTTAGATCACCTGACTTCAATGTTGTTCTATCCTTTATTGTTGTAACTGGAGGGAAAGAACACTTTCCAGGAGCAAAAGTTATTTTTGCTTCTAGTTTGTTAACTGTACTTGTATCTGACTTTCCTACTGGTATTGCAAATGAAACCACACCCTCTTTGTCTGACAATGTCCATGTAGATGGGTATTTTACTGAGTATCCCAATTCTTCATTTTTATATTCTGAAAGCTTATCACTTACCTTTGTATTTTCTACTACTGGAGCAGAAACTGTAGGACTTGTATCTCCTGGTGGTAGATCTGTCTTTTTCTTATCACCGCCCAATAGCCAAGCCAAACCACCCACAACTACAAGAAGCACTATTATTGTTATTGATTTTTTCATATATATTTAATACTAATTACCTTTTATATAGGTATAATAATCTCATTATATCACAAAATCAACTTTTTATAGGTATTTTAATACCCCATATCTGAAGCCTGATTCTGATTTGAAGACTTATCATCCTTTGGTTCTTCAGCAACCGCAACTTCTGTTGTTAATAGTATAGATGCCGCTGAACAAGCATTCTCAACTCCTAGCCTTGTTACTTTTACTGGATCAACTATTCCTGAAGCTATCATATCTGAAACAAATTCATCCTTTAATGCATCATAACCATAATTCCCTTTACCATTTTTTACTTTATCAACTATTACAGATCCATCTTCTTTACCAACATTCATAGCAATCTGTTTTAGTGGAGCTTCTAGAGCTTTTATTACTATATTGTATCCAAGCTCATTCTCTTTTGTTATATTCTTTTTTTGTGAAAGATTTTTTGTAATTTCAACTGAAGATTTTATAAGTGCAACTCCACCTCCAGGAACTATTCCTTCTTCAATTGCAGCTTTTGTTGCATTTACAGCATCTTCGATCTTTAATTTCAAATACTTCATCTCTGTTTCAGTCGCCGCTCCTACCCTTATAACAGCAACTCCAAGAGAAAGTTTTGCTATTCTTTCATCTAGTTTCTCTCTTTCATATTTTGAATCAGTATTATCTCTTTGCTTCTTTATCTGTGCCACCCTTTCGTCTATCGAAGCTTTTTTACCCTTGCCACCTACAATTATAGTATTGTCTTTCTTTGATATAACTTTTCGGGCTCTACCCAAAAGAGAAATATCAGCATTTTCAAGTTTTATACCAATATCACTTGAAACGACAGTTGCACCTATTGTTACAGCAATATCAGAAAGTATTTCTTTCTTTTTATCTCCATATCCCGGTGCTTTTATTGCAAGAACGCTAAATGCTCCGCGAAGTTTATTTACAACGAGTGTTGTCAGCGCTTCACCATCTACATCTTCTGCAATTATTACCAATTCCTTCTTTCCAGTTTGAGCAATAGATTCAAGTAATGGGAGTATCTCTTTTATAGATGATATTCTTTTATCAGTTACCAAAATATATGGATCATTCATTTCTGCTTCCAGTCTATCTGGGTTTGTAATCATATAAGCAGATATGTATCCTTTGTCGAATTCCATTCCTTCAACTATTTCTGATTCTAGCGATGTAGATTGGGATTCTTCAACAGTAACTACTCCGTCTTTACCAACCTTTTTTATTGTATCAGCAATGATTGTGCCTAGTTCTACTGATTCTGCAGATATAGTTGCAACTTGTTTTATCTCTTCATCAGTTTTTATTGGCTTAGCAATTGATCTCAATGCTGTCACAACATCTTTTGAAGCCATTTCAATACCAGACTTTAAACCCATAGCATTTACTCCCATAGTTGTCTGTTTCATTCCTTCATTTATGATTGCTTGAGTGAGTATTGTGGCTGTTGTTGTACCATCACCTGCAACACTATTTGTTTTCTCTGCTACTTCTTTTATTATCTCAGCACCCATATTTTCAAACTTATCTTTTAGAGATATTTCTTTTGCTATAGATACTCCATCATTTGTTATTGTGGGTGTACCATAACCTTTATCTAGTATTACATTTCTACCTCTTGGACCAATAGTTATTTTTACAACATCAGCAACAGCATCTATTCCCTTTTTTAGAGCTTTTCTTGCTTCTTCATTATATAGAATCTTTTTTGCCATGTTTTTATTTTTATATTTATCTGATAATAGCCAAAATCTCTGACTCTCTAACCACAAAATACTCTGTATCGTCTACAACTATTTTGTCTCCCCATTGAAATAAAACTTTATCGTTAACTTTTACAGACAAAGGAATATATTTTCCATCTTCATATCTACCTTTGCCAATGGCGATAACAACTCCTCTCTTTCCACTTTTATCTTCAACTACAGTTGAAGGAATTATTATTCCTGAAGCAGTTGTCTTTTCTTTACTCTCATTATCTTCTTTTATAAGTACTCTATCTGAAAGTGGTTCTATAGGATATAAAGACTCAACTACTTTTGGTTCTGATGAAACTTTTTTCTTAAAAATCTTTTTTTGTGTCTTCTTTTTCATATAGTTTTATTTAGCTAATAATGTATTCGTATTATATATAAGGCTTGGGCATATACAACTTGACTTATTGGTTATAATAAGCTATCGTAAAAAAGCATATGAAAATAAATACACAAAAGCTAAATACATATAGTCGTCCAGGAAACTGGCTATATTGCGCTGTGTTATAAGTTTTTAATCTATTGAATTGAATACTTAAAATGCCGCGCAAAGCGGCATTTTTTAGTTCTTTACAACAAAATAGGAGGTAAAATGAAAGCAGTAAACGAAAGGAATCCATTGCTTTACCTTTTTGGTAAAGTCTGGCAACACTCAAATAATAAAAAGAATATCGTAAGTTATTGGATTTTCTTTTTATTGGCGGAATGTATTGATACATTCTTATACCCACTACTACTAGCAAGGATAATGGATAAGGTACAAAGCCAAGGAGTTAATAAAGAAAACATTGGCTCAATCTTGGTCATGCTTAGTCTATTGTTTGCAACTACAGTTTTATTTTGGGTATTTCATGGACCAGCAAGATGCATGGAATTAAGAAATGCATTTAAATTAAGAGCGAACTATACGAGATTCTTAATTGACGGTGTAATGAAATTGCCAATGCAATGGCATGTCGACAATCATTCTGGTGATACAGTTGATAAGATCAAAGGTGGCCGAGAGGCACTGTATGATTTTTCATCTGATTCATTCCAAGTCATATATGCAATCATGAGGTTAATTGCTAGCTATTCAATGCTAGTGTACTTTAGCCACTCTTCTATATTTATTGTTACAACAATGCTTACAATATCAGTAGCGATAACAATTGCTTTTGATAAAGTATTGGTAAAACAATATGACATTCTAAATAAGAATGACAATAAAGTGTCCGAAAGAATACAGGACGCTATAGGAAATATATCAACAATAATTATATTAAGAGTTCAAAAACACTTCTTCGGATCTATATCACAAGATATAGAAAGACCGTACGAATTACAGATGCGTAATAATCGTATAAATGAAATGAAGTGGTGTCTAGTTGCAATATGCAGTTCTATAACAACTGTACTTGTCCTAGGAACGCACTTTTGGCAAATAAGTAAATCTGGGCAAGTGATAGCTATAAGCAGTATATATCTACTACTTAATTATCTAGGCAAAATAGAAAACTTGTTTTTTTATTTTGCTAATACATATGGCAATGTAGTGAAGCAAAGATCAAAGGTTGCAAATGTAGAAACTATCGCTTCACAATTTACACAAGAGAAAGAAGTGGAACATGTTCTACCAAAATTTTGGAGAAATATTAGGATTAATAATCTTGAATTCTCCTACTCTGGTGGAAAAGAAGGAGAAATCCATCTTGAAGTAAATTCTGCAACAATAGAGCGTGGTCAAAAAATCGCTTTTATTGGACACACAGGTGGTGGAAAAACCACAATGATGAGGATACTTAGAAATCTATATCATCCTCAATCTCTAAAATTAAGTGTTGATGGTTCACCTATACCTGATGGGTTTGCAGGAATATCAGATGCGATTGCACTTATTCCTCAAAATCCTGAAATATTCGCAAGTACAATCAGAGAAAATATCACGATGTATGATCCAGATGTAGGTGAAGAATATATAAACAGATATGCTGAAATGGCATGTTTCAGTGAGGTTATATCAGGATTACCAAAGGGTCTAGAATCTTCAACAAAAGAAAAAGGTGTAAACCTTTCTGGTGGACAACAACAAAGACTCGCAATGTCTAGAGGTCTTTTAGCATCAAGAAATAGAGATATAATTCTGCTTGATGAACAAACAAGTGGTTTGGATAAAGCTACTGAACTTGAAGTTTGTCGAAGGATCTTCTCTGGGTTTAGTGATAAAACGATAATTTCAATTGTTCACGGACTTCATTTATTACCACTATTTGATACAATTTTTGTATTTGAAAATGGCAAAATTGTTGGAAACGGCAGTCATGAGTATTTAACAAGGACTTGTCCTGAGTTTAATAGACTCTTACGTGCTATGAGTACCGTCTCTGGAAATAGGAGTTAAAAAAACAGTAAAGTGCCCCGCTCTACCTCTTTGAGGTGAGCGGGGCTTTTTTATGATTTATACAACTTGCATAGCAAAAATCTCTATGCTATATTACATCCCAATGAAGACTATTCAATCAATTCTGCCTTATGTGCAGATTATTTTATCGGTAATACTTCTTGTGGCCATTCTTCTACAAAGAACTGGTTCTCAGATTGGTGGAGCTTTCGGTGGAGGCGATAACTTCAGCTCTGCTTACCATACTCGTAGAGGACTTGAAAAGACTCTCTTCATTTTAACTATAGTTATATCTATACTATTTGTTATTGCATCACTTATTTCACTAATATAAAGAAGCGTATACATCCTAGTTTATACTCTGGTTGGCGCATACTTCCGTGAACACAGAAAAAGAGACAATTAATAAAGAATTAAGAATTAGAGGTGGCGATAAGATACTTGCCATTATTCGACAATTTTCAATGACCGAAAAGGTTATATTTGGTTTTTTTACATTATTGTTATTTATGGGATCTATAGCCCTAGCATCTTATGTAAACAATTATTTTCTTGTACCAGTACCAGCTTATGGTGGTGAATTAAAAGAAGGAATTATTGGTCTACCCCATTCTATTAACCCTGTACTAGCTTTTACTGATGTAGATAGAGATCTTGATACACTTATATATTCTGGTTTGATGAGATATAAAAATGGGGATCTAGTACCAGATGTTGCTGAAAGTTATAAAGTCTCAGATGATGGTTTGGTATACACATTTAAAATAAAAAGAAATGTAAGATTCCATGATGGAGTTCCACTTACAGCAAAAGATGTTGAATTTACAATAAAAAAGATTCAAGATGCAAATATAAAGAATCCAAAAAAAGCAGATTGGGCAAATGTTAGTGTAAAGATAATAAATGATTATGAAGTTCAATTTATTTTAAAACAAATATACACACCTTTTATTACAAATACTACAATAGGTATACTGCCTGAACATATCTGGTCAAAAGTTGATTCTTCACAATTTGTATTTAGTCAAAACAATGTAGAACCAATAGGATCAGGTCCATATAAGATATCTTCAATAAAGAAAAATAGTGACGGAATACCAGAATATTATGAACTTACTGCTTGGCAAAGATATCACAATGAAGAAGCTTATATAACAAAGTTTGTATTGTATTTCTTCCCTAGCGAAAAAGATGCAATCGATTCATATAAAAAAGGAATAATAGAAAGTGTAGCAGGAATATCTCCAAAAGAAGCAAGTAGCATATCTTCAGGAGTACCAAATGCAAAAATACTTCACTTCCCTTTACCAAGAATATTTGGAGTATTCCTAAATCAAAACCAAGCTACAGTATTTTCTTCTATAGAAGTAAGACAGGCTTTGGATCTTGCGGTAGATAAAGATTATATAATCAAAAGAGTGTTATTCGGCTATGGTGTAAAAATCGATAGCCCTATACCCGATCAAATACTTTATAAAAATATAAATAAAGATAAAGTAAATAAAGCCAATGTTGATAAAGCAAAAGATATATTGGCAAAAGCAGGTTGGACACTAAACAGCGATGGGGTTCTAGAGAAAAAAGAAGGAAAAAATACAAAGAAATTAGAATTTTCTATTGCAACAGCAGACACACCTGATTTGAAAGAGACTGCAGAAATAATAAAAGCTCAATGGGAAGCTATAGGCGCAAAAGTAAATGTAAAAATATTTGAATACGGCGACCTATATCAAAATATAATATCTACAAGAAAGTATGATGCGCTACTTTTTGGTGAATTTGTCGGAAAAGATCTAGACCTATATGCATTCTGGCATTCTTCACAAAGAACTGCCCCAGGTCTCAATGTAGCTATGTATGTAAATAGTAGAACGGATAAGCTACTAGAAGATGCTAGGGTTACTTTTGATGAGAAGGAGAGAACGAAGCTATATTCACAATTCGATGAAATAATCGAGAGAGATGTACCAGCTATTTTCCTTTATTCACCGGAATTTATGTACATAGTTCCAGAAAAAGTTGGTGGGATTGATTTAAAAGATATTACGACTATTTCCGATAGATTCTACAATATTGAAAAATGGTATGTGGAGACAGAGGATGTATGGAAAATATTCGTCAATAAAATATAGATGAAATAGAAATAAATAAAATTAAGAAATTAAAATAAAAAAATGGAAAAACAAAATTTAGACAATAAAATAGACAAACAGTTGGATAAACAGGTAGAAAAAATGCAGGTAAATGAAACAAAAGTAAATTCACCTGAAGCTACAAAAGATACGGATAAAAGGCCTTCACATGGTCTAAGATCTCATGATCATAGAAATACAAATCGTGGACCAAGAAGACCACAAGGCCACAGAACACTTGGAAGAATGAAAGATAAGATGCCAAGAGAAGTTCATCCACTAAAAAAGGAAGAGGGTTCAAATAAAAAACCTGAGGATGTTATACCAGCTCTAGAAAAAGGCAATATTCGTATCGTTCCACTAGGAGGAGTAGAAGAAATCGGTAAAAACATGACCATGATCGAATATGGTGATGACATCATACTTATAGATATAGGGTTTCAATTCAAAGATGAAAACACTCCAGGAATTGACTATATACTTCCAAACACTAGATATGTTGAAGAAAGAAAAAATAAAATAAAAGCAGTGATAATAACTCACGGACACCTAGACCACATAGGAGGTATACCTTATGTTATGCCAAGAATTGGTAATCCTCCACTTTATACTCGTATGCTAACTTCTGTTATGGTTAAAAAGAGACAAGAGGAATTTGCTCATGTACCACCTCTAGATATAAAGGTAGTTGAAAAAGATGAAACAATAACTCTTGGAGCACTTAAAGTTAAATTCTTTGCAGTTACACACACTATTCCTGATGCAATGGGAATTATTGTAGAAACTCCTCATGGTTCTATAGTTCACACTGGAGACTTGAAACTAGATCACGTTGACGGAGTGCCAACTGAAGAAGAGGAAAAAGAATATGAAAGAGCTTTCAAAAATAGAAATGTGCTTTTACTTATGGCAGATTCTACAAACGTAGAAAACCCAGGTTTCTCTATTCCAGAAAAAGTTGTTCATAGAAATATTGAAGAAATAATCAAAAATGCAAAAGGAAGATTGGTTATAGCAACTTTTGCTTCCCTACTTGAAAGAATGCTAAAGATAATTGATTACTCTGAAAAATACGGAAAGAAAGTAGTAGTTGAAGGTAGAAGCATGAAGACAAACATAGAGATATGTCGTCACCTAGGTCTACTTAAACCAAAAAAAGATACACTTATTACCGTAGAAGAAATGGATAGCTATCCACCAGAAAGAATAGTAGTTCTTGCTACAGGTGCTCAAGGAGATGAATATGCAGCAATGATGCGTATAGCAAATAGAACACATAAATATATAAAGATAACAAAAAGAGATACTATACTTCTATCTTCTTCAGTTATTCCAGGAAATGAACGTGCAGTTCAAAAACTAAAAGACAATCTATCACGCCAAGGTGCAAATATTATTCACTACAGAATAGCTGATGTTCACTCATCTGGACATGCAAACAGAGATGAAACAGCTTGGATACACAAAAAGATAAATCCAAGATTCTTTATGCCAGTTCACGGTTATCACTACATGCTTAGAGTACATGGTGATATTGCAAAAGAAGCAAACAATCTACCTGAAGAAAGCATAGTAATACCAGACAATGGATCTGTAGTTGAAATTCAAGATGAAGGTAAAAAAATTGTTAAATTGAAAGAGAAAGCGCCATCAGGAATAGTTATGGTTGATGGATTCTCAGTTGGAGATATACAAGATGTAGTTATCAGAGACAGACAAATGCTTGCACAAGATGGAATATTTATCGTCTTTGCAATCATAAACAACCAGACTGGAAAGCTTAAGAAATCACCTGATATCATATCTAGAGGTTTCGTTTATCTTCGTGAGTCACAAGAACTTCTACATCAAGCAAGAATAGTTATAAAAAATACAGTAGAAGAATCAACAAAAGGAATGAATCCAATAAATGTTGAGTATGTAAAGACAAATATTACAGATAATGTAAGCAAATTCCTATTACAGAAAACTGCAAAGAGACCTATAGTTATCCCAGTACTTTTGTCTGTATAACCTAGCGAAACCTTTTGTTTTATTGCTATAATTAGTGAATGAAACATCACTCATCACTAGGTATTGCGAAAGGAAATAATCACAAAATATATACAATAGCCATAATAGGTTTTGTATATACTATATCTCTTGTGATGCCGATGTATTCAAACTCGAGTTTCTTAAGTTTGTTTGCAAATCAAAATACAGTTGGAATCATATACATGATAGGTGCTGCTGTTACCTCTTTAGCCTTTTTATTCATACCTAGTTTTCTGAGGATAATGGGAAACTACACCTTGGCTATGTGGGCTGTAGTGCTTGATATATGTTTCCTATACGGACTTACACACTCAAGTGACCCTATAATGCTTACAACGCTCTTTGTATTGCATACTGCGGTTATATCGATGATAGGTATATCACTAGATGTATTTCTAGAGGTATATTCTGAACATGGTAGTGAAGGAAAAATAAGAGGTATGTATTTAACTACAATAAATACTGCTTGGATCATTGCCCCATTTATAGGAACTATGATCATAGATGGTGCTGATGATTACAAGGGTGTTTATACTGCTAGTTTATATGTTCTTATACCGCTACTTTATTTAATATACAAAAACTTCCCTAGGTTTAAAGATCCAAACTATAACCATATATCTATTTGGCATACACTACTACACGTAGAAAAAGATAAAAATAATAGAAAACTTTTCTTATCAAACATAGCACTGCAAACATTCTATGCTTGGATGGTTGTATATAGTCCAATATATTTACACAGTGTAATAGGTTTAAATTGGTTTGAAATAGGAATTATACTTACAATAATGTTAATTCCTTTCCCTATTCTCCAGTGGCCTTTAGGTAGACTTGCAGACAATAAATATGGAGAAAAAGAAATTATGACAATTGGTTTTATAATAATGGGTATTACTACTATTGTTATGAGTATGATAACTTCTCATAGTATATGGATATGGGCAACTGCTCTTTTTCTAACTAGAGTTGGTGCTGCCTTCTCTGAAACCATGATTGAAATATATTTCTTTAAAACTGTTAGAGCAGACGACTCTAGTATGCTCGGAGTATTCAGAGCAACAAGGCCAATTGCCTACTTTATTGCTCCTTTTATAACTAGCCTTAGTCTAGTACTAGGCTTCGGACAACAATCATCATTTACGCTTGTTGGACTTATGTGTCTTCTTGCCACCATTCCAGCCTTCACCATAAAAGATACAAACTAAATAGTAAGACATAGCAACACATATAAAACCTAGTATCCATCCGCATATAACATCCGAAACCCAGTGTACGTGCATAACTATTCTACTCACACCTATGACTAGAGGGAAAGTTATACATATCAGATCAAGAAAAACTCTATCAAACTTTGTTTTTATATAAGGTGAAATAACAATAAAAGCTGAGACAAAAAAAGCAGTTGAAAGTGATGAATGAGCAGAAGGAAAACTATAGTCAGTAAGACCATATATATTATCAGGTCTAACCCTCATAAAAAACTCTTTTAGTATGGTCGTAAAGATATACGAACTTAGAGTTGATAAAATTACAAAAACAATTTTTAAACTAATTTTTTGATTCTTCATAAATAAGTGCAATATACTTATAAAGTATATCATATTGTAAATAAAGAAGTGATAAAAATATTATCAAAGATTTCCCCTAAAAATATTGAGTGAAATGTTGATTGTATTATAATCATTACATGAAAATTCTGATTGTTGAGGACGATATACCTATGGCAAACTTCATAAGAATGGGTTTTGAGGCAGATTCACATATAGTGGACGTGTCACAAGATGGAGAGAGTGGTTCGTACTCAGCAAGAACAAATCATTATGACATCATAATACTTGATTATTCCCTACCAAAGAGAGATGGGATAAAAGTATTACAAGAAATAAGACAAAAAGGAATAAATACGCCTATAATATTTTTATCAGTTATAGGTGACACAAACAAAAAGATTATTGCTTTAGACAAAGGTGCAGATGATTATATTACAAAACCATTTTCTTTTGATGAACTAAAAGCTAGAGTAAAAACTGTTTTAAGAAGACCGAAAGAGATAGAGAATTCAGTTATAGAAATAGGTAGTCTAACTTTAGATATAGAAAAACACTTGGTATTCAGAAAAAATATAGTTATCCATCTAACCAGAAAAGAATATAGCCTTTTTGAATACTTGGTTAGAAACAGGGGTATGATACTCTCTAGAGGTCAGATAATGGAACACGTTTGGAATGCAGATGCAGATCCTTTTTCAAATACTGTCGAGGCTCACATCTTAAATTTAAGAAAAAAGATACAGACAATTGATGATGCGGATATTATAAGAAATATCCCAGGTAGAGGTTATATTATAGATGCATAGATGGAAATTATTACATACCTATTTCATACCTATACCATATTTGCCCTGTTACCATTAATGGTTTTTCTTATATACATAATAAATAATGAGATTAGGAGATCTAGGGGTCTTATAAGTGCTTCTGAAAGGCTTATGATTAGAAAAAAGGTAGAGGAGGAAATGAAGACAATGAATAAAGAGATTGTAGACAAACAAAAAGATAGGCTTATGGAAATAAACAGAATGGCCGAATTTGGTAAAATCTCAAAGGGTCTATTTCATGACCTTATAAATCCATTTTCATCACTTATTCTATATGTTAAATCTCTAGAGAAAAATAATAACTTAAATAAAACTGATAAACTTGCTTTAGAAAATGCTATAGATGCAACCGAAAGGGCTGGTAGATATCTTGATAGTATAAAATCAAACTTAACTGAATCAGATAATTCAAAGATCTGTACAATATCAGAAGAGATTGAAAGTGTTTTAGACTTACTTTTATACAGAATAAGGAAAAATAATATTAAAATACTACAAGATACAAAACATGATTATATATGGCACGGTAAGCCTTTATACATCCAACAAATATTTTCAAATATAATATCAAACTCTATAGATGCGTTTGAAAAGAATAGTTTAAATAAAAATAATACGATCATAATCACTCAGTACGATCTTAATAATAATCATTACATAACAATAGAAAATAATGGACCCGAAATACCAGAAAATATAATTCAAAAAATATTTGATCCTTTCTTTAGTACAAAGGATAGAGACGGAGGATTGGGAATCGGTTTATCTATTGTGAAGTCTATAGTTGAAGAAAAACTTCATGGAAAAATAAGTGTAGAAAATAAAAAGGTGGATGGAAAAATGTTGGTATGTTTTACAATTTTATTACCTTTATAAAATGTATTTTATAACATGTACAAATCTTGCCTCATATCTCCAACACCAATATAGTTTGCCTCCCCTTTTATAATTTTCCTAAAAGGATTGCAAGAAAAACATCCTTTTTCGCCTCTTGGGCACAAAAATACTTCTTCAGGCGGTATTTCTTTTGCTATTTCTCTTTCTTTGCTGATTTTATGAGCTACTTTAAAAACCTTTTCATACGATTCTTCTATACTAGGCAGATCAACTTCTATCGGTTTATCATCTCTATCTATATACCAGTAACTTGCACCACTAACTTTTCTTTTTTGAAGATTATGCAATAACAGTGAGTAAATAGGTAATTGTAATGATTCTGAGTCTTCTTCATTTTTCCCTGTTTTAAAATCTAATATATGTACACTATCATCTTGTGGTATATAAATAAGCCAATCTACTTTACCGCATAAAATAATATTTTCTTCTTCAGAAAGATAGAAATTTGGAGGCATACCATTATTTCCTTCTTTTATTTTAACAGTCTTGTGTAAAAGTGGTTCTCTATTATTATCTACTCTATTTATCATACCAATAGCTCTTTCTTTAAACTGATTTTCTTCTTCAATAGTCTTAAACCCGCCTTTTTTTCCACTTACTTTTTTCCACTCTGTCTCAAGTGTCTCCAAGAGTGGCCTTTCAAACCTTTTGTCAAAAGGAAAATCTGCGAGACCTTCTAGTACCTCATGAACAGCAACTCCTAGAGATAAACTTGGGTTTACTATATTTATTTTTCTACCAGTTTTAGGATCTTTGTATATGTTATGGAGATAATAAGCATAAGGGCATTTCAAAAAATCCCCCATAGAAGAATGAGAAACCCAGACCGCACTGTATTTATCTCTCTTTTTATTCATTTATAGAACTATTTATTTAACCTCTTCAACCGTAACCTTATTCATTGTTACATTTTCTATAGGCTTATCGTATGGTGAACCATTTGTCTTTACATTTGCTATAGCATCTACAACTTCTATACCTTTTGTAACATTTCCAAATATTGTGTAGTTATGAGGTAGAGGATAATCTTTATGAAGAATGAAAAACTGACTTCCATTTGTATTTGGACCAGCATTTGCCATAGCAACAACTCCTCTCTTATAACCATTTATATATGATGGTGTTGTAGAATTTAGTTCATCTTCAAAAGTATATCCAGGACCACCCATACCTGTTCCTGTTGGATCACCTCCTTGAATCATAAAGTTCTTTATTACTCTATGAAATATTACTCCATCATAAAAGCCTTTATTTGCTAGATCAATAAAGTTTTTAACTGTTTTAGGTGCGTCTAAATCATATGTTTCAAAAACTATAACTCCTTTATTTGTTTCAATTGTTACTTTATGCATAAAATTTTTATTTGGTATTGTTTGATTATTTTGTGTTATCTGACTATTTTGACTACTTGGTATATCCTGTTTTTTTCCTGACCACCAGAAATACCCAATTATTAAGACTATTATAGCCACAAAGAATAAACCGAATGCTAGCCTAGTGTTACCATTATCTACATTTTGATTATTATCATTTTCCATATCAAAGATTATATATTATTTTAGCTGTTTCAACTACTTTTTTTACAGCTTCATCACAAGACATTTTGAGTGTTGCTCCTGCTGCTGCTTTATGACCTCCTCCACCCAAAGCCACGGCTAATCTTGATACATCAAAGATGTCTGAATCTCTTGTTCTAAAACTTATTTTTACAATATTTGGCTCTAGCTCTATCAATGATATCCCTATATTCCAACCCATAACCGACTTTAACATATTTGAAATACTATGTAGTGACATCTTCTGATTTGCATTCAAAAGGTTATTTTCTTTTAGCTTATTTAATGGGATAGCTGATATAGCTATATTGTCATTTAAATAATTTGTAATAGACGACAGTGCCAAACCCTGAAACCTAAGATCTTCTGGCTTATTGCTATTTTCCATTATAAATAAATATTTATGGAAATCTGGAGCAATTCTAACCAAGTTTGCAGCAATTTCATATGTATTTATTGTTACAGCCTCGTATTTGAAACCTCCAGTATCGGTATACATACCAACAAACAAATTTACCGCAATATTGTGATCAATTTCTATATTCCAACATTTAAATATATCAAAAAGCATTTCACCAGTAGAAGTATAGCTACTGTCTATTAAACTAAAGTCTCCAAAACCTTTATTTGAAAAATGATGATCTATAACAACAGTCTTCATATTTTCAAACTTAACCTCATCTTTCATACTCACCATGTTTATTGATCCAGAATCTAGAATCAAAAATAAATCAAAATCTTGTTTATTAATTTCAAAATAATTCTTTTGAACAATATCACTGAACCCAGGAAAATGACTAAATGCTTCTGGAATATCTGAATCCCCTTTTATTACTGTTACTTTTTTATTTAGACTCTCTAGGACAAACTTCATTGCTAAAACTGAACCAACACTATCTGGATCTGGAGATGGATGACAATGCAAAAGTATAGACTTTGAATTATTTATATATTCAAGTACTTTTGGAGCTAATTCTTTGATATTTTTGGTCATAATGACCTATTATATACTTAAAATTGCATTTAAATAAATGCATTAAAATTTCTACAAAATTTATTAAACTGCTCTTCTTGTGGCAAGTCTTGATACAAGATTTGAACTTGATATTTTTCTAATAGAATTTATAGCAAACCTGAGTGATACAACGAGTATTAAACCAGCAAGTATTTGAACTGAAAACTGAGAATGAATGAGTGATTTTGCAAAATACATTATTGATCCCCAAACAGAATGTACTGATAGTGCATTTGTAAAGACATCTATAACTGAAACAACAAAAAATGTATACACTAAAAGGCCACAAAGTAAAAAGGTATTTGTATACTCAGAAAAAGCTATGCGTTTTATCTTGTATATCATACTTATACGCATCATTATTTCTTCTGAAGTTCTATTTTCAAGATTCATATTCATATTTTGAGTATACCACATTAAGTTCTTTGAGTTTGTCCTTTGCACGTGAAATACGAGTTCGCACAACCCCATAAGACACTCCTTCAAGTTTTGCAATTTCTTTTTCACTTTTATGATCAAATATATATAGTTCTAGAGTCCTCTTTAGCATTACAGGTAATTTTGAGATAAGGGACAACAGATAGTCTTTATCAAGACCATACTCTCTTAAATCTTTTACATTGAAATCTTCTATTTCACCTACAACTTCTGGATCAAGAGAAAAAGTCATTCTCTTCTTATTTTTTGAATACATCGTATAGCAAACTCTAACAAGTATAGAATAAGCCCACGAAGAGAACTTTACTCCCTCTTTTTTTGTGTACTTAGAAGAATTCATATACATACGTACGAATGCTTCCTGTACTGCATCTTCAGCATCTTCAATGCCTAAGATACGTCTAGCGGCCGTACGAAATGGCTTTTTATACCTCAATACTATTTCATTGAAAAGCTCAGGCTTTTCTATTGATTGAGTAAATATTTCCTCGTCGGCAAGCGCCGAATAATCTATTGTTAATTGTGTTTTCATATTGTTATTGGCGTTCATATATTATAACTCTTACAGAGAGTTAAATGTTACAACAATATTTAAAATTAAATAGCAAAACACAAAGTATCAACTATGTAAATAAAATGTACTGGTAAATTATATAAATCAATAGGGGTGCGGAATGATCCGAACCCCTATGTTTTACCGGCGACATCCCCGGATGACCCACAAAACATATTGCCTGCCAAAGAAAAGGCATATTACTGAAAAGATTGTGCACGAAAAAGATTTTGTAAAAAAAGATACCAAAGACATTGTCGCGACCAACAACAACCAGACGATCGTAATTGCATTACTGTCAGACGATGACACACCGTAGTTGTTTTTAGTTTTCATTTTTACCTCCTACAATACTATACAGCACAACTAGGTTTGAGTCAAAATTATATTGCACAGCAGTAAACTTTCTGATAATGCTATAATATCAACATTATCATTTTATACATAACAATGAGTAAGAAAAATAGTCAGACTAAAAAATTATTATCAGCTTTTATATTAGCAATCATATCATTGGTATCAATCTGGACCATACCAAATAACAATATAGAAAAAGTATTAGGACTTGTAAACACCGATACTCAACTTGCAAAAGCTGGTGGTTCTTGGCCACTTAGAGCAGATATATACCCATCAACGTACTCATACAAACTTTCAAAAACTATAAAAACAAAACTAAATTCACTAAACCCCAACACTAGCAGAAACGATGTTTCTAGAATAGATTTTGAATATTCAAAATCTAATAAAATTAAACAGGAAGTAACAAAAAGCAGAGATGATACTAGCGAGATTGACCCAGATGATATTGACTATTCAAAAGAAAATTACAATAAAAAAGAGTCTCTTCCAGGATTTTATCAAAAAACATATGGCAAATCATATATTTATCAAAATTGCGTACTTAACTTTATAGATAAGACAGCGTCAAAATTTACCTATAATGCAGACGATAGAAATGGTCCCGTAACTAAAAAAACCTTCGGAAATGATGCTATATCATCATGTGCTGAAGCAATGCAATCATACCCACCATCTGATCTATTACTCGGCGGTGGATCACTTAATGGTGACGCAACAATTGGGGACACTACAACATATATTGATATATCAGCTAGAAGTACTTATGATTTTTTAATTAGAGATAATAGATTGAACTCCGGAAATAAAACTTTTACAGTTAAAATTCACCTTTCAGGTGACAAAGTTGTACTGGATAAAAGTGATAATAAAATAACCACAAAAGTAGAAAGACCTCTTATGTGTTCAGAGATGAAAATGAGCATAGTAAGCTTTTTTGGTACTGTTATGTACTCTGGAACATCAAAACAAGATGGCCCAGATAAATCTGGCAGACAAGATTGTATAGTTTTATTTAAAATCAGTGATTCAGATGATATTATCCTTAGACCAAAAACAATAGAAGTTACATCTACAGTTCCTGCATACAATACAAATGTTTGGATTGCTGATCCTAAAAAAGATATAGTTTTAAGTGTTTATAAGCCTTAAACAGATAGAAATGAAATAAACAGAGCCGTTGTCCGGGATTGAACCGGAGACCTCGTCATTCGTTTACACCTTTTTTTACAAAAAGGCCTAGCCTGTATCTTTTTCCATAATTTTATGGAAACCCTTGTCAGTCGTTCGGGCGCTTTTACGCCACGGTCTTGACCATAAATATGGTTATTAACCGTAATTCGGGATTCATATATAAATTACTCTATATATGGGCAGTTATTTATACGTTCCACCAATGACGTGCTCTACCAACTGAGCTACAACGGCTTATTTCTAATGATAGTCTATTTATTAAAGTTTATCAATTAGATTACAAATTAGTTTTTTTAGTTTAATATTATTAAAATAAACTATTATAGTTCCATATTTTGATTTATTTTTATAACTACCATTACCTCTCTTTTTTAAAATATATGGTTTATAAAATTGATTTTTATTTAAATTTAGCTCGTTTATCCAGAAATTCAGTGTGTCTTTAGATGAAAGATCCGGTGGGATTTGAATACTGAATCTTAATCTTTCTTTATCAATACCTAAGGTTTCAATCAAAAAATTTATATAAGACTTTATTAATTTTGGATCAGAATTGGATAATCTAGCACCTTCATTACCTCGCTTATCTCCCTCACCCCAGTATAATCCCAACCCTAATCCAAATAATATTCCAGATTTAATATTATAGGGTTTTTTAAATTTAAAAGGATCACCATTAGGATTTTTAAGAAGATAAATTGAATCAGATATTGTTCTTTTTTGTATATTATATTTTTTCAACCAGTAATTTATCTTACCCTGAGAACAAGATAAGATTTCTGCAATTTGTAATGTGGATTTCTTATCATTAACATACAAATTATATAAATTTTTACGTGATATTATATTTTTTAGTTTATTATATATTATAGGTTTTTAATTTTATATTTTAGCGCTAAATAGCAACGGCCTCCTTCGCCTTTGCTCAGTCCGGCTTTCTCGTCCCAATTTAACCCATTAACTATATTTGCGCGCCCGATGGGACTCGAACCCACGGCCTTTCCCGTGACAGGGGAACGTTCTAGCCAGCTGAACTACGGGCGCATTTGGTATATCTATAGTTTTTACTATAAAACATACTTATTTTCCTATTATACACAATTTCCTATTTTTTAAAATAGGGGTGAAATTATAGCTATATTTTACGTGTGCCGATGCCTGGACTCGAACCAGGGACCTTCTCTTTATGAGTGAGATGCTCTAGCCACCTGAGCTACATCGGCTTAATTACTCCACCGCCAAACGAGTCTATCATACCAACAATTCTCCTTCTTAACCAAGAACTTTTCTTTACTTTAATTCTTATCATTCCAGTATAATCCTGATGATTTTTATACTCTCTTTTATACTTTGTATTGATAAATACTGTATTACCAAAGTCTTGTATTTCCAAGTCTAACAAATTTGACCAAAATTTCAATATCTGATCTTCTCTTGATTTATGACTAGAGTTAATCACCAAATTGAAGCATATGTCTTGTTTTTTAATGTTTATGACATTCTTTAACCAGTTATTCATAAAAAGTATCATATTAGGATCTGAATTTATAAAATTAAACCCAGCTCCTGTTTCCTTTTTACTACCCTCAGCCCAATATAAAGAAATTCCAGCAACTAGTAAATCCCGATTCGATAATTCCCCCACAATATTGCTCCCTATATATTTTTCCTTTTTTATTCTTTCAACTCTATTACTTTTATTTTTTTCTATTGCTTTCTTTCTAGATAAAATATTTAATTCGTACCAACGTCTTTTCCTTTTATTGATTATAGTTTTAGACATTACTACCCTTTTACAGATTAAACTTACAGTACTTTTAGAGAGATTGTACTTTAAAGAAAGTTCCATTATAGACAAACCATTTTGCCTATCTTTTATTAAACTATCAGAAACATTTCGAACCTTTGAATTCATTACACAATAATACCACTACTGTATATCTAAAAAAAGCTATATTTAATGAATATATTTAACTAAACCAATTTGAAGGACATAACTAACTATTTCTAAGACTATAAGGAAAAATATTGAACCAACTACGCTTTGTCCAGTTACTTTTATTATTGAATAAAGTGAAATTATGAGACCAACTCCCCAACCAAAAATACTATAATCGCCCATAAAAATAGGTAATGAATTAGCAAAAACTAGAACAATAGATAAAAATATTGCTCTTAAAAAATTAACATTATCTTTTGGATCAACGGTATAAAAATATAACACTAAGATGATAAATAGGACTACGATCTCAATAATTATATTATTCATTTTTGACTTATACTTGTTGCGGAGGTCGGAATTGCACCGACAATCTTCAGGTTATGAGCCTGACGAGCTACTGTTGCTCTACCCCGCTATAAACATATATTACCACACACTAAATAAAATGCAATATCAAAAGTTCACAATATGGCTAATACAAAAGCTCTAATCGTGTATATGATAGAATTCTTCAAAAACCTTTCTATATAGACCAATAACCCTTTTTGCTTCTAAATGATTCAATTCTACACTTGATCCTTCGTGAGCGATTTCATTTCTAACTTTATGTGCCTCCCACGCATCACTTAATGTTAAAAAATCACCTTTTGCTACCCTTTTCAACCTTTCACCAATACTTTCACCTTTATATCCCAACTTAACTAATAGATCATCAAGTATAATATCTGCTTCCATAATAGCTTGTCTCCAATCATTTTGATTTTCTGAAGAAATGTGCTTTTTTACCATATCCCACCTCTTAGATATTTCATTTTCTACCTTTACTGTATCTTGTTTCGGTTTTGGATAATAAACATCTTCCTCTTTTCTTCTAACACTCTTTATACCTTCAACTGCTATTATTATTCCTATAAATAAGAATACCGATATTGGTATTGATAAACCAACTGCGCCACCTATGCATGATTTTATAAAGCTATATAAGCTATCTTGATGATTCAAAATATAATCCCATATAGCAGAAATATAGTATTGAATATCAATACCTGGAATAGTTAATGAAATATGTGCATCATCCATATTTTTTATTTTTCACCTAGAAAATCCTTTCCCGCTTCAAACAATGTATCTTCATCACCATGTCTTCCTGTAATCTGTATACCTAGAGGTAATTTCTTTCCTTCTATATCAACAGTACCTGATGGTATAGACATTGCTGGTAAACCTGTAAGATTTGCTGTGACTGTAAATATATCTTCTAGGTACATGGAAACCGGATCATTGTTTTTCTCACCTATTTTAAAAGCAGGACTTGGTGTAGTAGGTGTTATTATTATATCAACTTTTTCAAAAGCTTTTATGAAGTCGTTGGTGATAACTTGTCTCAATTTATTTGCTCTATTGTAATAAGCGTCATAATATCCTGAAGAAAGTACATATGTACCTAGTAATATTCTTCTTCTGGCTTCCTTACCAAATCCACTACCTCTTGTTTCAAAATAATCCCCCACTATGTCTTTTCCTTCTTTATGTAAACCGTATTTTACACCATCAAATCTTGCAAGATTGGAAGAAACTTCAGCAAAATTTACAATATAATATGCAGGAAGTGCATAAGAAGCATTTGGCAAATCTATATCTTTTACTTCAAAACCTAGTTCTTTAAACTTATTTATAGTAAGTTTAAAATTATCCAAAACTTCTTTTTTAATTCCGCCCATATTCATAAAGAATCCAGGAACCCCTATAACTGGTTTACTTTTTCCAATTCTGGTCTTTTTATATGTATCACTTTTAATACTTGTTCCATCATGAATATCATTTCCTTTTATTGTATTAAAAACTATTTCAACATCTGAAACTGTTTTACCGATAGGACCTATCTGATCAAATGAAGACACTGCTGACATAAGTCCGTATCTTGATATAGAGCCATAACTTGGTTTTAAACCTACAACACCGCAAAATGCAGATGGTTGTCTCACAGATCCTCCTGTATCTGATCCCAAAGCAACAAGAGATGTATTTGAAGCAACTGAAGCTGCAGAACCCCCAGAAGTACCGCCAGGAACTCTATCTAAATCATGAGGGTTTCTTGTAACACCAAAAGCAGATTTTTCTGTAGAACCGCCTAGAGCAAATTCATCCATATTTGTTCTACCGATGAGTACAGCTCCTGCCTTTTTTAATTTTTCTATTGCAGTTGCATCATAACTAGCATGATAATTCTCCAATATCTTTGAAGCTGAACTTGCTATTTTGCCTTTAACCAAAATATTGTCTTTTATAGCAAATGGTATTCCGGTCAAAAGAGTATAATCACCATTTTTAAACTTTTTATCAGCTATACTAGCTTGTTCCAAAACATCATTATACACCTCTAGATAAGCGTGGATTTTATCATCTATTATTTTTATATTTTCAAGATATGCCTTAGCAAGATCAGTGGCAGAATATTTGCCACTTTTCATATCTTCATGAGCTTTTTTTATTGTGATGTTGTTTATATCTATCATATTAGTCTTGAGATATTATCTTTTTAACAGCAATAAAATCACCTTCTCTATCGGGTGATTCATTCATTATGTTTTCTATAGTTTGAGGCGATGAAGAAACAACAACATCCTCTCTAGCAACGTTTGATACTGCTCCAATGTCTGATTTTGCATCAATATCCATATTTATCTTTTTAATTTCATCTACATATGAAAGAATGGCACCAATATCATTTGCCAATGACTCTTTTTCGTCCTCAGAGACCTTTATTCTAGCCAGATCAGCCAGTTTCTCTATTTCAGCTTTTGTTATCATAATTTTATAAATGAAGTCTAACAAAAAACCACCTAATTTACCATTTCCAAGAATTGATCTTGATCTAATATTGGTATACCCAGTTCTTTTGCTTTATCTAGTTTTGAACCAGCACTTTCTCCAGATACAACATAGTTTGTATTCTTTGAAACAGTATTTGATACTTCACCTCCTAGTTTTCTAACCATAAGTTTAGCTTCATCTCTATCTAAACCAGGCATTGTACCTGTAAAGACGAAAGTCTTTCCTAAGACTTTTGGATTGTCTATTTTATTTATCTTTTCAACCTGAACATGGTTCAGTATCTTTTTTAGAAGTTTTCGATTTTCTGAATCTGAGAACCATTCATATACAGACTGCGCCACTACAGGACCAACTCCGTATATTGATTCTATTTCTTCTTTTTTTGCTTCAACTATTTTTTCTATATTCTTAAAGTGATTTGCAATATCATACGCGGTCTCTTCCCCGACTTGATTTATTGATAATGAGGATATAAGTCTTGCTAGAGATATTTTCTTTGAATTTGAAATAGATTCAAGTAGATTATCTACAGACTTTTCTGCAAAACGAGGTAGAGCCAGAAGATCACCTTTTTTTAATGTAAAAATATCATCAAATGTAGATACGAGGCCATTATCTAATAGTTGATCAATAATCTTTGGACCCAAACCATCTATATTAAAACATTTTTTAGATACGAAATAATAAAATTTCTTTTTATTCTGTTCAAAAGAATCTTTATATACACATCTCCAAGCAGCTTGCCCAGGAATCCTTTCTATACTTCCATCTCCACCACATCCTTGTACATGAGTTGGAAATTTGTATGGTTTGCTATCCTTTGGTCTCAAATCAGAAACAACAGAAACAATATCTGGTATTACATCCCCTGCTTTTTGCAAAACAACAGTATCACCAATTCTTATATCCAATCTATTTATCTCATCTTCATTATGTAATGTAGCTCTAGAAACTGTAGATCCAGCAACAGATACAGGTCTCAAATGCGCCACTGGTGTAACCACTCCTGTTCTTCCAACTTGCAATACTATATCTTCGACAACAGTTGTGACTTGTTCAGCAGGAAACTTGAATGCAATACCCCACCTTGGAGCTTTTCCTGTATAACCCAATAGATCTTGATATCTCTTGTCATTCATTTTTACAACAACACCATCTGCTAGATAATCTTGTTTATCCATCTTATTTTGCCAATCTTTCCAATATTCAACTACCTCATTTATATCTTTACAGTATTTAAAATATTTATTTACCGCAAAACCAAGTTCACCTAAAAGCTCAAGTTCTTCCTTTTGGCTTTGAGGAAAATTATCATACTGAGCTATATCATATATAAAAGCCTTTAGCTTTCTTTCTGCAACAACCTTTGGATCAAGTTGGCGTATAGAACCCGCTGCAAGATTTCTAGGGTTTGCATATGGCTCTTCACCATTTTTAACTTTTTCTTTATTTAATATTTCAAGTTGTTTTTTTGACATCCAGATCTCTCCTTCAACTATTATATTTACTGGTTTATTTAGCTTTAAAGGTATTGATTCTATAGTTCTAACATTTGAAGTTACATCTTCACCGATTTTTCCGTCCCCTCTTGTGGCGGCATTAAAAAGAAGACCATTTTTATACTCAAGAACAACCTTAAGTCCATCGATCTTATGTTCACACACATAACTTGGATTTGGATTTTCTATACCTGACTGTATCAAAAATCTCTTTACCCTAGCGTCAAACTCAATCATATCCTCTTTAGAAAACGCATCATTAAAAGACCATTGAGGGACTTTATGTGTGATCTTTTTAAATTCAGGTAAAGGCTCACCAGCAACTCTTTGTGATGGAGAATCTGGAGTTATAAGTTGTGGATACTTTGTTTCAATCTCTACTAGTTCATGTTTAAGTGAATCGAGAGCTGATTCGGATATAGTAGTCTTATTTAAAACATGATAGTCATAACGATATTTTTCTATCGCCTCTTTTAGTTTATTTAGCCTATTTATTGTGTCTTTTGATACCCTTTCATCCATACTATAAGAATACCAATATTAGTAAGAAAGTCTAATAGCTCTCTCAACTTTCTTTGCACTAGTTTTGCCACAATCTAGATTATTACTATCCCACCCAGTACTATATCCTCTAGATTGTATAACGGTTGACCATGTATTATTTGAATACCTTTTTTCCACATAAAGATCTGCACAAGAGTTATCATCCGCACCCTTACCCATTTTTGCTTTAAATGAAAGTGTATGGAGTAGTGGATCTGTACTTGAGATATACACTGACCCTCTATCTTCTCCACATGCCATATCAGAATGGAATTCTCCAGGTTGTGTATCCTGATCAGCATATGCAAAACACTCAAGAGCACCATCTGCTGCGTATATGGCAAGGGTCGAATCTCTAGCCGAAGCAGACAATTGATATTCTTTTTTACTTATTGTAAGTATAGAAACACCTACAACCAAAACAAGAGATGATACCAAAACAGCAAATAAAAGCGTATATCCCCTACTATATATAATATTTAATCTTCTTTTATTTATCATAGTCTTATATTATAAATTTCATCTTGATATATGACCTCATTTGATACTGTTCCGTTATACCAAAATACTTTTACCACCATACTAGCTTTATTTGAATTCAATTGATCAGGTATTATATAAAAAACTCTATTAAACTGTGTTTCGTCTATATTTGATGAGTCAGGAGTATAACCAACATTATTTGTACTACTTTTGTACAAAGGACACTCATAGTTTGAACTTGTATCGTAACCAGAAGGACAAGTATCTACACCTAATGGACTTGTATCTGACGTAGGATCTCCATCGAGTGTGTTTACACTACAAGGGTCATGTGATGTACAAGAAGTCAGTCCATATAGCCAGTCGATCGGGTCTCTATTTTTAAGATTATTATCTCTTATATTTTTTGCATACTCTAGCCCATCTTGAGCAAGAAATGATGCAATCATTTGATCTCTAGCATAAGTAGATGCAGTAAGACCCTTTTGAGCAATTGTTAGTGGTCCTGCAATAGCTATCATAAGTATAGTAATTGCAACAAGAGTCTCTACAATAGTAAAACCAGAATTATTTTTTAGGCTTTTTAAACTAAATATTTTATTTTTATAAATAATATTTTTCATAAATTAATCTGTAAGTCTTTGAGATATGCTTGTTTGAACATCGAAATGTGTTTGAACATTTTCTTTTCCACCAACATAACCAACTAAATGAATGAGTGCATATGATTGTTTTTCAATAAAAGAGCCTACCGGTGAGACATTTACTGCCAAACTCGCTTTTGAAAACTTAACATCTTTAGATATAACTGGGTGAAATGAAGAATTTGAAAGTGAATCTGAGCATGTTGTTTGCTCTGCTTTTTCTATTGTTCCATTTGCAAATCGATAAGCATACACTAGATGACAATTACCTCCAGCCCCATTTGATGCTGTATTTGAAGAATAAAAAGCAATTATCCAATCTTGCACATCAGCAGAACATCCAAGTCTTGATGGTAAAGAAGCACCACTAGAAAGAGTAAAATTTGTTTTTGTACAATAGTAGTTTGTACCAACTCTTAATTCACGAGACATAGATTCCAATACAAAACTAACATTATTTATTGCAGTTTTAAGTGACTGAGATTTCTTATTTGCATCAATAATCTTTAGAAGTGCACCAACAGCTATGACTGAAACGATACTGAAAATAGCCAAAGACACTATTATCTCTATTAGAGTAAAACCTTTTTTGAATGTACTTTTTTTATTTAAAAATAAAAACATTTTAATCTGTTATTTCAATTTGACCTGTTTTCCTTACTTCTATCTTTTTACTTGTACCGTCTGGAGATAGTATCTCTATATAAGCATAAGAATAAGTAGTTCCCCCATTTCCGTTTGCAGTAATTATAGCATTTGGATCAGGACGTAGAAACATAACATCCATAGAAGTTACTGCAATACATGTAGATATATCAGCGCCAACACAAAGTTTATTTATTTTAAGCCCTCTTTTAACTGAATATTCTGTTATAAGCTCACCTGATGAAGGAGCGTCATCGTCTGGCTTGTTATAAACCTTATCTACTGGAGATTTATCAACAAAAAAAGTCATTTTCTTTTTCTCGGTATCATTTAAAGTACTAAAGTGCATACCATACCCGTATTGGAAGCTATTTGAATAATTTGCACTACTTGTTGGAGCACTTTTTACATTTATACCGTAAGACTGAGAAGTCCTTATTGCCAATGCTATATCATAAGCAAGATTTGTAAGTATTACACCTTGATTGAAGTTTCCGTATTTTGAAAGTAAGACACCAGTCATAAGAGCGAATATTCCTATAGATATGACTAGTTCGACCAGAGTAAAACCTTTTATACTTGATCTAATTTTATTTTTATTTTTTAATTGCATTTTATTTTATTAGAGAAATTAGTGATGGAATATCGATAATTGTGATGTTTGTAAAAAGAACAATATACATTCCAAGAATAAGATACGGACCAAAAGGAAGTTCATAACCCTTTTTATATTTTTTTACAATAAAAAGCATATAAGCAACTCCAACAAAAGCACCTATCCAAAAAGACAATATAAGACTAGATATAGAAGCAAAAAGCCCTAGTGTATAACCTATACCCAAAACCAGTTTTGCATCTCCAAGTCCAAGCCACTTACCTTTTGAAATAATCCATAAAAATACAAAAGGTGAAGCAATGATGGGTCCAGCAAGTATTTCATATATTGGTGGCATAATAAAAGTAAGATCTTTTGATATAAACATATGAATAAAAGCGATAATAGCAAAACTATAAGAAAGTGAATCTGGGATAATCTTGTGTTTTATATCGTAAACAGTAATAACAAGTAATATACATGTTATAACCAAATAAAATACTGTATTTATACTCTCATATACCCCAATCGGAGGAAAATATATAAATATTAAGACAAAAATTATCCCGGAAATTGTTTCTACAATAGGATATTGCCATGAGATCTTTGTTTTACATTTTCTACATTTACCACTTTGAAATAAAAAACTAAATACCGGTATAAGTTCACTCCATGTAAGTGTTTTACCGCAGGAAAAACACTTTGATCTACCCCCCAGTGTCATACCAGTATTGAACCTCAGAGATACAACATTCAAAAAGCTTCCAATAAGAGTACCTAGTATAAAAGAAAATACTAAAAATAAAACATTCATTACTTTGGCTTTACACAGTAGTAAAAGTTTGGAGAGTCTGAACAATCAAGTGTCAGCTGTGTACCATCAACATCATCACTTAGTGCTTGATTGCTAGTTTCAAGTTTAGTTCTTAAAACATAATCAACAACTGGACTACCAGAGCCTGAATAATCATAAACAACCTTTGTAACTGGGTCAGTAGGAATTGCAGTAATATAATTGCCTAATTTTATATTTGAGTTTGTAGCACAAGTAGTGTTTGAATTTGTTAAATCCAAACTACCTGGATAAGCATTACACCTATCAAAGTATAGTTCTAGAGCAAGCTGTATCTGTGCAATATCAGATACCCTCTTACCATCACGCGCCTTCATCTTTGACTGACCAAGATTTGAAAGTACAACCGCTGTTAATATAGCAATAATTGCCATAACCACCATAAGCTCAATCAAAGTAAAACCATTTTTAAAAGATATTTTCATATATACATTTTAACAGATAAAGAGATAAAGAGCATCTTTATAATAGGATAAATATAGATATAATATAGAGATGGAAAATCAAAAAATTACCACAGTCTGTATACCAGCATATAATGATAATGAAACAGTTAAATCGGCTCTAAATGGACTTATAGATAACTTAAATAAGTACAATCGAACACCAAGAATAATGGTAATAGATGATTGTAGTGAACAACAGTATACAACCAAAAACAGAGAGATAATAAATGGTGTGGTTGACAGATATAAAGGAAAAATAGAATTTATTGATAGAGATGATAGGAGAAACTATGCAATAAAAGTATCAAAAGAAAAGAATATACCAGAGGATGTGTGTATATATGCATTTTGTGGAGACAAAAACTCTGCTTATACTGTAGGGTCGAGCCAAAATTATCTTTTAGCAAACACAAAAGGTGAATTGATTATCTCAATAGACTACGATGTAATATTTAATTTTTTTACACCAGACCAGACAAGACCTAACTTTACAATAGAAAACCCTTTTGAAACTTGGTTTTTAAATAAAGATGAAAATGTTCCAAGTTTATTTAAACCTATAGAAATAGACATTTTATCAATTCATGAAAAAGCACTAGGCAAAAAAGTCTCAGAAATATTTAAAGCAGATACACCTGAATACATAAAGGATAGTTCTGTTATAGATACTTTTATGGGTATATATGGTGATTCTCCTATGGAATCAAATACCCCACTAATGTTATTACCACAAGTATTCAATAAACTAGGAAATATTACTTCGGATGAATATAAAAATATAAAAAATACTCGAAGAATAGTGTGGTCAACAATGTCAGAAACTATATATCAAGGAATAATGTGTATATGTACAGTTATGGGTATAGATAATAGAAAACTTACACCTCCTTTTATGTCGAACGGTAGAGGCCATGAATTAGTATATGGAACCCTAAGGTGGAAAGCGTTTGCTGATAAAGTGTCGTATTTTTCACCCTTAATTATTGGTCATGAAAGACCTCGTGGTTCTAGACCAGTTGGTAACAATAGTGTATATGAGCTGACAAAAATGGATCGAGTAATTTCAAATATAATTTCAAATATGAAAGTAAATAATATTGACCCTTTGGTAAACATGAACGAAATAGGAAAAAAGATCATAGATATTACAGACCAACCCACACAATTATTTGAATTACTAATGCAAGATTATTGTTATAAAATACTAAAATCAATCAGTAATTATTCAAAACACCTTTCAAATACAAACACAAATGTAGCTGAGCCATGGAGAAAAGATATGGAGGAATTATCAAAAACCATAGATAACCCTGATACAAATAGCTTTATGTCAGATATAACAAAAGACCCAAATGAAAATAGAATGGGAATATGCAGAAATTGGTTAAATATGTTTGGTAGACTTTTAATCAACTGGCATAAATTTCAATAGGCAGCATAAACAAAAAAACCACCCATAAAGGTGGTTTTTTGTTTTACTAACTAAATCAAATTATGAACCACAAACTCCTCCAGCTACATCTGCAGTTAATGTTGCTTGTGTATATGCTGAAGCATCACCTATTTGCTTTGAAGCGCCTGTACTATCTACACACCATGCTGTCTTAAGATCTTGTTTCAACTGAACAGCAATTGCCCAAGCAGCCTGATTTGCTGTAGAAGCACAAGCTGTAAGTCCTCCAGCTGCTGCTTTTGCAGAAGCTATCTGATTTGCTACTGTATCATTTCTAAACAATGTTCCTGCTGTACCTGCTCCGACAGCTGGACATGCAGCTACGGCATTAACAGCTGCTGCTGCACATGCTGTACTAGCATCACTTGAATAACAACTCTGTCCGTCATAAATTATCTCTGCCTGTGCTCTTACATTTGCAAGGTTTGCCTTTACTGCTGTATCAGATCCCTTTCCTCTTGCTGTATTTAGTGATGCAAGAACAACCGATGACAATATACCGATGATTGCTATCACAACTAGCAATTCGATCAATGTGAAACCTCTATTTAAATATGTTTTCATTTTATTTAATTACTATTAATTTAACTTTAATACCTTATGAACACTATTATAGCAAAGTTGTTTATGTGAACTAAATACCAATGTGGATAACTAGTGCAAAACCTCTTACTGTGAAGAAGCGATATTGTATATAGGTATAAGTACAGAAGCTAGCAATACAGCCACCCCTCCTCCCAAAAGGACTATCATAAGTGGTTCTATAAGGCTCACCAGAGCATCTACTGCTGTTGTTACCTCTCTTGAGTAGAATGTTGCTAGAGTTTTCAAAATATTACCCAATTCTCCTGTTTCCTCTCCAACCTTCATCATTTGAATCATAATTCCAGGTATTTGAGTATTGTTTGATAGTGATTCTGATATTGGTTTACCTGCTTTCACACCTTCCACCGCATCAGATATTATTCCTTTATAAACTACGTTATTTATAACTGAAGAAGTTAGTTCCAAAGCCCTGATCATAGGTATACCTGCCATAAGCATAGTATTCATATTGTCTGAAAGTCTTGAAAGATAAAGTTTCTTGAATAGTGTACTTACAAAAGGTATAGCTAGTTTAAATTTATCAAAAGCCATTCTTCCATCTTTTGTTCTTATATATCTAACCAATAAAAATCCTCCGACTATAGCAACACCTAGCATAATAAATCCATAAGATACAAAGAAATTACTTATTCCCAAAACTATTTTTGTATATATAGGTATCTCTTGTCCTGAATCTACAAGTATTGCACTGATCTTTGGAATAACAGTAGTGAACATAAGGATCATAACGGTTATAAATGTTCCTATGACGAAAGCTGGGTATATCAAAGCCCCTTTTGCTTTTGAAACTAAAGCATATGTTCTATCTAGATAATCTGCTAGGTAGTTGAATGTATCGTTCAATTTTCCAGACTCTTCACCTGCTTTTACCATACTTGTATAAAATTCTGTAAATATCTTTGGATGCTTACCCAAAGCAACAGAAACTGAACTACCAGATTGTAGATCATCAGCAATAGTAGCAAGTGATTTACCTAAGAATTTATTTTCAGCTTCAGATGATAGTAGTCTAAATATTCTAAGAGCTGAAACCTGCGCTTCAAACAGTGTAGCCAATTGTCTAGACAAAATCACAACATCTTTATTTGAAACTCTATCAAAGAAAGAAATATTTTTTGAAAACAAACCCTTTCCAGCGTCTGCTTCATTTATAGATGTGATAACCAAACCTCTTCTTTGAAGTGAAGAAATCGCTATATCAACATTTATAGCATCTATTGATCCTGATTTTTCTGCACCTGTATTGTCTATTGCTTTGTATATAAATAACATATTTTTATATCATTCTTTCCAGTGTCTTTGGGTTAAATGAATTTAAGAAAGCATTATCAACAGTAATCTCACCTATACGTACAAGTTCTGCGAGAGAACGGTTCATATCTACCATTCCTTCCCCAAGCCCTGTTTCAATAACTGTATTTATTTCATGTATTCTCTTTTCTCTTATTAGGTTTGCAACAGCATTGTTATTTATAAGAAGCTCATAAGCAGGAACTAGACCTCCAGAAACTCTTGGTATCAATCTTTGAGAGAATATTCCGGTCAAACTCCCAGCAAGCTGTATACGAATCTGATCCTGTTGAGAAGGTGGAAATGAGTCTATTATACGATTTATAGTCTGAGCGGCATTGTTTGTATGGAGTGTTGAAAATATAAGGTGACCTGTTTCTGCAGCTGTAACAGCTGTAGATATAGTCTGTATATCTCTCATTTCCCCTACAAGACAAACATCTATATCCTCTCTAAACATTGCAGTAAGTGCAGAATGAAAATCTGGAGCGTCCGTACCTATTTCCCTTTGATCTATGATTGATTTCTTTGAATCATAGAGGTATTCGATAGGGTCTTCAATTGTAAGTATATGTTCACTTCTTGTTTGATTTATTATTTCAATAAGTGAAGCTAGTGTTGTAGTTTTACCTTGACCAATAGGTCCCACACAAAGAAAGAACCCTTGTGGCTTTCTAGTAAAAGATTCTAGTACTGGCGGTAGGTGTAATTCAGAAAGTGTTCTTATGCTTTTTGGGATAAGACGCAAAGCTATTGATAACTGTCCTTGTCTGTAATAAACATTTCCTCTGA
>CAZQAQ010000002.1:3856-9791 GCA_964591325.1 uncultured Candidatus Saccharibacteria bacterium | reverse complement strand
ATAAGACGCAAAGCTATTGATAACTGTCCTTGTCTGTAATAAACATTTCCTCTGAAACGTACATTTGTAAGGCTATATGAAAAGTCAGCACTTCTCTCTTTTTCTAGTATTTGTTTATTTCTATCACTTAAAAATTCATTTGATATACCCTTCATATCTGAAGCTGATAGTATAGGCTTTTTTATAAGTGGAATAAGGTTTCCAGAAACTCTAATAGAAGGATTTCTCCCTTCAGAAAGATGTAGATCAGAAGCTCCTTCATGAACTACAGTTTGTACCAATTCCTCAATCTCTTTTTTATATTCCATAATTTTTATTTATTTATTTCTTTGTAGATTCATATATTCTTATAACCTCAGAAAGCACCTCTGAAGGAATAGATGTTGCTTTTATAATATAACCATCAACATTTAACTTTTTTGCTTTTGCAATGTCATCTGGAACACCTTGATTTGTAAGCATTATTATCACGGTCTTTTTTACCAATTCTTCCTTTCTTATTACAGATAGAAGTTCAAGCCCATCCATACCAGGCATAACCAAATCCATCAAAATAATACTTGGCTCTAAACCTCCCCTTATCAATTTTAATGCTTCTTCTGGACCCAAAGCAGAATTTACTTCAAAACCGCTATTTTTAAACTTAAGAGCATACATTTCTATAAGAAACTTATCATCGTCTATAAGTAGTATGCTTTTTTTATTTTGAGAAGTTTCCATAATATGTAGATATTATACTAGAGTTTATTTACTTCCTCAAAGGGGATAATTTTCTGAAAGGCTTTTATCATTGCATCTTCTTTCATAGTTAACATACCTTTTTTTCTAAGGATTTTTGAAATTTCAAGTTCAGTTGGACTCTTCAAAATCACATTTTCAATATCTTTATCCATTTTAAATACTTCCAAAACTGAAGTACGGCCTTTTGTACCTCTAGGACATTCTGGAGTTGGAGCAATTTCATAGACTTCATTAGAAAATGGAATATCTTTTTTATATTCTTCTGGTAAGTCCTCAAACTGTTTATCTATTATCTTTTTCAAACTACCTTCTACAGGAACAAGTTTGCCCGCACCAGGACAAAGTAGACCCACTAGTCTCTGTGCAATAGCCATAATAAGTGTGGGTGCAATAAGATATGGATCTACACCCATGTCTATAAGACGAGGTATAACACCAGCAGCATTGTTGGTGTGAAGTGTAGAGAACACAAGGTGACCTGTAAGTGCCGCTTGCACAGCCAGTTGAGCTGTTTCTCTATCTCGGATCTCTCCCACCATGATCACATCTGGGTCTTGTCTCAGTGTTGTACGCAATCCGGATGCAAATGTATAACCAATTTCTGGTCTAACTTGAGATTGACTCACTCCTTCCATGTTATATTCAACCGGATCTTCTAGAGAAAGCACATTTGTACTCTCTTTATCTACTTCATTCAACATAGAGTAAAGTGTTGTGGACTTTCCTGATCCTGTAGGTCCAGTTATCAAAATAAGTCCATATGGTCTCTGAATAGCTTCTTTTATATAAGCCAAATTCTTTGGGGTAATAAACATATCATCAAGTTTCTTCACACCTTTTTCTTGATCGAGGATACGCATCACAACCTTTTCTCCATAATAAGCTGGGAAAGTAGATACACGGAAATCTATCTTTCTACCATCAATACGAGCAGAAAAACGACCGTCTTGAGGTTTTCTCTTTTCATCCAATTTCATATTTGAAAGCACTTTTATTCTTGCCACTACCGCCTCATGAACTTGAGCAGGCAAAACCAAACTTGTATTCAAGACTCCATCAACACGGAAACGTACTCTAACTTTATCGTACATACGCTCTATATGAACGTCAGACGCATTTCCTTCAGTTGCATATCTAACTATTGTTGCCACAATCTTCACAACAGGAGCATCTTCTATTATAAAAGCTTCTGATTTTGGATCTGTCTTTGCGTCTTTTTTCTCTATAGTACCCTCTTTATCTACAGAAAGAACTGTTTCTAGTTCAGAAAGAGCTTTTGATACTTCACCGGAAATTCCTTTATATGATTCTATTACTTTATTGAAATCATCTACACTTATTATATAAATTTTGTAAGGGATATTTTTCTTTGCAACAATAAAATTTAGCGCATCACGTGCTTCTATATTGTCTGGATCTACTATTCCCACTTCTAGTGTTCCATCTTTTATACCAATAGGGACAAATTTATAGTGAGCTGCAGACTCTTCTGGTATATAATCCAAAGCTTCAAATGGTACTGTTGTATCACCTAGAGATTTTACTGGTATATTCAAAAACTCACCTCTAGCTTTTACTATTTCTTCTGGCTTTATTCCACGTTCAATAAGAACTTGATCTAGGATCTCTCCCTTACTTGTTCTATCTTTTATTTCTTTGATATCACCTTTTGATATCAAATTTTTTGAAAGGAGTATGTCTATGATACTCATATTTTTGGAATTTTATCTCCCTGTTCTAGGGTTAACAGCAGGTTTTGTTTCTACCACTGTAGTACCAACAAAGTTTGCAAAAGGATTCTTTTTACCAATATTTTGTGGTGGTACTTCTACAGTATAGTCTATAAGAGTTTTATAAACTGGATCATTGAATATAGATGTATCTATCTTTAATGATTTTATTTGTGATAAAAGAGTAAGTATTTCTGCTCCTTCTCTTGCAGCATCAGCATCTATACTTGATGCAGAAAGTGAATTTATTGAGTCCCCACTTGGATTTCCATTCATATAAAAGTAAATACCACCAATAAATACTATTGCGACTACAAGTACTATTATTCCGTTTTTTGATGATGAATTATTCATATTATTCTTTTAACCAATATGTTTTTATTTCTACTGAGAAATCGTATTGTCCATTTGGGTTTGATTTTACAGATAGTTTAGATACATCCATTATTCTAAGACTTGATTCTAGATCATTTAAAAATGAAAGGAATGTTTCATAAGTAGTTGTCACATCAAATGAAAGTGTAACTGTACCGTAACTTGAAGGTGTACTTGGTGCTCCACCTCTGTTTGCAGGAGCATTTAGAGCCATTGTAGCTTCTGGAGATGTAGTCTTTATACCCTTTAGTAACAAACCATGTTTTGAAGCAATATTATCTTTTACATCTATTATTAGTCTTACATTATCAACTGTATTTGGTAAAAGCTTATTCAATCTTTCTCTGTCTTCTATAGAAATAGAGCTGTATTTTGCATTTACTTCATCTCTTACCTTTATAAGATTTTCTGAATTCTTTATTGCTTCTTGATATTGATCATTTACAGTCTGTATAGCTTTAAGTTCAGTAAGTCTGTTGCTTGTAAAGGTAAAATATATACCTCCTGCCAAAATTATTAGTATTACAGCTGTTATATTTTTATTCATACTATTAATTGTTATTTAATGCGTCAGAGGCATTTGCGCTATTATCTTGCCCAGAACTTTCTGACTTAAGCAAATCACTATGAACTTTTTCATAGGTAAATAGCTGAGGATCTATATTTGCTGAAAAGTTAAATGAAACATTTCCACTTTGATCAAGTGACATATCTGATAGTAAAGGATTTTTTATAACCTTATTTGTACCAAGCTGACTTGATTTACCAAATACATCTGATTGGAAAGCTATACTGCTATATCCTTTTGCAATACCCTTTAGACTTACTTTTGCCAAAGTTCCACTTTCTCCATTTCCTGTAGGGCCTTCATATGAAAGATTGTCGAATCTTACCCCATCAATCGTTAGAGCACCTATTATATTGAATACTTCTGAAACAGAAGCGTGAGATTTTACCAAGTTTCTTGTAAGATCTAGCTTTGCACTAGCCTTTTTTAGATCTTCTATTAGAGAGACATTGAAACTTTCTTTATTTCTAGCGAGAGAAATCTTGTATTGCTTTTGTGAATTTATTAGTACACCCTTCCAAACAACTGAAAATATAGCACCAGCAACTGAAGCTATAAATACAAGAGCCCCAATTATCATAAATATACTAGTACCACCAGAAGAGTGACTAGGAATAACCTTACTACTGCCGTCTGTAGTTAAAGGTTTTTTTGGAATAAATGAAGTTTGAAATTTTGTCTCCATATTTAAAAACAACTATTACATAACATTATACTACACAAAAATAGCCACGTTTAATAAAACTGTGTATATCTTTATCCGTTTTCAGAAAGTTTCCTAAGAGCTATACCTATAGCCACAGAAAACTCTGGTCCAGCCTCCTTAAACTCCTGTTCTAGAAATGCAGGTGACTCCAATCTACCAAATGGGTCTGCATATACGATATCACTCTGGAAACTTATCTTTGCTAAGTCTATAAAGCCCTTAAGCAACACACCTCCACCTGTAAGTATGACTTTTGAGATATTTTTTGAGTATTTTCTTTGATAATTTAACAGTGTAGTATTTGCTTCGTAAAATATATAGTCTAGATTTACAGTTATTATCTCTGTTAATTCTTTTTGTTCAGGTCCACCCTTCAAACCATGAACTCTCTTCAAATTTTCTGCTTCATTTACACTTATACTCAAAGCTTGTGATAGAGCTAGAGTTATATCTTGTGATCCTTTATTGATTATGTGAGAAGCGCGCAACACACCTCTCTCGACTATGTAGAGTTTTGTAAGTCTTGCACCCATATCTAGTATCATTACAGTCTGTATACCCTGCTCGACAACAGCACGAATAGAGCTAAATAATTCTATTTCATAAAATGATGGTACAATAGATGCGCCTTGAGTAATTGTCTGGTAATTTGATAAATATTCATTGTGAATTGCCACTATTAAAACATCTTGAGTTTGTTGTTTAACAGAATTTTTTGAATCATCTTTTATTTCATCATCACTACTTGGTACAGTATCTTCTTTTGGTACTGGAGACCAATCAAGCATAACTTCACTCATAGGAACAGGTATATATTTTCTTGCCTCAAGAGCCACAACTTCAGCCATTTGTTTTCCAGGAACGCTCGGTAGATTTATAAAAGAAATTAAACTAGATGAAAGTGGAAGCGCCACACCAGCATTTACAGTTGTAGTCTTTGATTCTCTCAAAATATCTTTTAATGCCTCTATGATCTTTTCATTACTCAAACTTGTTGCCCTACCTACTTCTACACCAGCATAAGGACCTAGAGCTAATTCTCCATATGTTTCAAGAACAGCACGTCCTCTTTTCTTTTTTATTTGTACAACTTTTATAGCAGAAGAACCTATATCAATACCCAAAACACTTTGATCCTTCTTTGAGAAAGCCGATAAAATATTACTAAGAAAACTCATAACAAATATTATATCATGACATTTATATCAAAAATACCTATAAAACTGTTTAAAGCATGCCAGATTTTACTCGATTTCATATTTCCACCAAATGAAATAGAATTAAAAATCAGAAATATTTCTATAGCTGATTTTTACAAAGAAACCAAACCCGCCAATACACCTCCTTTTGATTTTATACATAGCCTATATTCATACAAACACCCCATAATCACAGAGCTTGTATGGCAGATAAAGTATAAAAAGAATAAAAAAGCTGTAGATATTGCTTCATATTATTTATATGAATATTTATTAAAAACCTATAAATCAGGCGCGATTCTGATCCCAATCCCAATATCAAAAAAGAGACGCAAAGAACGCGGATACAATCAATGTGAAATATTGATAGATCAAATAATAAAAATAGATAAAGAAAAAATATTTAATAAAAATTACAATATATTAAAGAGATTGATCCATAAAGATAGACAGACCTTGAAGAAACGTAATGAAAGAATACAGGAATCGAAAGGCATATTCTCTATTGAAATAGATAATGAAATAAAAGATAAAATAATAGTCATAATAGACGATGTGGTAACTACGGGAAGTACCGCAAAACAAGCTTATGATCTATTTATTGAATCAGGATATA
>CAZQAQ010000002.1:0-3756 GCA_964591325.1 uncultured Candidatus Saccharibacteria bacterium | reverse complement strand
TTAATTTACCAAATGAATATGGATTCTTTAAAACATATTCGCTACTAGGCCATGATGCAGATTTTATATAATCTGATAAATTCTTATCTATAACATTTATAGTTACATCGAAATCAGTTAAATTATCAAGCTGCTTCTCAACATCCCCTTTTAGATCACAAGGATCAAAATGTTTGTAAGGAATAAAATGTGATAACCTCACACCGTTTTTAGTCTCACTTTGAGAAAGTATAGATGGATACTGAAAGCTTATAGAGCTATTTTCATATGTTTTTAGACTTACACTTTCTTGAGAAATTGAATCTTTGCTTAAATAATAAATTCCATAACCTAAAATAGCGATAATGATTATTGCTATAAATATTGAAACTGGTGAATTTATAAAACCCTTTTTATATTGTGACATTTTATTTATTAAATAAATTACTAAATCCCGAATATATATTTGATAATAGACTATTGAAACTATAATTTATTTCTTTATCTGAATTATTTATAGATACTGAAGAACTACTTGAAATAACATTAAACTTAACACTATATGAATCTTTTGAACTGAACCAAACAACATCATAATATCCCATCTTTGCATCCTTAGGAACATTAAATGTAATAGTATTGTTTGAATTTGAGAAATTTACCAAACCGTAAGGTCCAAAGTTGAAATCTCCAACACCTATAGGTGTATTGTTTGGATTTGAAAGTACCAAAGTTACTTTTGTGCCTGGTGCTCCAGAACTAGGATATATACTCTTTATACCTTCAATTTCTATTTTTGATTTATAATTTTGTGAAAGACCAATCTTCAAAAATGGATCTCCTATAACTACCAAACCATTATTTAGAACCAGATCCCCTACTCGTGAACCTTCTGAAAGTTTTTTTAACATAGTCTTTGCAATAAGACTATTACTATCCCAAAGTGGCAGTTCAGCACCGATTCCAGCTAAAGCATTTCCAGAAAATATATAAGCAACCATAGGTGAACCTCTGGTCATAAAATTTCCTATATTACATGATATACCTATTATAAATTGAGAATTTGGCTTAGCATTTTTTATAAAACTACTTGAAATACAACCCTCTTCATTATTTGAAGCATTCATTCTGCATGGCATATGAAAATTTGTTGCACCATGAGCATTTATTATTGTTATCTCATGACTTTTGGCCAAAAAACTACGGTAGTCATTTTGCCACTTTGTTATATCAATATCACTTGAATTGTTATAAGAAGTTATACCTTTTATATAATCAGTAGAAGTAAGTGTGTATCGAGCAGGAACGTTGGAAAGATTTATTGAGGATTCGCTAGGTATCATCGCATCAGCAATAAAAAGTTTTTTATCAAACTTTAATTCTCCAGTATAGAATTTATATAGTCTATTAAAATAATCTTGCATTTCTTTTTCATCCTCAGTCTTTATAACAGATATAGATATTTCACTATTTAATGTATATACAAAATCTCTTTTCATATTTACTTCATCAATAGATAGATGTCTATAATTATCTGCAAAATATATAGAATCCTGTGTCATAGGTACAGGCAGATTAAAACCTATCATCAATAAGTATTTTAAATTTGAACTCTTATATGAACTACGAAGTCTTTCGTATAGCTCATTACTTGATATGGCTTGTTGTGGAGAAAATTCAATTATATTTATATCTGGATTTGAAAGTCTTATCGTATCTTCATATCTTTTAATTAGATTTCTAGTAGTTTCAGAAACATCATAATTTATATATATCATTGCAACAGAAGATTTCTTTGGTTGTGTACTTATCTTTGCACACTCAAAATTCCCTGTTGATGTGTATTTTGAATCTATACCACTTAAACAAAATTCATATTCACTACTAGGATTTAGGTTTGATACTGTAGTTGTATATATTTTATTTTCAATATTATTTAATACATTTCCACAACTTGGAGATATATTTTTTGCTTCAAAATCTGTTTTTCCATTTTCCTTAACACAATAAACACCCATACTTAAATAGTCTTTATAGTTAAGCTTGGTCATATCTATCTTTATTTGAACACCAGAATCTTCGTGATTTGGAACTAGACTCAATTGTAAGGCACCAACATTATTTGATTGAGCGTTTGCAAAACTAAATATAGAGAGGTTGATTAGTAAAATAAATGCAAATGATTTTATTATGTTAATTAAAGATTTCATTAGTTAATTATAGTACAAAGATGAAAATCATTATCCACATAAGTTAAATTAGCTTGCTCAACTCAGACTGTTGTATATGACCATATAAGCTAAGTATCGGGGTTGTGAGGTGCCGTAAGAGTATTCTAGTACTATTTCTAGAGTTGAAGTTAGATATATGGGTAGCTATATAATTTTATAATTTAGATTTAAAATCTGGATCTATCCAGACTGATTTAACTTGGCCATGCTTAAATTTAATTTCATCAATATTAAACTTTTGTAACTTATCTAAGAATTCTGAAAATGAAGAAGTGATTTTTATACCATCAGACTCAATTTCATGATCCCAAAAATAAACATTCCCATTATTGGGATTTATATAAAATATATTACCACAGGCATCATCTGCAATTGGAAGCATGTTTGAAGGGAAACCTTGAACAGAATCTCTTCTTTGTATAATATTGTCACTTAAAATAAATTTTTCAACACTTGAAGTATTATTTTTAGACAATTTAAAAACATTACTCTCAGGTTTTGCCCCATCATGCTCTTTTAAAAAAGAAAGATAGTCTTTTGGCAATGAGCCGAACTCTTTTTCGAGTTCAATAATTAATTTATTTGATACGGATTTGGTTTTTGGAATTACAATATTCATTGATACAATCATAACTTAAAACTGTTAAACTAGGTACTCGATTCATACCAATAACAGGTTCTTATTGCGGAACCGGAGGGATTCGAACCCTCGGAGCCTTTAAAGGGCTCGCCTCTTTAGCAAAGAGGTACATTAAACCGCTCTGCCACGGTTCCTTTTTATATTATCTTATCCTTAAACTTAATATTATGAGTATTAAAGATTTTTAAATATCTTTTAACACCTTCTTTACTCTCAATCCTTATATCATTTCCATCTTTTGTTATTCTTACACAAATTCCTTGTTTAATCAAAATTTCACTAACACTTTTTATTATGTTTGAACATCTACTTGTAAAGGCGATTTTAGTATATTTATACAACTTACCATTAGAATTATATTTATGAGTATAGAAGCATCCATCTGTATCCACCAAACCTCTTACACAAGCCACCGATAATTCATCATCTTTCTTAATCCAATCAGGAATATCAACATTTTTCTTAACTTTATTGCCAACCATTAATCCAACTGAAACACAAAAATCAACTAGATTTCTTCTTTGGATTATTAAATCTATAACTCTTGCTTTTTTGTTAATATAGAAAGTAGGATCAACTCCAAATAGTTTCTTTAACAACTTTGATGTGTATAAAATGTAATCTTTATCAGATTTTGAATCTAAACTAATTTTAATAATATTTTTACTTATACTACCATCACCCAACATAATACCTATAAATTCAGATAATTTATGATCTTTTTTAGGTATTTTAATCTCTTTCCTTCTAAGAATCTTAATATTTTTATATTTTCCAATAGTATTCCACCAGACCCTCCATCCATTTATTCTTTTACTAGATTTTGAATTATTGTCATAGTTTATATTTAGAGTACATAAACATTACCACACCCTCATTCATTTTTCTATATGACTCTGATATATT
>CAZQAQ010000001.1:41792-82601 GCA_964591325.1 uncultured Candidatus Saccharibacteria bacterium | reverse complement strand
TGTAGGGAACCGAGGTAAACGTATTTATAATTATTTTCTTTTGCAAAGTTTATAGTTTTATTCATCATGATTAGACCCATATCCTTTATAGATTTTTCTATTTCATAAAATGGATAACAATAATGTATTATCTCATTATTTTTAAATGATATTGCATATCCAGCATTAGAAACATTATCTGAAAATTTAAATAAAGTATTAAAATTATCTTTTGTTGTAATTAGCTCTTTTATTTTATTTGCAGAAAAAGCACCATTGGCCTTTTTATCATAAAAGTCTTTTGCCATTTTTCCTATTTTCCAATTGTAATCTTGGTATGGAATATCTATGATTTCTATTACTATATTTTCTCCTTTTCTCAGTATTCTTCTATTTTCACTTGTCAGGTTAAATCTTGATATATCAATTCTTACAGATCTAGTCTGATGCATCATACCTTTATCGATACGGGTAAATACGTATCCTTTATCATAAAGTTTATTTATATCATCACTCTCATCTATCTTTTTTTCGTCCCAGTGTAAATATTCCATATTAGTGAAGCGCAAGCCAGAAACCAAAGACTACAAAAATAAAATGTAATATCCAAAATCTCATAATAGTTTTTTCTTCACTCCATCCGATCATTTCAAAATGGTGGTGTAGTGGAGCCATACGGAATATTCTTCTGCCAAGAATATATTTTCCTGCTATTTGTATAAGAACCGATATAGCTTCTATGTAAAACATAAAACCTAAGAAAAATAGTGTACTGATTTCGCCAATTGCCAGAGTGTTTACAGCAAGTAAAGCTCCTAGTCCTAGTGATCCTACATCTCCCATCATAAATCTTGCTGGTTTAATATTGAAATATGTATATGATACTAGAGCTCCAACTACTGTAGCGTTTAAAACTGCAATTTCACCGAATCCATTTATCCAAGAAAGTAATGTTAGAACTGAGAAAGTCGGTATCATCATACCTCCAGCTAGTCCATCCATTCCATCAGCGATGTTTACTGCATTTGCTGTGAACATAACGATAAATATTATTATTGGGATGATGAACCATCCAGCAAAAAGTTCATAACCAAAAGGGAAGTATATGTAGTGCCACGCTGGGCCAAGTTTGTCATATACCCACCAAGCTGTTATGGATCCAGCTATAAACTGAAGAACTAGTTTTTCATGAACAGCAATTCCTTTTACCGTTCTTGATCCTATCCAGACTGAAGTTCTTTTAAATATAGACCAAGGCAAAGTAATTGCATACCATATCCTCATTTTTATTTCTTTGTGAATTTTAATGAGATGTATGATATGAGAAAGTTTTCTTGATCTTCTCTCTGTACCAAATATATTCATAAGATCATCTATACCTCCAAGTATTGCTGAAAGTATCATCACTCCTATTGGTACCCAAGTAAAACTTCTAGACCAATTAAAGAGAATTGTAACAATTGCAACAACTACTATAACCAAAAGTCCACCCATGATAGGTGTATTGTCTTTTCCTTTTCTAGATTCAATTTTACTTAGTTCAATTTTCGGGTTTTTGATGATGCGAAATTTCTTAAGTAAATGTATAAGAAGAGGTGCGCACAAAAAAGCTATAGCACAGCTAAATATTGAAAAACCAAGAATATAGCCAAGATCGGCCGTTCCTTCTAGTATGCTTATCATAGGCCAATATTAGCTTAAAATAGGCCTTTTTTCAATGTTAATTATATTTATTTAATATAGAAAGTTTAACCTTCTTATTTCAGTAATAGAATTTTTTGCACTACTAAATGTATAGTTTTCATCACCAATCTTTTCATCCTCAATCCATCTCTGGTCGATTATGTTTTTTTCGCTATCAATTATTTCAATTGTTCCATTTTTTACTCCATGATTGTATTCACCATGACTCGGCCAAGCTATAGAATGTGTATAGTGAATTTTTATCGGTTTAAAATTTTGATATTCAACCTGATATATTATTAGTATATGATTTCTCTGTCCTTGACCACTATTTTTTAGCATAGTTATCATATCTCCAACTTGGATATCATTTATTTTTATTTGTTTTGAATTTTTATTGTCTGCAAGGGTTTCGACATTTGTATTTTCAACTGGTCTTATCATTCCTCTCAATTTTCCTAATAAACCTTTTGAATCAGTAAACTTTATATTTTTATCTAGACTACCTTTGTTTAGACTTTGACTCAGACTGTTATACACATAGTAAGCATAACCTGAACAGTCTATTCCAATATCATTATCAACCAAGAATTTTTTCAAACTTTCATCTGTAAAATCATTAATATTTATCTTTTGTGATACACAAAGCTGTTCTATTTCATCAAATATTTCTTTTGGACTTCCTTTACCTATTTCAACACGCAACTTTGCTCTTCCTCCACTATGACGGTTATTGTAATAGGGAATAGAGCATACAGCTTTTCCAATTTTAAAATTTGTATATTGATTTATAACTTCAATTGATTTTTCATTTATAAACTTTGTATTCATTTTTTTTTAAATCAATGATTCAAGGATTCTTTTTCCTCTTTTATTAAATTTATTATGTGATTCCATTATTCCCATATTTGATTGGATTCTTATCAAATCACTATTCAATTTTGTATTATTGTATTTGATTATATTATAACCCTCATCTTTCAATGTGTTTATATCAACTGTAATATCGTTTTTTGTAACTCTCTTTACTATCTGAGCACCATCATTTATTTCTATGATATCTTCGTTTATCTCTTCGTCAATCAGTGATTTTATATGTGCTTCAAATGTTGTTATACCTTTTAGTCCTTCATTTCTATTTTGAATTTGAAGTTTTGACTCAAATGTTGTTGATGCTGGTTGTCTAGCATTTATTTCTATAAGGTATATTTTATCCAATTCTTCATCATATATAACATCGATTCCAAATAGCCCTTTCCAGTTACTTTGTTTCATTTTGTCTGCTATTTTTCTAGACATCTCTTGTATTTCTTCTATTCTTATATCAGTAAGTATAGAAGGTGGTACGCTCCAGTCATTTCCTATTGTACTCATTTGATTGTCAGTAAAGGGAAGTACACCAGTTATTTGATAGCTTATATTTCCAAATAAGTTTTTATTTTTACCAACGATTATATTTTGAGTAAACATTGGTCCTTTAATATATTTTGTAACCTTTGCTTCTCTATTTGGAAATTTATTTTTTATTTCCTCAAGATCTTTTTCTTGATTAATTAAAAATGTACCCTCACCAGTATGACTATGTGCCCACTGAAGTACAAACACTTCTTTTTTCCAAACTATATCTTTTGTAAACAAAACTTTATGAGGTGGAAAGAATTCTTGTCCAATATCCGACAACCATTCTGTTTGAGTAATTTTATTTTCGATCTTTTCTGCAAGTTCTGCGCTAGGGTTTAGTAAATCGATATTATTTTCTTTAGCAATATTTTCTATCTGGATATTATTCTTAAAAACTAAAATACTTAGTTTTTCTTTTTTTATCTTATCTAGTGTAGATTTATCTGATATTAGAGAAAGAGTATCTTTTTCACCATTTCCAGAAAGTATTGAATAAAATTCATTTTCAGGCATAGAATCAGCCCTTTCCTTATCTCTTGTTATATATAGTATTTTCTTTTTCATTTTATTTAAAACACTATACCATATTATGAAATACCGTGTATAATAGATTCACATTAGTTTTTTATTTAAATTTTATGTCAAAAAGACAATTACTTTCTCTTATAGGTGTTTGGAACATTTTCTTCCTATTCTTAGGCATACCAACAGCTTGGGATAAGATACTTTCAATTCTTGTCGGTATCATAATCATCATGATTGCTTACAGATTACCTTATGAAGAAAAGAAAAAGATGGTAACTGATAAAGAAGAGACATTTGTAGAAAATAAATAAATATAAATGATTCCGAAAGTTCTTTACAAAAACAGTATAATTGCAAGTATCACAATAGCTGTTATTGTAATCCTTTTATTTATTGTAAATAAAATACCATTCACATATGAGGCTTACACTAGTGCTGTAGATGATAGTATGTCTTCTACAACTATATTATTAAACAGACGTATTCCTAAACATATCAAGACTCCTGAGCCACTAAAGGCTATATATATGACTAGTTGGGTTGCTGGTAGTGAAAGATTGAGAAGTAAACTTATTGATTTTATCGATACATCAGAAGTAAATGCTGTGGTTATAGATATAAAGGATTATACAGGTCGTATTTCTTTTGAAGTAAATGATGAAAAGTTAAAAGAAGTTGGGTCAGTTGAAAAAAGAATTACTGATATAGATGAATTGATCGAAAGACTACATGATAAAGGTATATACGTGATAGGTAGAATATCTTGTTTTCAAGATTCATATTTTGTAAAAAAATATCCTCAATACGCTGTTAAGACAAAGAGTGGGGAAGTTTGGAAAGATTATAAAGGTATAAGTTGGCTTGATGCAGGAGCACCGCCAGTTTGGGATTATCTTGTAAACATAGGTAATGAAGCATATAAAACTGGTTTCGATGAATTAAATTTTGACTATATCAGATTTCCTTCAGATGGAAATATGAATGATATTGCATATTCATATGCAAATGGCAGATCAAAACCAGATGTCTTGAAAGATTTCTTTGCACATTTGGATAAAGAATTTAGAACAAAAGATATACCAATATCTGCAGATTTATTTGGTATGACAACTTCAAACAATGATGATTTGGGTATAGGACAAATACTGGGTAATGCACTTATTCATTTTGATTATGTTGCACCAATGATTTATCCATCTCACTACCCACCAAATTTTAATGGTTGGGCAAATCCTGCAAAAGAACCTTATGCAGTTATAAAGTTTGCACTTGAAAAAGGTAAAGCTAAAGCAGATCTAGCTAGTACAAGTCCAAATAAATTAAGACCTTGGTTACAAGATTTTGGTATTAATGGTGTACCTTATACTCCCGAAATGGTTCGTACTCAAATACAAGCTACATATGATGTTGGGTTAACCAGTTGGATGATGTGGAACGCTTCAAATGTTTATTCTACTTCTGCTTATAAAACAGAATCAAACAATAGGAATTAATTTTAAAGTACATTTAAAGCTTTAAATTTTAATAAAATAATTTTATTGACACATTTATATGAAGCGTGCTATATTTGTTTTGCCTAGGTCCCGAAAGATGCTGAGAGCAGCATGCGTGCTGCCTCTCTACTGGCATCACACCTCGCGAGAGGCACGCGTGATGCTGGCACCTCCAAGCATCGAATAGGGGCCTAGGCACCCAAACCTTCTTTCGGGAGGGTTTTTTATTTGTATAAGTTATACACATATATTTATTATAATATTTACATATCATTGCTTTTTATTGTTTAAAGAGTTATTATATTTATCCGGAGGTGTGCAGTCCGATCAAAGGAGGTTGGATAAACTGCATACAAGTACTAAATGTAGTAAGAAGAAAGCACGGAGGTGCTATGTCGATAATAGTTCCACGGGACAGAGAAGGCAGATCAAGGAGGAATGGATCTGCAAGTGAAGCTGTTGCTAACCAAGCTTCAACTAACCAACCCCAAAACCCAAAGGTGTGCAAACATCACGGTGCTTATCGTCCACCGAAGTTTGTTGCTCCAGCAGATGTTTCTGGCGAAAGGGTTACGCGGGCACAATTGGTTCAAAAAGGACTTGAGCGACTCTTTGGAGCTGCTGAGTTCAGTGAGAGAGGGACATGAACTAGTCCTTAGTTATACCCGCCAAGTATGTACACCATGATGTGTTACTATTTGGCGGGTTTCTGCGTTATTGGAAAAATAGTACCAAAATATGTTATAATACATGTAGTAAAAAATCTCTATGAATGAAGAAAGGATTACATATTTTGGACAAACAGATGCAAGAAATAAAAAGGTATCTTTTGGTATAAAAGCAAAAGATCGAACTCGTCACGTCTATGTGATAGGAAAGACAGGTATGGGTAAGTCTACTTTACTCGAGAATATGGCTGTTCAAGATATAAAAAATGGTGAAGGTATGGCTTTTATAGATCCACACGGAAAAACTGCTGATCTTTTGCTCGAATATGTACCAAAAGAAAGAATAAAGGATGTTATATATTTTGCACCTTTCGATCTAGATTATCCTATCTCTTTTAATGTACTTGAAAGTGTTGACGCTGATAAAAGACATCTAGTAGTTTCTGGACTGATGAGTACATTCAAAAAGATTTGGAAAGATGCTTGGTCAGCCAGAATGGAATATATCCTTACAAACACTCTTCTAGCTCTTCTTGAATATCCAGAAGCAACACTACTTGGTGTAAATAGAATGCTTTCAGATAAAGAGTATAGAAAAAAAGTTATAGCTTGTGTTACTGACCCTGCTGTAAAAACTTTCTGGGTTGAAGAATTTGCAAACTATACAGAACGTATGGCTGCAGAGGCTGTTCCTGCAATACAAAATAAAATTGGACAGTTTACTGCCAATGCTCTTATAAGAAATATGATTGGTCAATCAAAATCTTCTTTTGATATCAGAAAAGCTATGGATGAGAAGAAGATTATGATCATAAACCTATCAAAAGGAAGAATAGGAGAGACAAATGCAAATCTTTTGGGGGGTATGCTTATTACAAAGATATATCTTGCAGCGCTTTCTCGTGCGGATGTACCAGATAGAGTACTTAAAACTCTACCAAACTTCTATCTTTTTGTGGACGAGTTCCAATCTTTTGCAAACGAATCTTTTGCAGATATTCTATCTGAGGCTAGAAAATATAAATTAAATCTAACTATTGCTCACCAATACATTGAACAAATGGAAGAAGAGGTAAGAGCTGCGGTCTTCGGAAACGTCGGAACAATGATAATTTTTAGAGTAGGTTCGTACGATGCTGAAGTTTTGGAGAAAGAATTTGCGCCACAGTTTACAGCAGAAGATATAGTTAATCTAGGATTTGCCCAAATATACTTGAAACTTATGATAGATGGAATAAGTTCTTTACCATTTTCTGCAACAACACTACCACCTATAGCCCAACCAGAAGTTTCCAATGCAAAAGAAGTTCTCGATACATCTAGAGCACAGTTTGCTAGAACTAGAATGGATGTTGAAAAGGCTATTGCAGACTGGCATGCACCAATACCTGTTCCTCCCAAGGTAAAGCCCCAGACAAAACCTCAAGATGGTCAAAGTGTTGTAAATAGAGATATAAATAAAGACGGTCCAAAACCTCATGACAATCACAGTCATACAAATTCACACAGTCAAAACCATAATCATACTAATGCTCATGTTCATGTAGAAAATCTTCATAATAAAGATGGTGTAAATCATCAGACTGTAAATAATCATAATAATCAAAATAATGTTCAGAACAATCATACAAATCACCAAGTTGAACATATAGAAAAGGATAAAAAAGATGATTTCATCTCCCTAAATGATTTGAAGAAAAATGTTCCAAATAATCCTATAAACAATACACACCACAATACAAAAAACATAAAGATTCCTGATCCAAAAAATGTTAATGAATTAAAAAACGCTTTGGCTTCTGTATTAAAAAATAATGATAAGACAAAAGAAAATATCAAAAAAGATAATACTGAACAAGTAAAACCAAATAATCAAGATAAACCCAAAGATAAAATAGAAAATAATCATAATATAAGCTCAAATAAAGGCGAGGTAAGTGAGGATGTACTAAAAGAGGTTCTTAAGGTAGAGTAAATACATGGAAAAGGGGGTAAATAACAGCCAAAAGAGGAAAGTACTGATCTTTTCAGTGGCTTATTATCCTTATCTTATAGGTGGAGCAGAAGTAGCTGTAAAAGAGATAACAGATAGAATAAATGTAGACTATGAGTTTGATATGGTCACTCTTTATGCTGGTGAAAAAAGGCAAGAGAAGATAGGTAATATAAATGTTTATAGAGTGGGTCCAAAGATAGATGTAAAACAAGGCAAATCAGTAAAAATTTCTCATTTTGTAAAAATCATATATATATTTAGTGCATTTATAAAAGCATTATTACTAAATAGAAAAAGAAAGTACGATTTTATCTGGTCTATAATGGCTAGTTTTTCAGGATTCAGTGCACTATTCTTTAAATATATAAATAAACAAACACCTTTCATTCTTACTTTGCAGGAGGGAGATTCACTTGAACATATACAAAAATCTTTTGGAATAACATATCCAATATCAAGACCATTGTATAAAAAAATATTTGCTAAAGCTGATTATATACAAGCTATATCAAAATTTCTATCAGATTATGCAAAAGATATGGGTGCAGTTTGTAATATAGAAGTAATACCAAATGCGGTTGATTTTAAATTATTTTCAAATCCACAACAGCAAGGCCAAATAAAAGCTTTGAAATCAGAATTAGGAATAAAAGATGAAGAAAATATACTTATTACCACATCTAGATTGGTACAAAAGAATGCGGTTGGAGATATTATCGATTCTATGTCATTTCTCCCAAAAAATACAAAACTTTTGATACTAGGAATTGGTTCACAAGAAGATTTTCTAAAAGAAAAAGTTAGTTTATTAAAACTTCAAGATAGAGTAGTGTTTGCTGGCTTCGTTCCTTATAAAGATATTCCATTATATTTAAATATTTCTCATGTCTTTATAAGACCATCATTATCTGAAGGTTTTGGTAATTCATTTATTGAAGCAATGGCTTCTGGTGTACCTGTCATCGCTACGAGAGTTGGCGGTATAGTAGATTTTCTTTTCGACAATCAAACAGGATTTTTCTGCGAAGTTAAGAATCCAAAAAGTATAGCAGATAAAGTTAATGAAATTTTATCAAATCAAGACTTGAGAGATAAGGTTATCGAAAATGCTAGAAAAATGGTTAAAGAAAAATATGATTGGAATATTATTTCAAGAGACATCGTAGATAATGTATTTAATAAAATACAATAAATGAAAATATTAATCTCTACAGGTATATATCCTCCGAAAACTTCTGGTCCAGCACAATATGCTTTCAATATGAATAAAGTTTGGACTGGTATGGGTCATTCAGTCAGTGTAAAAACATTTGGTATTGAAAATAAAATACCTACAGGTTTAAGACATTTATTTTATTTAATTAAAATCATACCTAGTGTAATAAAGTCTGATTTTGTATTTGCTCTAGATACTTTTAGTGTTGGATTACCTACTGCTTTTGCTTGTTTTTTATTTAATAAAAAATTGATCATAAGAACAGGTGGAGATTTTCTTTGGGAAGGATATGTAGAAAGAACAGGAGACCTTGTTTTATTAAGAGATTTTTATAAAACTAGATTAGATAAATTTTCTTTGAAAGAAAAGATTATATTTTATCTAACAAAGTGGACATTATCTCATACTGATAAAGTTATATTCAGTACACAATGGCAAAAGGATATATTTATGGAGCCGTACCAACTTCATAAAAAAGATGCTGATAAAAAAATTGAGATAGTAGAAAATAGATATGAAGTTTATCATGAAGATACAAGTATTAAGGATGATATCAAAAAATTCGACTTCGTTGCGAGTACTAGAAATTTAAAGTGGAAGAATATAGCTTTGCTAAAGCAAGTATTTGATGATGCAGATCTAAAAGAAAAAAGCTTGAATCTTATTACAAATGAAATGCCTTATGGTGACTTTATGAAATTAATGAGAGAATCATATGCCATTATTCTAGTATCTCTAGGTGATATAAGCCCTCATATGATACTTGATGCTATAAGATGGAATAAACCTTTTATTTTAACAAAAGAAAACGGACTTCTAAATAGGATAAAAGATATTGCGCTCCTGGTAGATCCAAAGGATAAGGATGATATAAAAGAAAAAATTATGTACTTATTGGATAAAGATAATTACACTAAACAAGTAGAAAAGATCAAGAACTTTAATTTTATTCATACTTGGGATCAAATTGGTAGAGAGATTATTAAAATTTCAAATAATGTTAAAAACTAATATGAAATTATTATCTATATCTACAGACAGAAAGATTTTTGATAAAAATAGCAATGTTGCAATGAGGCAAGTTGAATATGCAAAAGAGTATGAAGAAATGCACGTTATTGTATTCTCAGATAAAAAATTTACAGAAACTGTTCTCGCACCAAATCTATGGGTTTATCCAACTAGATCAAGTTCAAAATGGAAATATATTTATGACGGTTTAAAATTGGCTAAATTTATCGTAAGTAAAAGAAATATCACAAATATAACTTGCCAAGATCCCTTTGAAACTGGACTAATCGGTGCAATTATAAAAGATAAAAATCCAAATATTGAATTGGAATTGCAAATACATACAGATATTGGAAGTAAATATTTTCAAAATTTTAATATTTTAAATAGGATAAGAACAAGATTGTCACAATTTACATTGATAAGAGCAGATCATATAAGAGTAGTATCAAATAGAATCAAAGATTATTTAGTGAAGTTTATAGATGGTTCAAAGATTGAAATTCGTCCTATAAAATTGGATATAGATAAAATTAGAAATATTCCAGTAACAGTAGATTTACATAAACAATATCCTCAATTTGAAAGAATCGTGCTTATGGCAAGTAGATTGGAAAAAGAGAAAAATATAGATATGGCTATCGATGCTTTTGCTGAGGTTTTGAAAATGAGACAAAATGTTGGTTTGGTAATAGTAGGTGATGGAAGCCAAAAACAACTGCTTCAGAAAAAGGTGAGAGACTCGGGAATAGAGGGATCTGTAGTATTTCTTGGTTGGCAAAATGATGTAATTACTTACTATAAGACTTGTGATATATTTTTATCTACTTCATGGTATGAAGGTTATGGTTTGTCTTTAGTAGAAGCACATAGTTTGGGTATAAAGGTTGTAAGTACTGATGTCGGTATTGCAAAAGAATTAAATTTAAAAATTGTTAAATTTGATAAGACATCTATAGCTTGGGGGATTATTGAGAATATATGAATTTAGTAATGAAAAATACATTGGTAAAGTACATAATATCAGGCTGTACAGCAGCTTTGGTAAATCTTACTACACTACATTTTCTAGATGTGTATTCAGGTTTTCACTATCTTTTGAGTGTTAATATTGCATTTATCACTGCATTTTTTATAAGTTTCTTTATGCAGAAATACTGGACTTTTAGTGATAATAGAAAAGATAAAACAGGTTTACAGCTGATAAAATACTTTTCAATATCTGTAATAAATGTATTTTTAAATAGTTTTTTAATATATCTATTAGTTAGTAAGATAGAAATTCCTGGAATTTTATTCTTGAGACAGGTAGTTCTAGCGCAGATACTTTCAGCAATAATTGTGGCCATAGAATCGTATTTCATCTATAAAATATTGATTTTTGATAAAAAACCTATTACAAATGATCAAAATAAACCAAAAAGAATTTTGATAATTACTCAAAAAATAGACAAAGACGATAGCTATTTTGGTTTTTTTCATGATTGGGTCAAGTTATTTGCTGAGACTTGTGAAAAGGTAACTGTTGTATCACTTGAAACCTATAGTTACGATCTCCCAAGTAATGTTGAGGTTTTGTCTCTAGGTAAAGAAAATTTAAAATCCCGATTTAATTATTTAAAATTATTTTATAAATACATAATAGGGAATAGGGATAAATATGATTCGGTTTTCTGTCATATGAGCCCGCTTTATGTGATATTCGGTTATCCATTTTGGAGTATTTTAAATAAAAAAATAGTCTTATGGTATGTTCACAGATCAGTAGATTTTAAATTACGTTTATCACATATTTTAGTTGATGAAGTTTTAACTTCTACAAGAGAAAGCTTTGGAATTAAATCAAATAAGGTTAAATATCTTGGACAAGCTGTATCTGTTGATCATTTTTCAAATAAGCTCGGAGAGAGAAAACCAGATGGATATTTCAATATAATAACAGTAGGAAGAATTACTCCTATAAAAAGAATTGATATTGCTATAGAATCTCTAGCTTTGCTAATAGAAAATAAAGTTCCGGCAAAACTATATATAGCAGGTGCTCCAACTATGGAAGGAGATTTTGAATATGAATCAATGTTGCAGAGAAAGATAAAAGATCTAGGTTTGGATGATAGTGTGGTATTTCTAGGTCCTATACCATATAAAAATATTCCAAAATATTATTGGGATAGCGATGTTTGTATAAATCTAGCTCCAACAGGTGGTTTGGATAAAACTGTACTTGAGGCCATGATGGCAGGTTTACCTGTTATAACGTCAAATAAAGCCTTTACTGAACATTTAAATGGTTATGTAAAAGATCTATTGTGTAATGATAGTGATCCAAAAGATACGGCATTAAAATTGTATAATTTATATAATTCGAAAAATTATTCTTTTGTAGGATTTTCATTGAGAAAAGAAGTGTTGAAACGTTCTACACTTGATGTTTTGATTTCAAATATAATAAAAGAATTATAATATGAAAAAGATATGTTTTTTTGGTATATATGATTCAAATTATTCTAGAAATAAAGTACTCATAAAGGGTTTCAGAGAAAATAATTTTGAGGTCTATGAATGTAAAGTTGATCCAATAAAAAGTGGTGGAATTACGAAATTTTATAAACTTTATAAACAATATAAAAAGATAAAAGATATTAAATTTGACCATGTTATAGTGGCATTTCCGGGCCATAGTGTTGTGTGGTTGGCCTATATTCTGTTCGGTAGGAATATTATATTTGATGCTTTTGTTTCTCTTTATAATTCAAATGTACAAGATAGGGGGAAGTACGGTAAGTTCTCTTTTTCAAGTTTAAAAGATATATTTCTCGATTGGTATTCTACTCATTTAGCAAAAACTGTTTTACTTGATACAAATGAACATATTAAATATTTTTCAAACAGATATCATTTGAAAACAGATAAAATGATAAGAGTTTTGGTGGGTACTGATACAGATACAATGAAGCCAATTGAAAATATAAAAAATGATAAATTTATACTTCATTTTCATGGAAGTTTTATACCACTTCAAGGTATTAAATACATAGTTGAAGCCTATAGTATTATATTAAATAAATATCGTGATAATAGTATAAGATTGAGGATAATTGGTAAGGGTCAAGAATCTTATAATATAAAAGCCTTATGTAAAAAATTAGGCATATATAATGAAATCGATTTTATTGATTATGTGCCGTATGAGGAATTGTTAAAATATATAAACAATTCAGATATAAACCTAGGTATATTTGGTGATGGTGTAAAATCAAACATGGTAATACCAAATAAAGTTTATGAAGCTATAGCTTGTGGTAAAGTTGTAGTAACTGCAAATACTGATGCTATAAAAGAGATTGTTTCAGATAATGAAAATGCCATTTTGGTGAAAAGTGGAGATAGTGAAGCCCTCGCTAAAGTAATAGTAGATTTAAAAAATAATAAAAATACTATAGATAGGATAGAAAAAAATGTAATTAAATTAAGAAATACTATATCCCCAAAAGCTATAGTTTATGATTTTATAAATAAATTACAATCATAATATGATAAATATTGCTTGTATAATTCCAATAAAAAAAGATGATTATCTTACAAATACTGTAATAGATGGCTTGTCCCAGCTTGAAAATGAAGGAGAGGTAAGTTATTTTGTTTCTTCAAATTTATATAAAAATGAAAATATAAAATCAAAAAATATAAAGATAGACGATGATTTTATTGAATATGCAAAAAATGCTGATTTAATAATGCTTTTTTGGAGTAAAGATGGGACCGATATAAATACAGCAAATAAAATAAATAGATATGATAAAACTATATTTATAGATGGTGGTGAATTGGGCGGAAACAAGAGATTGGATAGAGAAATCGTAGATAAAGTAAATAATTTAAAATGGGAAAATCAAGGAAAAATAGATATAGAAATGTTGCAAAAGTGCGCAGGCTATTTTAGAAGAGAAAAACCATATATAAAAAATATAATTCCTTTCCCATTTGGTATAGAAAGAAAATATATAAATTGGAATAAAGATATAAAAAAAGATATTGATTTTGTATGTATATTTGGACAACAAGACTATCCACCGCTTAGAAAAGAAGTAAAAGAAATACTCGAGGACTTTTGTAAAAAGAATAATTTTTCTTGTTTTACACAAAAAACAAAAACCAAAGAGGAATTTTATGATGTCTTATCTAGGTCAAAAGTTGGAATCTCTGTAAGTGGTGGTGGTTATGATACTGCTAGATTTTGGGAAATATTGGCAAATAACTGTATATTATTGACTGAAAAGATTGATATATATAAACCAGAAGAGGATAGGCTTAGATACAGTAATATATATGAATTCAATAATAAAAATGATTTTTTGGATTTATTAAATAAAATATCAGAATATCTTATAAATGATTATGATATAGATCGTATAACTAGCGAATACAATAAGATAATAGATAAACATGGTACAAAGTCTCGAGCACAAGAGATAATTGATTATTGTAAATATAAAGGTATTATTAAATAAATGATTAAACAGTGTAACGTTTGTGGGGGTGAGGGTCTATATGTATTAAATAAAGATGGTTTTGATATGTATAAATGTATCAAGTGTGATTTGGTATATGTTTATCCTGAACCTAAAAAAGAATATTTAAAAGATTCGGTATATTCTTATGAATCAGGTTATCAATCACATAAACCAAAAGATCTTTCAAAAGTTCCACTAACTAAATCTTATAAAAAGATTTTTGATTTTATTGATAGAAAAGGAATAAAAGGAAAAATGCTAGATGTCGGTTGTTCCAATGGTGAATTTTTATATCATGCAAAAAAAAGAGGATTTGAAGTAGTTGGAATAGAACTCAATACAAGAACTGCTGAAATAGCAAAAAATAATGGTATCAATGTCCACATAGGTATAATCGACGATATAGTTTTACCAGAGAATAGCTTTGATTGTGTATTTTTAGGAGATATTATTGAACATGTACCTAACCCTAAAGATTTTTTAAATAGATGTTTATCACTTGTTAAAAAAGGTGGTTATATAATCATTTCAACACCAAACCTTGATTGTTCTTGGTCAAAAGCAGGTTATTATCTTTATTCTATATTTAAAATTCCTTGGTCATCAGTAACCCCTCCATACCATTTATTTCAATTTAGTGTAGAAAATTTAAAAAAACTAATGATTGATTCAGGTCTTTATATAGATTCTGTTTGGTATAGTGGTAGGCCAAGTCTAAAATACGAATTAGGATCACTTCATTTATTAAAAAAGGTAAAGAATTCAAAGGGGATAAATAAAATATTTAATGGTTTATACATGCTATTTTCTTTCACTACATATTCTATAACTTACTATTTTATAAATATATTAAAATTAATTAGAGTTATTAAAAAGGATTTTGCTATGGTAGTTGTTGGTATAAAGAAATAATATGAATAAGTTAAAAGTATATATTGGATCATTGCCCTATAAAAAACCAATTTTGGAATTTTTACCTAGAGATATGCAAGATATTCCAAAAGAGAATATGTTTGGAGAAAAAAACATATTTGATACTGATTTTGAATATGTTGAAGTTGTTCAGGGTCCTGAACAAAGTGAATACTTTCTTTTACCATATTCGTACAATCACGTTTCAAAAGAGAAAAGTTATATAGATAATTTTGATAAATTAGCAAATAAATATAATAAAAGAGTTATAGTATTTTTTCTCGGAGATTCAAATGAGGATATAGAGATTTCAAATTCTATAGTCTTTAGAATGTCCAAATATAAGACAAATATAAATAAAAATGAGATCATAATGCCTGCTTATTCTGCAGATCTGGGTAGTTTGTACGGTATTAGTTATAGAGAAAAAGGTGAAGATAAACCAATTGTAGGATTTTGTGGCTGGGCAAACATACCAGATATAAATAAAAAGATTAAATATAAAATAAAAGAGTTTGTATGGAATATAGCGGGTCTATTTGTAAAAAAATATAAAGCTAGAATCCCAGGTGTGATTTTGAGGGAAAATATAATAAGTATTATTGAAAAATCAAAACTTGTTAGAAATAACTTTATTATAAGAAAATCTTACAGTGGAAATACCAAAACTATAAGTCTTGATCCAAAGATTGCTAGAGGTGAATATATAAAGTCTATAAAAGATTCAGATTATTATCTCTGTCCAAAAGGTGATGGAAATTTTTCAGTTAGATTTTTTGAATGTTTAAGTTTGGGAAGGATACCAGTCATTATAAATACTGATATGGATTTGCCATTTTCAGATATTATAGACTATAAAGATTTTATAATAAAAATAGAAATGGGTGATGTGGGTGTAATAGATAAAATAATCTCAGATCACTATATTCGTATAAATAATACTGACTTTATCAATATACAAAAGAAGTGCAGAAATGTATTTGACCAATACCTCAACATTCATGTATTCTTTATGAATGTCCTTAAAAACGAGTTTCTCGATAAAGTTCCTAAAGTATAGTTTGTTATCTGTTGTATTACTTTTAGGGCTTGTATTCTTTACTCTAGAAGTCACAAAAAATATCACTGAAAATCCTCCAACTTGGATGGATGAAGGTATTATAATAGAGACTGCAAGAAATTTTGCTAAAAGTGGCATATCAGGCATAAGAATCAGTCCAGATGAGATAGTTTCTGGTGGTTATGTTACAACTAGCTATACAGTTACTTATCCTATAAGTATTCTATTTAACAGATATGGAGTAAATCTCTTTGATGCAAGGTTAGTTATGGTTGTTTATATGTATTTGGCTTTGTTTGCATCACTATTTCTTATTTCGAGAATAGGGTATAGGAGCAAGTATGTTTATGCTTCTACTATGTTTTTGATTATTACTTTTGCTCCATTTTATGGACATGGAAAAAATGTCCTAGGCGAAATTCCTGGATTATTTTATCTTTTTATTTCAATGATTATTTTGTATTATTTCAATGAAATTTTACCTAGGATTGAAGTAAGGATAAGACATAAACTATTTTTACTTTTTATTGCTTCTATCTTTACAGGTCTCGCAGTTGTAACAAAACCTATATATATACTTATCATCCCAGCAATAATAACTGGAGGAATTTTATATATTTATACTAGATATAGATGTAGTAAAATGTTCGAAGTTAGGTTCCTAGCTTTTAAGAAATCACTCTGGGTTTATATACCTGGAGCACTTTTGGGATTGTTATTGCCTATATTTACTTGGCTTGTATATCAATTCCATGGAGAGAGTCTGAAATTTATTCTTTCAGTTTATGCAAATCCTCATAAAAATGAATTAATGAATTCGATCGTTTCAAATTCCTATAGATTTATAAGTGAATTACAACCTGCTTATACTCTAGCTATGCTATTTATCTGGTTTGTTGTTTTGTTAATAAGATTTAAGAAAAAAGAAAATATAACATTATCAGAATATATATTGTTTTCTTTTTCTGTGTTAGTGCTTTTAACTTATCTAAGAACTCCTGGATATTATAGATATTTTATTCAAACAGAAATGATATCTCTCATATTTCTTTCATCTAATTTACTATATTTATCAAAAGGTTTTATTAAAACAGGTAAGATATTATTTATTATATCCATGATAGGTATTGTGGGTATACAGTCATATCAAATGTTTGAAAATAGTTGGATATATAAACATGGTGATAGTCAGAGATCAGAACTTTTGAAAAAAGAACTAGGATCATTATCTTCAGAAAAAGAAGTCTTTTTGTATCAGGCGCCTGAAGTTGCTACTTTTATACCTCATGATAATTATTCTCAATATCTAGAGGTAACATCATATATAAAAGAAGGAAATTCATCTTTGAAGAGATTGGAGAAGGGTTTGCCATACGTTATTGTAACTAAGAATGATGAGTCCACAATTAATTTAATAAAAACTATTAGTAATAATAAATATAAGAATATATACAATATAGATCGTTATACTTTCTTTAAAAAGATATAGTGTATGAATATTATTTATATTTCACAAAATAGAATTCCATCAAATAAAGGTTATTCAATTCAGATAATGAAGATGTGTGAAGCTTTTGTGAAGCAAGGTGTAAATCTTACTTTATTTACTACTAGATATAAGAGAGATCAAATTCAAGATATAAAAGATGTTTTTACAAACTACAGTATAAAGAAAGAATTTGAAATAAATACTATAGTTATTCCTTTTTTAATTAGATTTGGTAAATTGGGTCATTTAGCACAAGGAATTTTGTTTTCGATAAAAATATATTTTAAAAACAGTATTGATAGAAATACTGTTGTATACACTAGAGATTGGATCCCGGCATTACTTTTTTCTATACTTGGTTATAAAACATATTTAGAGATCCATACTCACCACGGTTCACTTGGTAGTAAAATTGCACAAAAATTTGCTTCTGGAATAGTTGTAATATCAAATGGCTTAAAACAGTATTATATTGAAAAGGGTATAGATAAAGATAAGATTTTTGTATCTCCAAGTGGTGTGGATTTATTTGATTTTAATATAAACGGAAATACTGTAGATATACATAATGAACTTGGTATCGATAAAGATTCAAAAATTGTGATGTACACAGGACATTTGTATGATTGGAAAGGAATAGATACCCTAGTCTCAGCGTCTGAAATTATTGATAAAAATATATATATAGTTTGTATAGGAGGTACTGATCATGATTTACAAAAGTATATTTCTATAAATAATTTAAATAAAAATATAAAGTTTATTGGAAACAAACCATTCAATGTTATAGCTGATTATATGAGATCAGCTGATGCCTTTATAATTCCAAATTCAAAAAAGAGTTTAATATCAAAAAGTTTTACTTCACCACTTAAATTATTTACATATATGGCAATGCAAAAGCCTATAATCGCTTCTGATTTACCATCTATAAGAGAAATATTGGATGATAGTATGGCTTATTATTATGAACCTGATGATATAAATTCATGTATTCAAGCTATAAAATCTTCTTTTATAAATACCAAAGAATCAAATAAAAAAGTTGAGAAATCTTATGAAGAAGTGAAAAAATATTCTTGGTCAAATCGTGCTATTAGACTTTTAGCATTTCTTGGCTATACTAATGACAATAATGAAAAAGATATCAATCATAACTCCAATATATAACGAATCACAGAGCATACCTTTGCTTGTTGATGAATTGAAGACAATAATGTCCAAATCTGGTTTTAAGTATGAAATTATAGCTGTAAATGATGGATCTAAGGATGATACAGAAAATGTTCTATCAGACATTGCACAAAAGAATAAAGAATTAAAAGTTATAAACTTTAATTCAAATAAGGGCCAAAGTGCAGCGCTTTCAGCAGGTATAGAGAAGTCTACAGGAGACATAATAGTGACAATAGATAGTGATTTGGAAAATGATCCAAATGATATTTTGAACCTTATAAATACAATGTCTAAAGGATATGATGTTGTTTCTGGTTGGAGAGATGGGCGTTGGGAAGGAAACTACTTTAGCAGAAAATTGCCATCAAAGATTGCAAATACACTTATTTCAAAAATAACTAAAGTAAAATTGAATGATTACGGTTGTACTTTAAAAGCTTATTCAAGAAGAGTAATAGAAGATGTTCATCTTTACGGAGAAATGCATAGATTTATACCTGCTTATACAGCTTGGAATGGTGGAAATGTTACTGAAGTGAAAGTATCTTTTAGACCAAGAAGATTTGGTAAAAGCAATTATGGAATATCAAGAACATTCAAAGTTTTGCTTGATTTAATTACAATAAAATATTTCATGAAATACATGAATAAACCAATGCACTTTTTCGGTGGTATTGGTTTCATATCTCTTTTTGTAGGTAGTTTGAGTGGTTTACTTTCTATATTTTTAAAGATAATTCATGTGAGAGATTTTGTTTCTACACCACTACCAATATTTTCAGCACTATTTATAATAGTTGGCATTCAACTTATAACTATGGGTATATTGGCAGAAATAATGATGAGAACCTATTATGAATCCCAAGGAAAGAAGCCTTATAGTATAAAAAGTTTAATAAATTTCTAAAATGTGTGGAATAGTTGGATTTATAGGACAAGGAAGTGAGAATGATATAAATATCATGACCGACTCTATTTCTTATAGAGGTCCAGATGATAGAGGGATTTTCTTCAACCAGGGTATAGGCTTGGGTCATAGAAGACTTTCGATTCTTGATCTATCTCCTTTGGGACATCAACCTATGATAAGTGATGATGGAAATGTTGTTATAGTTTTTAATGGAGAAATATACAATTTTTTAGATCTAAAAAATAGCTATTTAAGTAAATATAAATTTAAGGGTGGTTCTGACACTGAGGTGATTTTGTATCTATATTTAGAATTTGGAGATAAAGTTTTCTCTATGATCCACGGTATGTTCTCTATTGCTATATATGATTTTAGAAATAAAAAACTGTTATTAGCTAGAGATAGAATGGGTAAAAAGCCTTTATATTGGGGTTTGTATGACAATACTCTATTGTTTGCTTCAGAACCAAAGGCTTTGTTTAAACATGAAAAATTCAAGAAAGAGATTGATCTCAATTCTTTAAATAAATATTTTCAATTTGAATACATACCAACACCAAGATCTATTTATAAAGGTTTAAATAAATTAGAACCAGGGCATTTTATAGAATTTAAGAATAATAATATTAAAAAAATAAAGTTTTGGGATATAAAATCCGAAAATAAAAAAATAAATTTAAATAAAGCTATAGAAAGTTTAGATAACCTTATGTCAGAAGCTGTTAAGAAGAGAATGGTTGCAGATGTACCTGTGGGGATATTTTTGAGTGGGGGTATAGACTCAAGCGCGATTGCTTATTATGCAATGAAAAATAGTAAAAATAAGATAAAAACTTTTTCTATTGGTTTTCAAGATAAGTCTTTTGATGAATTAAAATATGCAAATATAGTTTCAAAACTTTTAAATACTGAACATTATGAAAAGGTTTTGAGTGAAAAAGATTCAATCGATGTAATACACAATATTTCAAATCTTTTAGATGAGCCTTTGGCAGATGCGTCAATTATTCCCACTTATTTATTATCAAAATATGCAAGAGAACATGTAACTGTGGCTCTGGGAGGTGATGGTGGGGACGAGCTATTCTGGGGTTATGATACATTTGTTGCGCATAAACTATCTTTTATATATGACTTAGTTCCAGATTTTATAAAGAAAATATTTATTAAATCTTTAGATATGATACCCACTTCTTTTTCAAATATAAGCTTAGATTTCAAAATAAAGAAGTTTATACAAGGCTATACAAAAAAACCATTACATAGACATTTCACCTGGCTAGGAGCTTTTTTACCTAATGAAAGAAATAAATTATTTAAAAATAATATTTTGAATCAAATAAAAGATTTTAATGAATTTGAAGATATAGATAATTATGCAGAGTCTTTTTCTGAAAAAAATGGTTATGATATACATTCCTTTTTGTATCAAAGGACATATATGATGGATGATATCCTTGTAAAAGTCGACAGGGCAAGTATGTATAATTCTCTAGAAGTCAGAACACCTTTTCTGGATACTGATATAGTGGAGTTCGCAAATAGTTTACCTATAAAATTAAAATGTAAGGGTTTACAGAGGAAATATATTTTAAAAAAGTTATTGGAAGGTAAATTGCCTAAAGAAATAATATATAGAAAGAAAAAGGGTTTCGGTATGCCTATAGCAAAATGGTTAAGAACAGATCTTAAACCATTAGTAGATGAATTGTTAAATAAAGAGTTTATAAATGAACAAAATATATTTAATTATGATTATATAAAAACACTAGTTGATGATCATATGAACATGATTCGAGATAATAGGAAGTATATTTGGACATTACTTGTATTTCAGATGTGGTATAAGAGGTTTTTTATTCAAAAATAAATACCATCATATATAGTTTTGGCTAGTTTCTATAAAAATAATAGGTGATATAATCAAAAAACTATGGCCAAAGTTGTCGTTGTAATACCTACTTATAATGAAAAAGACAATATAAGAGATATTGTAAAGAGTGTTTTTGATTCTGTACCCCATGTCAATCTACTTGTAGTTGATGATAATTCTCCAGATGGTACTAGGTTTATTGTGGAAGATTTGATGAAACAATACAAAAACCTTTCTATAAAAAATAGACAAAAGAAGGAAGGATTGGGAAGGGCTTATACTTCTACTTTTATGGAATTGTTAAATGATAAAGATATTTCTACTATTATTAGTATGGATGCCGATCTATCTCACGATCCAAAAAGTATAGTGGATATGCTCGAGAAAAGAAAAAATTATGATGTTGTAATAGGTTCAAGATATATAAGAGGAGGGAAGACTCAGGGTTGGGAATTGTGGAGAAAGGTTTTGAGTATTGGTGGAAATACTTATACAAAGATTATAACTGGAATGCCAATAAATGACTTTACCAGCGGTTTTATGTGTATGTCAGTAGATTCACTTAGAAAAATAGATTTAAATAAAATAAGCAGTTCAGGTTATGCATTTCTTATAGAGTTGAAATATGAACTATATGTAATGAGAAATAAGATATCTGAAGTTCCAATAATATTTAAAAATAGAGTTGGTGGGGAATCAAAGATTTCAAACCATATTATAAAAGAAGGTATAAAAGCTCCGTGGAGATTGGCACTTAGAATAAAAAGATGAATTGTCTAGTTTGTTTATCAAATGATAATAATTTTTATATAAAGAAAAATAATTCTTATATATTTAAATGCATTAAATGTAAAACACTTTTTGTACATCCAATACCAAAAGATGAAAATATAGAAGAGGTCTATGAAAAAGAGTATTTTAGTGGTGCTGATCAAGGCTTCGGTTATGTTGATTATAATAGTGATAAGACTGCAATGAAAGATATGTTTATAAAATACATAAACGACTTTAAACGCTATAAAAGTGATATGAAAAGCATATTTGATATTGGGGCAGCGACTGGATATTTTTTGGGTTTAGCAAAAGATCAAGGTTTGTCTGTATCAGGTGTTGAGATTTCTCATTATGCGACAAATATAGCTATAAATAAGGGAATAGATGTTAAACAAGGTATTGTGGAGGATATAAAAGTAAAAAAGGCATATGATGTCGTGACTATGTGGGATGTTATAGAACATATGAAAAATCCCAGGTCGGGTTTAAAAAAGGTAAATGAAATATTGAAACCAAATGGTCTTTTGGCAATAAGTACTCCTGATTCAGGTAGTCTGTTCTCAAAAATAATGAGTAGTAAGTGGCATTCTTTTGTACCACCAGAACATCTTTATTATTTCAATAAAAAGAGCTTGTCTATTCTTTTAAAAGAAAATGGCTTTGAGATATTGAAAGTCAAAACAATAAATAAACGTTTTACTTTGCAATACATATTTAAAATGCTTTATAGATGGCAAAAGCTAAGGATTTGGGAGAAAATATATGAGTATATAGTATCAAATAAGTTTTTAAGCAAGGTTACAATATTTCTTCCGCTAGGTGATAATATGTATATAGTTGCCAAAAAAATAAAATGAAAATAGAACACTATAAAAGTCTATATGACAATGAAATAAAGAGTTGGTGGTATAGAGTAAGAAGAAGTCTGGTTTCAAATATAATAAAGAGATATACAAAAAGAAATAATTTAAATATTTTGGATGTAGGGTGTGGTACTGGTGCACTCATGTTAGAACTTTCACGTTTTGGAAATATTTCAGGTATTGATATGGCTCAAACTGCTATAGATTTTTGTGAGTCTAGAGGTATAAATAATGTAAGGTTGGGTAATGCGCTCGATATACCGTATGAGGATAATAGTTTTGATGTAGTACTTGCTTTGGATGTTATTGAACATATTAAAGAGGATGAATTGGCCATGAGAGAGCTAAAAAGAGTACTTAAGCCAAATGGAATACTTATCACATTTGTTCCAGCTTTTATGATCCTATGGGGTATAACTGATGTTATAAGTGAGCATTTCACTAGATATACAAAAAAGGATTTTAAAAAGAAAATTCTATCGTCAGGTTTAGATATTGTTAGAATATCTTATTTCAATTTCTTTCTTTTTATACCGATTTTGATAGTTAGAAAAATAGTAAATTTATTTAATATAAAGGTTAAAAATGAAAATAATATGACACCAGGTATTATAAATACCATATTATATTTTATTTTTTCTATAGAGCTTGTTTTATTAAATTATATAAATTTACCTTTCGGTGTATCACTATTTTGTATTAGTAAAAAGAAATAAATGAAAAGTATTTTATTTAAAATAAAAAATATTGCAATTCTATCAATGTGTTTTATTTATTCATTTATAAGAGTAAAAAGTGAAAAGAATAAAATCCCAAAAAATATTATTATATTTAGTATGGGTAAATTGGGTGATATGGTATGCATAACCCCTCTTTTAAGTGCAATAAAATCTAAATATAAAGATACAAATATATTTATTTGTGCTAGTGGTGGGTTACAAGGATTATTGAAGGATCATCCTTATGTTTATAAATATATCCTATATAATAAAAAATCTATTTTTGAAAATGTAAACAATATCAAATCATTAAATATTGATTTTGGTATTACTGTAACTCCAGATTTTAATGCATTAGCTATTATGTATTTGTCAGGTATAAAAAATATCACTGTACCAAGAGTTGTATCAGGTTATTCACCATATGAGACAAAGTCATATAAAGCTCTATCAAATCTTGTAAATACACAGACACATGTTATGGGTAAATATGCACCGAGAGAATACCTTAAACTCCTTCAAGATATAGATATATATAGCGATGAAACAAAAAAATATTTGAGCTTCAGTAGAGATGAAGATGAAAAGGTTAAGGTATTTTTTAAGAATAATAATATAAATATCGGACAAGATATCGTAGTTATAGTGTCACACTCTGTTGGAAATAAAATAAAGACATGGGGTATAGAGAAATTTACTGAATTGATCAAAAAGATAAATACTACGTTTAAAGTAAAAATTATTTTAATTGGGGAAGAAAAAGATAGAGTTTATGGGGATGATATAAAAGGTGTAGTACCTGAAGTTATAAATTCTTGTGGTTTATTTAATATTGGAGAATTAAAATCACTTATATCACATTCAAGTCTATTTATATCGGTCGATACTGGCCCTATATACATAGCTGAAGCTTTTGATATACCAACTGTAGATATTATAGGTCCAATGGATGAAAATGAACAACCACCGAGAAGTAATAAAAATATTTTGATTATACCTAAGAGGGAAAAGTCACAACTACATATAATGAATGCAAGGGTTTATGATAAAGATGAGGCCTTAAGACAAATACAGTCTATAACTGTCGATGAGGTTTATACTGCAGTTGTTAATCTTTTTAAACATGGTATCATCAGGCCAAATAATAATTTTATTTATGAAAAATAATCTTTCTGATATCTCTTTTGAAAAGTATGAATATGGTTTACCTGGAACCCCAGATCTAAATAAATTAACAGAAAAACTACCTATTCCTTGGGTAGAGTTTCGAAAAACACTTAAACCAAAATATTTTATTGTTTGGAGAGATGTAACTATATGTTATTTGCTAATTGTATTAGGAATATTACTTTCTATATACACAAACAATGCTTCTCTCTTTATAAAGTTACCAATAGTACTTGTTGTCGGAGTTTGGATTGGATTCTGGTTTCATTCACTTAGTCTATTTTTGCATGAAGCTGTACACTACAATATACATAAAAATAGAAAGTTAAATGATATTTTAACTGATCTTATTATATGTCCTTTTATTTTTATAAATGTTAATGGCTATAGGAAAATACACTGGCATCACCACACTCAATTGGGGACAACAAAAGATACAGAAAAATCTTATTTCAATGCTCCAAATATAAAGTTTATTTTGGAAACATTAACCGGCATTCATGCTGTAAGAACTTTGCTTATATATTTTATGCCAAAACCCAAAGACGATTCTAATAAGGATGAAAATTCATCATTTGATTGGAAAATGGCTTTAAGACTAGTCATCACTCAATTAATTGTAATACTTATATTTGCTTTCTTTGGTTATTATTTCACTGCAGTAGCATGGGTGCTCGGTATAGTTGTGTTCTGGCCATTTTTTGGAACTATACGTCAGATTTTGAGACATAGAGGTGAGTATGCATCAGCAAAAAAGGATTATTATTCTGAAGACCATGGTGCAGTAGTTAGAATGTTTGGTGATGATCTTTTTTCAAAATCATTTGGTGCAGCAGGATTTAATAAACATATGTTACATCACTGGGATCCTCATATTTCTTATACCAGAATCGATGATATGGAAGAATATCTAAGACAAACCGAGCTTGGACCAATAATAGATGAATCAAGAAGAAACTATTTTGGACTTTTCAGAAATCTATTCTTTAAGGCTATGGAGTAGAGTATCCATATGACAGAGAAATATAATAAAAAGTGTTTGGTTTGCGATTCGACATTACATTTTTATTGTAATGCTTACGATTCAGAATATGTAACTTCTGATGATATTTTTGAATACGCAAAATGTGATAAATGCGAAACAATATCAATAATCCAAGATATAAAAGATTTAAATAGTATTTACCCTAAAAACTATTATTCTTTCAGTAAAGATGCAGGTAAAAGTATTTTAAATAAAATAAAAGATTTTATAGAAGTAAAGATGTTTAAGGGTATAGTTGATAAGCTTTACGGTAATGATTTATCTGTTCTAGATGTTGGAGGTGGTACAGGTTGGGTATTGAATAGCTTAAAAAAAGCCACAAATAGATTTAAATATTTTAATATAGTTGATATCGATGAAAATGCAGAAAGTACAGCAATTGGTAATGGTTATTCTTTTTTTAAAGGGAAAATAGAAGATTATAAGCCAAAGAATAAGTTTGATTTAATAATTATGTTAAATCTGATTGAGCATGTAAGTGATCCTGTTTTGGTTTTGAATAGTATAAAAGATATGACAAAAAAGAATGGTTTGATTGTTATAAAGACACCAAATAACGATAGTTTAGATGCACGGATATTTAAAAAATATAATTGGGGAGGTTTACATGCACCAAGACATTTCAATATCTTTAGTAAAGAATCTATAGAAATTTTGGCAGAAAAGATTGGTCTAAAAGTCGAAAGTATAAAATACACCCAAGGTGCTCCACAGTGGACTACAAGTGTTATGGGTCTATTGTCTAAATATAAGATTATAAAAATAAATAAGAATAGATCTATGCCAGAGCATCCTATTTACCCTATATTTATGGCTTTTTTTGCTCTATTTGATTTTATTAGAGTTCCATTCAGTAAGACATCACAGATGTTTATTATATTTAGAAATATATGAAAAGAATAATTAATTTAAATTATTTATATTTTCTTTTGCCATTATTCTTGATAACGCTAATCTTCTTTAAGATTATATTTAAAGATCAATTCTTTTTAAATGGTGACAGCTTGTACGGATTCTATGCTTACTACAAATACTTTGTTCAAGGGGGAAGTATAATCACTCAAAATATACTATCTGGTTTTCCTGTCTTTACTTCAAATACTGGAACTTGGTTTTATCCAATAAATAATATATTTAATTTTTTATTTGGCTCAATCAAAGGCTATGTGTACTTAAATATTTTAAATATTGCTCTAGCTTATATTTTTAGTTTTCTTTTTATACACAAAATATCAAAATCAACATTACTATCTATACTAGGTTCTATGATTTTTGTTTTTTGTGGTCAGGCTATGTTATGGTCAGAGACTCTAGGTAATACAAATTATTATTATATTTTGCCACTAGTATTTTATTTAAATGAAATAATAAATACTTTTTCTGGCTATAAAAAATATATTTTAATATTTATAACAGGTTTGGTACTGGGTGCATCTTGGCTTTCAGGTCACGTACAGTATGTATTTTATATTCACACATTTTTCTTTATATTTATTTTATTTAATAAATATAGTGGAGATATTCGTGAGAGAATTTCAAAGATAATATCCATATCTTTCGTTTCATTTGTAATCGGTTTTGAACAGATATACGCCATATTGAGTTTTAGAGATGTTACTCATAGGGAATATGGTGTTAGTTTGGATTCTGTTTTTTCTGGTTCTTACGGAATACATGATCTTTTACACTTCATTTTACCGTTTATAAATTTTCCTTATTTTTCTTGGAGTAATCCAAATCTATATATTGGAATAATACCACTTATATTATTGATTACAGCAATATTTTCTTTTAACAGCCTTAAGGAACAAAGATATTTTACTTTCTTTTATGTATCCTTCTTATTTTGTCTCCTATTCTCATTTAAAAATTCTCCTCTAGCACTTTTGGTACACAATCTCCCACTGTTTAATAGTTTTAGAGAGGCGCCTAGGATTATGTTTTTAGGTTCATTTAGTCTATCAATACTATGTGTTTATGTCCTAAATTATATTTTAAATTATTTTAAAAATGGTGCTCCAGCTAGTGATGATCAAGTTATTACTACCTTAAAAAAGGTAAATAATATATATAGAAAAGTATTTTATTTTGTATTTTTACCAATAATTCTATTTATTACTCTTATATTTTATTATTTTAAAGATAAGATTTTTGAATATTCAAGCATATATTTTTTATCAAATGTATACAATACTTCATTACTTTTACCAAAAGAGCATTATTTAAATATAATAAATAGTTATGTGTCTTCAATCGCAGATTTTACTTTTTTTGATTATCAAATAATCGTATTCTCGGTATTTAGTGTGTTTGCAATAGTATTTGTAAATAGAATAGGAAGTATAAAAATAGAAAATATATTAAAAATATTTATTGTTATTCAAGTATTAAATATAGCTTTTGTTTATTACAATCATTTTAAATCAATACCAATATCATACATAGAGACAGAGCCAAATACTGTCACTTTTATAAAAAACGATAATAAATCAAATTCACCTTACAGAGTTGCATCTATTCTCCCAGGTTTCGGTATGTATGAAAAACATTATGTTCAATGTGATTCAAGAGATGAATCTGATTCATTCTTTTTAAAAAAGGAATTATTACAGCCAAATATGAATATGCTTTATGGTATAGATATCATAGATGGCTACGATAACTTTATGCCTAGAAACATATCAGAAGTATTGGGAAGTATAGGTTCAGAACAGTCCTTGTCGCAAGATGTATTGGCAAATAGAAAGATGAGTATGGATGATAAATTGAATGAGATCTTAAATAATTTGGATAAATATAAGATGATGAATACAAAATATTTATTATCACTATATATACTTAACAATAAAGATTTAAACCTGGTATATAAAGAAAAAGTAAGTAAATGTAATATAGAAGTTTATTTATATGAAGTTAAAGGTTATTGGCCAAGGTATTTCTTTACAAAAGATATAAAAGAAAATATAAGTGAAAACAATGTAAAAGATATGATAGAGATCATACCTAAATATGATAAATATAGTACAAGTCTGATTTTCAATACTGATTATTCAGGCAAAGTATTTTTGGGTAATACTTATATGCCAAGATATAAAATAAACTTGGATGGGAAAGATATAGAACCAAAAATATATAAAAACTTATATATGTATTTTGAAGTAGATAAAGGAAGCCATAAAATTGATATAAATTACCCAATTTATGACTATTCAAATAAGTTTCTTAATACTTATTAATAAATTGTATTTAAGTGCCAGTTGTATTATAAATGATATAATATGACCATGAAAAATAGGCTGTATATGACTAGGGACATACTTGTCAGGTTTTCCGACTATTTTAAGGGAAATACGTTGGATTTGGGTGCTGGTACAGCAAAATATAAAAATATAATAAAACCAAAGACTACTAGTTATACAACTTACGATATGATTCCTGGTCCAAATATTGATATTGTTGGTGATATTTTGAATTTGGAATTAAAAGATAATACTTACGATACTGTGATTTCTACACAGGTATTGGAACATGTTTCTAGACCTTGGATTATGGCAAAAGAAATATCTAGGATATTAAAATCTGGGGGACACTGTATCGTTACAGCTCCATTTCTAGTTCCATTTCATTCTGATCCACACGACTATTTTAGATATACAACCGAGGGTATGTCGCTACTATTTTCTGATGCAGGTTTAGAAATAATAGATTGTAAACCTTACGGAGGGGTATTTATGGTTATATCTGAATATATTCATTTTAGATTTTTTAATCCTTACAATAAAGAATTAAATAAAATTCAAAAAAAGACTTTTAGCATTATTCAAAAGATTTTAACTTTTTTTGAAAAGATAGCAGGAAATACTGGTATTGCTTATGCAAATGTCTATCTGATAGCAAAAAAGAAATAATATGACTTTTATATTTCAACCAGAGAGATATTTGTTGAATAAACAAATAGAAAAAAATTCAAAATATATAAAAGGTATAGTGCTAGATGTTGGTGCTGGTCATTACTCTAGATATCAAAAGTTTTTCAAATACGATAAATATATAAAGATGGATATAAATCACGCTGAACATGTGGATGTTGTGGGAAGTGTAGATTCTATACCTCTTCAAGATGAAAGTGTGGATTCTGTTGTATGTACTCAAGTATTTGAACATATTAAGTATCCAGATAAGGGTGCAAGTGAAATATTTAGAATATTAAAAAAAGGAGGATATGTACTTTTGACCGTACCACAAACAAATGAACTTCATGAAGAACCACATGATTATTTTAGATATACAAAATATGGTTTAAATAGAATATTTAACGATGCAGGTTTTATAAATGAGGTAATGGAACAAAGAGGAGGATTCTTTTCTACTACAGCTCAGATGTTTATAAGATTTACGACTGACACACTAAATCTGTATGAAAGAAAAATAATAGGTAAGATAATAGGCAAAATACTTTATCTTATCGGTATGTTTTCTATATATTTAGATAAAAAGATAAATAGTGATTCAAGCAATAAACATGCTATAGGTTGGTGCTGTGTATACAAAAAACCATTATGAAGATTTTAATTGTCTCAGATGATTTTCCACCAAAGAGCTATGGTGGAGCAGGTATAGTTGCAAGCAATATTGCAAATTGTTTAAAAGATAGAGGGTATGAAGTATCAGTTTTTACTGCTAATGAAAAGCATTTTATTCCTGAGAGATGGAGATCATACCTAAGTTTATATAATCCAAAAGTAATAGGTGATTTTAAAAAAGTTTTAAGTGACTTTAAACCAGATATAGTTCATTTCCATAATGTGCATTCGCATATTTCCTATTACACTATCGTTTTAGCAAAGAAAAGTGGTGCAAAGGTATTTGTCACTTTGCACGATGCTATGTCTGTATATTACGGTAAAGTTCCTGTAAAAAATAATGATACAAAATACAAAGTTACGTTATTTGAAATGTTTAAAGTTTTTGGTTTAAGAGTAAATCCATTTAGAAATATAGTTATAAAATATATATTTTCATATGTAGATAAGATTTTTACTGTTAGCGATTCTCTAAGAGAATTTTTGATTATAAATGACATACAAAACATGGTGACAATACATAATGGTATAGATATAGACAGTTTCAAATCATATCCAGATATGGTCCGTGAGTATAAAAATAATTTAGGTATAAAAGAAAATGATAAAGTACTACTATTTGGTGGAAGGTTGAGTAATATGAAAGGCGCAAAACTAAGTATTGATTCATTTATAAAAGTTTTGGAAAAAATGGATAATATAAGACTTTTGATTGTGGGTAATGTACCAAAACAAGATAGTGATCTTATAAAGTATGCAAAAGATAATGGGGTTTCTGATAAAATAATATTTACTGGATGGGTTGATCACAAAAATATGGCAAGTATATATTATTTATCTGATATTGTTCTCGTACCATCAATATATTTGGATCCTTTCCCAAATATAAATTTGGAAGCTATGGCTTGCGGTAAACCTATAATTGGTACAGTGTATGGTGGCACGAAAGAGGCGGTCAGGGATCAGGTCAACGGATTGTTGATAAACCCTTTTGATACAAAACAGTATTATCAAGCAATATTTGATCTATTAAATAATAAAGATTTGTATACAAAAATGGGTAAAAAGGGAAAAGAGATAGTCGAAAAAGAGTTTAATATAGACAAACAGATAGATGAAATACTAGTATGGTATAATTCATAAAAATAAAATAATGGATAAAAAGACTATAATTGCTGATTTCTACACAAAAGAAAGTGCTCAGTATTCAAGAAAAAGATACGAAGGAGAATTAAATACTTATACTCAGTATCTATTTCGTAGAAGAATGAATATATATTTTGATTTTTTAAGGTATATAAAATCAAATGTAAATAAAAAGATATCTCTATTTGATATTGGTTGTGCTGATGGGGTAGTTCTTTTTAATACTGAAAATATGTTTTCAAGTATGATAAGTTCATATACAGCTGTAGATATATCTAGTGGAATGGTAGATGTTGCAAACAACAATAAACCGAATGATAAATTCTCTTTCTATCTAAGAGGAAAAGAACCAAGTTCAAATTATGATTTGGTTACTGAACTTGGTGTACATGTTCCAGATCTAAGATCTGAGATTAACTATATAAAACAAAAGTTAAATTTAAAAAATTCTTTCTTTATTTTTTCTAGTTCAAGTGGTGGTTCTTTACATACGTATTTTAAAATCAGAAATAACCCAGAAACTAGTCATATAGGAGAATTGAAAAGATACAAAGAAATAGAAAATATACTTAAAACAGAATTTAAGATTATAAAGTCAGTACCTTATGGACTGTTTATTCCAAAGTTATGGGCTAGTTCAAATATAGGTAAGGCATTACAGCCAATTATTGATAAAGTTTTTTCTTATATCGTGCCAGGTTTATTTCACGAGAAGATTTATCTTCTTACCCCTATAAATAAAGAAAGCTAGGTTTAAGATAAACATAAATAACCAAGACACCCCGTTTTCTATTACAGCACCAAGAACTCCAAATTTTGGTATTAGTATCAGTCCAAATATTATAGTAGCTATATTTCCAGTTATATTTAGTATATATAAGGTTTTTGTATCTTTAATTATCTGGAAATAAAGTGATAATAGGTATATTCCTGGGAAGGTTATAAGACCTAACATATATATTCTCGAATAAAATACAGATTCTATATATTTTGGGAATAATAAAGCGTATATTTCAGGTGAAAGGATATAGTATATAACTACGATAAGTGCCGAAAGGAAAGTAAGTCTAGTTACTTTATCTGTTATGCTATATCTAAGTTCTTTCTCGTTTAGTTCAGCAAATTTTGGCAGACCGATGTTAAATATATTTTTAAAAAATGACCTAACCTGTTCTGGTAGTGCATTTGCAAAAGAGTATACAGCAAGTGGAGCTGATCCGATGTAATGAAATAGAAGTATTTTGTCTATTTGATTTGCAAAAGTACCAATAAAACCCATAACACTTAAGTGGTGGCCATATCTGATCATACTACTATCTGCAGTATCTACACTCGGTTTATATATGCTAATTGTATAGAAATAAAATATAGCACTAAGTATAAGAGTGCTTGAAAAATATCCTATAATTAAAAATAAAATATTTGGATTAAATATTGCCACTGCACATACTGTAGCCACATTTACTATTTGTGTTACAAGCCAAAATATTGTTCCCCTCTTAAAATCTTTTTTCCCAGAGAGAAAAGCACCATACATGCTTACTGCATTTGTGACAGGTAGGGCAATGCTTACAATTATAAATGAAATAGCAAATACAGTATTGTCATTTAAGAAGTAATAGAGTCCAGTTCCTAAAGATACCAATGATATGATAGTTCCCCAAACTAATTGATTTTTTACTGCAAGAAATATTGTTCCATAATTTCCTTTTGCTACAGCTTGAGTAAGGCTTGAACCAAGACCAGATAAAGATAATCCTCCTATTATACCCGCTACAGAAAGTATGAATTTATAATTTCCATATACTTCTTGTGGTAAAGCTCTAGCAAGGACAAGAGATAGTAGAAGAGAAGAAAGTACAGAAATCACTTGTCCTATTGATAACCAGAAACTACCTTTTGCGAGGTAAACCATATCGGTTTTAAGGTATTTTTCACTAAAACGCAATACCTTATATATTGAATCTTTCATATATTAAATCTATCATGTTATAGTCTTTTTTACATCTACATATTATTTTTCCTTTATGATATAGTTCAAGTCATATGAATTCAAAAACAATAGAAAATATATTAAAGTTTACAGTATTTACTTCATTATTCGCGGTATTATTTGTCCCACTTTACGTAGAAAATCATTTTTTCTTTCCATTTATAACAGGTAAAGGATTTTTATTTAGAATACTTACTGAAATTGCCTTTGCTTCATGGATAATATTGTTTATGAGAAATAGAGACTATTTACCAAAATGGTCTTCAATACAAGTTAGCTTTACTTTATTTACCGCCATCATTTTAGTTGCAGATATACTAGGACTAAATTTCCTTAGAAGTTTTTGGTCAAATTTTGAACGTATGGACGGTTTTGTGGGTCTAATACATCTATGGGGATACTTCATGGTTTTAACATCAGTTATGTCATATAGAGTAGGTGATTTCTTAAACTGGAGAAGATACCTTAATACAAGCATATTTGTTTCAATTATAATTTCTATATATTCTCTATTTCAGCTATTAGGTTTGGCAGATATTCATCAAGGTTCTACTCGTCTAGATGCATCTTTGGGAAATGCTATATATCTCGCAGCTTATCTATTGTTCCATGTATTTATAGCTATTTATCTAGCTTTTGACTCAGCAGAAAGAAGAAATAAAGTTCTAGTATGGTTTTACTCTGTATTATCAGTTGTATTTGCTTTCTTTATGTACGAGACAGCAACAAGAGGAGCTGTACTTGGAGCTTTGGTAGGGTTTGTTGTTGGTCTTGTAGTACTTTCAATCTGGAGTAAAAAAGAAGATAAGACAATAAGATATTCTTCAATAGGTATATTACTATTCTTACTATTATCTGTATCTATATTTTGGTTGAATAGAGATACAAAACTTGTTCAGGGAAATGATATATTGAGACGTTTTGCTTCTATATCTATAAGCGAGACAAAGACTCAAGCAAGAGGATATATTTGGCCAATGGCTATAAAGGGTGCTTTTGAAAATAAAAAGACAACTATAATTGGTCTGGGACAAGAAAACTTCAACTATGTATTCAATGCAAACTACAATCCAAATATGTGGAGACATGAACAGTGGTTCGATAGAGCGCACAATTCTTATCTAGATTGGTTAGTTGCAGGAGGACTTCTTGGTCTAATATCCTACCTTACAATATTTATATTCGCATTTTTAGCAATAATAAAAAGCGATATATCTATAAATAAAAAGGCAACACTTCTAGGGGTAATAATTGCTTATGGAATACAAAGTATATTTACTTTCGATAACCTAACTAGCTATCTATACTTCATTATTATTCTATCTATTATTGCAACACAAAGATCTACAAAACTTCACAATTGGATTTCAAAGATACTACTTTCAAATTCAAATAACTACCCAATAATCAGGGATTATCTATATACTCCTATAGTTCTTATATTGTTCATAATTACGATATATACAATCAATGTAAGACCAATACAAGCAAATACAAGACTTATAGATGCAATGATATCTTGTTCAGGAGGTCAAAATCTTCCATCGGTTGAAGCTTATCAAAACGCTTTGAAACTTGATCAGTATGTAGCAAATCAAGAAATAAGAGAACAGTCACTTTCTTGTGGAACAAATATAATTAGAAGCAATCTTCCACAAAGTGCAAAAGAGACTTTTGCATATTTCGTAGTTACAAATATTGATAAACAGATAAATATTACTCCAAACGATGCAAGAGCATTTTATCTAGGTGGTACGTTTTTGGATGAAGCGGGTAATTGGTCAGCAGCAAATGTATTACTTGAAAGAGCAAATCAACTTTCACCAAATAAACAGTCAATAATGCTTGAATTGGCAACAAACTATATAAATTCTAATAGAATGAGTGAAGCTGTAGAGGTTACTAAAAAAGCTTATGAATTGGCTACTGATAACGATATATCTAGAGCAGCCTATATATCTGTACTTATAGTTTCTGGACAAGAAGCAAAAGCAAAAGAAGTATTTTCAAAACAACCAGAAGCCTTTTACGATGAGAGAATCGTAAATGCTTACATGAATAAGAAGCAATTTGATAAAGCAGCTCAAATTTATAAGAAGTTGATAGAAAATAATCCAGAAAATAAACAGTATTATTTACAACTTGCGGGGGTATACTTTGCGAGTGGAAATAAATACTCAACGATTCAAGAATTGAAATTAATAGGGGATAAGTTTCCAGAATCAAAAAAGCAGATAGATGATGCGATAAAGGAAGTGGAAAAGAAATTGCAATAGTTATTGCATAAATAAAACAACTATATTAAAATATAGTAGTGTGAGTACCATAAATGTGTTGGTACTTCCAAATAAAATGTCTACGAAAGGTCCTGTCTCGGCAGGATTTTTCGTTTTTATATAACATAGTATAAAGTTGGAAAAAAGTTGATTTAGGTGTATAAATATCGAGAAAGTAAAAATAAAGGAAAAAATATGCCCAATGAGACCGTGCAGTCTAGTCCCGGACGGAGGAATGGGAGGGTGGATAAGTCAAAACGAGTAGGAAGTATCGGCAAACCAAAGCGTAAAGCACGGTTTGTTATCGGACCTCACTCGAGGGTGGAGTTTGTTCCATTTACATCTCGACCCATATCTATGTTCGGTACAAATGGTATTTAATGATTTTATTTTTCTTTTGAGGAAGCAGTGCTTCCTCTTTTTTATTTAAATGTTTATTTGTTTTCCACATATAAAATGTATTTTATATACATACTCATGCTAAAATAAAAAAGGATTGTTCCAAATGCTGGTGGTGGCTGTACTCACATATTAATTAGACATTATATTTGGAGCTGGCACCCATCACCAACATTTGGCGCAATCCCTATTTAACACTTTTTTAAGTGAATATAATTTCTGGCCCAAATTTAAATAATTTGACAACTTTTCGTATCGGGGGTAAAGCCCGATTTTTTTGTGCTGTAAATAGTATTGAGGATATAGAAAAAGCATTAGATTATGCATCAAATAATAATTTAAAAATATTTATTTTGGGCGGAGGGTCAAATATATTGTTTTCAGATCAAGGTTTTGATGGTTTGGTTATAAAGATGGAAATGAAAGGGGTAAATATTGAGGATGTAGATAGTGAAAAGACTTTTGTTGAAGCGTATGCTGGAGAAGTTTGGGACGATTTTGTAAATTTTGTTGTAGATAAAGGTTTATATGGACTTGAGAATCTGTCATATATACCAGGAACAGTTGGTGCCAGTCCTGTACAAAATATCGGCGCATACGGTAGTGAAGTAAAAGATACGATATATTCTTTAAAAGCTTTTGATATAAAAGAGAAAAAGATAGTTTTATTTAATAATAAAGATTGTGATTTTAGCTATAGAAATAGTTTATTTAAAAAAGAAAAAGATAGATATATCATAATATCTGTTAAATTTATTTTAAATAAAAATGGTAAATTAAATCTTGAGTATAAAGATATAAAGGAGTATTTATTAAAAAATAATATAAAAAATCCTAGTCTTTTAGATACAAGAAAAGCAGTTATAGATATAAGAAGAAATAAATTGCCAGATATTAGTATTGTTGGTACTGCAGGATCATTTTTTAAAAATCCAATAATAAAAAAGGATAAAGCAAACGAATTGAAAAATAAGTGGCTAGAATTACCCGTTTATGAGTACAATGAAAGTGAGGTAAAGGTCTCTCTTGCTTGGATAATCGATAAAATTTGCGGTTTAAAGGGCATAAGTAAGGGTGATGTGGGTACATATAAAAACCAAGCACTAGTAATTGTGAATAATGGAAATGCCACAGCAAAACAAGTTAAAGATTTTGCAAATGAAATAATAAAATCAGTAAAAGATAAGACGGATATAGATATAGAAACTGAGGTGGAATGGGTTTAGAAATTATGATATAGTGGCCAGACATATGGCTTTTTCATTAAAGACAATTTTTGGTGATAGAAATGCAAGCTTATTAAAGAAATATTCTAGTGTTGTTCCTAAAGTAAATTCATTAGAACCAAGCATAAGTGCACTTTCTGATGCAGAATTAAAGGATAAAACCAAATCATTTAAAGAAAGACTGCATGGAAAAAGTTTGCCTGATCAGAAAAAAATTCTAGAAGAAATACTTCCTGAGGCATTTGCTCTAGTTAGAGAAGCTTCAAAAAGAACTCTAAAACAAAGACATTTCGATGTTCAACTTATCGGAGGTGCAATTCTTAATGGGGGAAATATAGCAGAGATGAGAACTGGAGAAGGAAAGACTCTGGTTGCAACTTTACCAGCATATCTAAATGCTCTAACTGGTCGTGGTGTGCATATAGTTACAGTAAATGATTATCTATCAAGAAGAGATGCAGTATGGATGGGTCAGGTTTATGATCTGCTAGGTTTAACAACAGGAGTAATAAATCACGAGACTTCATATCTTTATGATCCAAAACACAGAAATACTGGAGATGATAAAACCCTTGATGAAAAAAGAGATGAAACTGGTTCTTTCCACGTGGTTCATGACTATTTGAGACCAGTTACAAGACGCGAAGCGTATTATGCAGATATAACTTACGGAACAAATAATGAATTTGGTTTCGATTACTTAAGAGACAATCTTGAATATGAAGAAGGTAAACTTCGCCAAAGAGAATTTCATTACGCAATAGTGGATGAGATCGACTCTATATTGATCGATGAGGCTAGAACACCTCTTATTATATCTTCTCCAACTGTCGATTCAGAAAAGTTATACAGTTCATTTGCTCAAATGGTAAGAGACTTTGTAAAAGATGAAGATTTTAAAGTTGATGAAAAAAATAGAAGCATAGCCCTTACACCACATGGTATAGAAAAAGCAGAAAAGAAACTTGGTGTTGAAAATATATATACAGATAAGGGAATAAAATACGTTCATCATCTTGAAACAGCAATAAGAGCAAAAGCACTATTTCACTTAAATAAAGAGTATGTAATAAAAGACAATGCAGTTGTTATTGTTGATGAATTTACAGGCCGTTTACAACCAGGAAGACGCTGGTCAGAGGGTCTACATCAGGCCATTGAAGCAAAAGAAGGAGTAGAGATTCAGAAGGAATCAAGAACTTTTGCTTCTATTACATTCCAGAATTATTTTAGACTATATAAAAAGCTTTCAGGTATGACTGGTACTGCTTTAACTTCAAGTGAAGAGTTTTTCAAAGTATATGGTCTTGAAACTATTGTGGTTCCTACAAATAAATCTATTCAAAGAATAGACGACAATGATCTTATATTTCAAACAGAGATTGGTAAGTATAAAGCTATAGCAAGGAAAGTAAAAGAATTACATGCAAAAGGTCAACCAGTACTTATAGGTACAGTTTCAATAGAAAAGAACGAAGTACTTTCACAATTCCTAAAAGCTGAAGGAGTACCACATGAAGTATTGAATGCAAAAAATCATGAAAGAGAAGGAGAAATAGTTGCTCAAGCTGGTAAAAAGGGTGCTGTAACAATAGCTACAAACATGGCGGGTAGAGGAGTTGATATAAAACTAGGTGGAAACCCAGGAAGCAAAGATCTATATGAAGAAATAAAATCAATAGGAGGTCTATTTGTTCTTGGTACTGAACGTCATGAGGCTAGAAGAATAGACAATCAGCTTAGGGGTAGATCTGGAAGACAAGGGGATCCGGGAAGAACACAGTTCTTTGTTTCTCTTGAAGATTCACTAATGCGTATATTTGCTGGAGATACAGTAAAAGGACTTATGGGCAAACTCAATCTTGCTGAAGATGAAGCAATAGAGAATAGGATAATTACAAGATCACTAGAAAGTGCTCAGACAAAGATCGAAGGTTTTAATTTTGATTCAAGAAAACACGTTCTTGAGTACGATGATATATTAAATCAACAAAGAAAAGTTATATACGAAAGAAGAAGATCTATTTTAATGGGAACTCTAGATGAAGTAGAAAATAAACTCAATGAAATTATAGGAAATAATGAAGAATTAAAGAAAGTAGCAAAAGAAAAAGCAGAACTGATGGGTAAAGAAAGATTTTTATCTACAGCTAGACAGCTTATGCTTCAAACTATAGATATGTTCTGGGTTGAACACCTTGAGGTTATGGATTATACACGTTCAAGTGTAAATCTACGTGCTTATGGACAACGTGATCCTTTGGTTGAATATAAGAGAGAAGGTGTAAGATTATTTAAAGAAATGCAAAGTGCAGTTGAGAATCAAATATTAAACTTACTTCCACATGTTGGTGCTGGTGTTGCAAATCCAGAAACGATTAAACTAAAAGAGATTCACGATGAAGCACAAATGATAGGTAGTGGAGATGGAAGTTCAAATAGTAATGATAATTCAACAAAACCTGAAGTAGGTAGAAACGATCCATGTCCTTGTGGAAGTGGAAAGAAATACAAAAAGTGTCATGGAAAGTAAGTCAGTATTTTAGTTTTATTGGTTAAATTAAATTTTAATTCTAAATAAAATAGAAGTATGCCAAAAAATAAAAAAGAAAAAGTTGTAGTAGTAGGTGGTGCTGGTTTTATAGGATCAAATTTAACAGATAAACTTGTAGAAAAAGGTTTTGATGTACATGTTATAGACAATCTAGTAGG
>CAZQAQ010000001.1:0-41692 GCA_964591325.1 uncultured Candidatus Saccharibacteria bacterium | reverse complement strand
TCATCATCAGCTTATGGAGATCAAAAGAAAATGCCTTTAGTGGAAAGTTTTGAAGCAAATCCAAAGAGTCCTTATGGTTTACAAAAGTATATTGGAGAATTGTATTGCAAACTATGGAGTAATATATATGGTTTACCAACGGTTTCTTTGAGATATTTTAACGTTTATGGTCCAAGACAGAGTGCAGAGGGCGCATATGCTTTAGTTATTGCTAAGTTTTTAAAACAAGTTAAAGAGGGTAAACCGATGACAATAACAGGAAGTGGAAAACAAACTAGAGATTTTACAAGTGTACACGATGTTGTAAATGCAAATATATTAGCAATGGAAAGTAGTAAGGTAGGAAAAGGTGAAGTAATAAATATCGGTGCAGGTAAAAATTATTCAATAAACGAAGTTGCAAAGCTTATAGGTGGACCTATTTCTTATGTTGAATCTAGAATAGAACCAAAACATACCTTGGCGGATAATAAACTTGCAAAAAAGTTATTGGGTTGGAAACCAAAGGTTAATTTGAAAGAGGGTATAGAAGAGTTAAAGAAATTGAATTAGACTTTCAGTCCTCTCTTTTTGCGGTACCAATAAACAATATAAATCACTATTAAGCTTATTAAGTTTGTAAAGAATATGATTGGTGTTGACCAAGGTATTCCATTTATTGGTGTAAAACTAAAAGGCCAAAGGTAAGGTGTGGGGAAGAAACTGGTTGAATGTGTAAATAGATCAAGGAATATATGGAAAGCCCAAGCAAACATTTCCCATACTGGTTTTTTCATTATTATCCAAACAATAAAGAATACTAGTGCAAAAATAATAAAACTATGAGTTATGTTGTACAAAGTGTGTACATAAGAGTCTATTTCTACCATACCGGGTGGTCTCATACTCCAATGTACTGATTCAGGATCAAATATTGTCTGTATTAATCTCGAACCAGTGTATATTCCAAAAGAAAAAAAGTCTGGAGCTATTCCCAATAAAAATGCTAACCAAAAACTCTTTTTATTTTTCCTACCAAAAGCAATACTACCCCAAAGTCCATGTGAAAGTATATCCATATGATGTATAATACTATATATATTGATTAATTAAAATATGAAATCAATCCTAGTAAAATTTGATTTTTGGTTTATTAATTTTTTAAGAAAAATTAGCATACCATTTTCTAGATTTGCCATTTTTATAGTATTTTTTTGGTTCGGGATTTTAAAAATTATAGGTACTAGCCCAGCCAATCCTATGGTTTCGGATTTATTACACTCTACAATGCCTTTTATGCCATTTAGCGTGTTTATAATGCTTTTTTCTATTTATGAAATGATAATTGGTTTAACATTTCTTTTACCGAGATTGGAAAGATTAGCAATTGCTCTGCTCGTACCTCATATGTTTATGACTATTTTGCCCCTATTTTTCCTGAGAGCAATGACTTGGCAAGGATTTTTAACACCCACTCTAGAAGGGCAGTATATTATCAAAAATTTAGTCATAATTGCTCTTGCTATGGGTATTGCAGGTCATTTAACACCTTTAAATAATAAAAATAAATAATGAAATTCAAATATTTAATCATATCTTCTGTATCTATTATTTTAATTATGGGTTTATTTTGGATATACAAAAATAATTCAAAAGGAAATGAAGTTAATTTACAAGATTATAGTGTCATATATGCTGATACAGAGGAGACACTAGAGAAGGGATTGAGTGAAAGAGAAAAATTGGATGAAAAAAGTTTGATGTTATTTGTCTTTAAAAAACCAGGTACATATGGATTCTGGATGAAAGATATGAAATTTAGTATTGATATTATTTGGCTAGATGAAAATTACAAAGTTGTGCATATTGAAGAGAATTTATCACCAGAAACATATCCGAAAATATTTTATCCAAAGAGTAAAGCCCTATATGTTGTAGAAACAAATCCAAATTTTGTGAAAAGTTATGGTATAAAACTGGGTAATACACTCGTTTTTTCTCAAAAAAAATAATTTAGTAAAAAATCAACTCTTGTTATAAATTTTTTTTATTGTGCAGTTTGTTTTTTGTGAGTTATCCACTGTTTTTCTTTTTGTATGGGAAGTAAAATACATCACACGCGAGCAATCAGTTCTTTTGTTATCTCTAAATTTTATTAATAATTAATTCACCAAAATAAATATGAGTATATCTATAAGAAGAGCAGATGGAACATCAGTACCATTTAATGCAGACAGAATTAATCGCTCAATAGAGAGAGCGTGTTTTGGACTTACAGATCCAATTTCAAAAGTAACTCAAATTGCTACTGAAACTCAACTTACTCTTCATGAAAATATGACTACTGAAGAGATGGATAGAGCAACTATAAATGCTGCTGTTCAAAATATAAAAGAAGATCCTGAATATGACAGAGTGGCTACAAGACTATTGCTTAAAACTATATATAGAAAAGTCGTAGGTGAATACGACAAGGATAGTTTTGACGATTTGAAGAAGAAACATAGAGATAGCTTTATTAGATATATAAGAGATGGTGTAAAAAATAAGACTTTACATAAAAATATGGAAAGTCTATTTGATCTAGAAGCTCTTGCAGATACTCTTGCGCTAGAAAGAGATGAATTGTTCTTATATGCAGGTCTAGACGGTCTAGCACATAGATACATGATAAAGGATACAAATAGCAATGTTATAGAAACACCTCAATATTTCTTTATGAGAGTTGCTATGGGTCTGTCATATGTAGAATCAAATCCTACAGAATACGCAAAGAAGTTTTATCATAAGATGTCAAAGCATGAGTATATTGCTGGTGGTTCAGCAAACCTAGGTGCAGGTACTCCTAGTTCATCACTTTCAAATTGTTTCTTGCTAGAGGTTCATGATGACATGTCTCATATAGCAAAATCAGTTTCTGATGTTTTGCTTCTATCAAAGAGCTCTGGAGGTTTGGGAGTATCTATAACAAAGTTGAGAGCTTCAGGATCACCACTAAAGTCAGGTTTCGGAGGAGCATCTAGTGGTCCTACACCATTTGCAAAAATAATGGATACATCTATAAGAGCTGTTATGAGAGGAGGTAAAAAGGTAGGGGCGCTGTGTTTCTATATGGAACCATGGCATCTAGATTTTACAGAATTTATTGATTGGAAGAACAATAGTGGAGACGACTATGCTCGTATGAGAACAGCAAATACAGCTGTTTATATAGCAGATGAATTCATGAAGAGATCAAGAGATGGAAAAGATTGGTATATGTTCGATCCTGCAGAAACACCAGATCTAAATGAACTTTATGGACAAGCATTCAGTAAGAGATATGGAGAATATGTAGATATGGCAGATAAGGGAATGATGAGAACATTCAAGAAAATTCCTGCAAATGAATTGTTTAGAAAAATACTTGTCTCAATGCAGACAACATCACACCCTTGGTTAGTCTGGAAGGATACGATAAACCTTCGTGCCTTAAATAACAATAGAGGTACTATACATATGTCTAACCTATGTACAGAAATTTGTTTACCTCAAGATAGAGAAAATGTTGCAGTATGTAACTTGGCTTCTATAAACCTTGCAGCACACGTAAGTAATAAACAAGTTAATTGGGGAAAACTAGAAGAGAGTGCAAGATTGGCTGTAAGACAGTTAGACAATCTTATAGATATAAACATGCTACCTATACCAGAAGCTGTAAGATCAGATAAAGAAAATAGAGCTATGGGACTTGGGGTGATGGGATTTGCAGATGTTATAGAAAAACTAGGTATGGCATATGATAGCGAGCATGCTTGGGATTTTGCAGATAGAATATTCGAATTTGTGAGCTATATGGCAATGGACGAAAGTGCAAATCTGGCTCAAGAAAGAGGATCATATACACACTTCGAAGGATCAATGTGGTCAAAAGGAAAAGTTCCAATAGATTCTATTGAAACAGTTGAAAATGATAGAGGTATAAAAGTCTCTGTTGTTAAAGATAGCAAACATAAAGGATTAAATTGGAATTTACTAAGAGAAAAGGTTAAAAAGGGAATGAGAAATTCTACTCTTATGGCAGTAGCACCAAATGCAAACATTGGTTTGGTTGCAGGAACAACTCCAGGTATTGATGCAAGATTTGCTCAAGTATTTTCAAGAAATAAAATTTCAGGAAAGTATATGGATCTAAATCATAATCTAGTAAATGACCTAAAAAACATGGGTATTTGGGAAAAAGTAAGAGATCAGATAATCGAAAATCAAGGTGATATAGCAAACATAGAAGGAATTCCACAATATCTAAAAGATATATACAAAACATCTTTTACAACTTCTCCTTATGCTTACATAGAGGTTGCGGCAAGAGCACAAAAGTGGGTAGACCAAGCACTTTCAAGAAATATGTATTTGGAAACAAGAGATTTAGACGAAACAATGGCGATATATGCGACAGCATGGGAAAAAGGTTTGAAGTCTACTTATTATCTACATCTAAAACCTCGTCATACAGCAGAGCAGAGTACAATAAGAGTAAATAAAGCAGAGAAGATGGGTAAGGTAGGATTTGCAGCTGTAGCAAAAGCAAAGGCAGAATCAACTCCAATAGAAAAAGGTTCAGATGTAGCATTTTCTATGCCAAAACAAAGTTCAATACCAGTTGCAAGTATTACACCAGAACCAGTAAAAGTGGTTGAACAAGTTGTAAAGCAAATAGTAGCAACACCTTCAGTTGTAGAACTTACACCATCAAACATAATGTCTGAAGTAAAAGCAAAAGTTCCAGTTTATGCAACTATCTCTTCTACAATTGAAACTCAAGAAGTAAAAGAAGATGATTTGGCCCAAGTGCCAAGTATGGTTTCAATCAAAAACGTAGGTTTTGGTAAAATAAATTTGAACACAAATTCTACACAAAATAAATATACAGACCTGTCATCTATAAGTATGATGAGTGAAAAGGGAGATAGTACAGAGGCTATTAAACCAAAAATCGCCCCAAAGGTTTGTCCTATAGATCCAGCAGAAAGAGCACAATGTGATAGTTGTCAGTAAATATTATTAATTTCATTTAAAACAATATGTTAATAGGAAAAGCATCACCAGAGGATACAAGTTTACATCCTATAAAATATAAATGGGCTTATGACCTGTACAATCAGGCAGTAAGAAATACTTGGTTTCCACATGAAATAACTCTGAAGGAGGATATGGATGATTGGAAAAAGATGACTGAAGATGAGAGGCATGCAGTTACATTTCTAATGGCATTTTTTAATCCCGCTGAGCTTATAGTAAACAGATCTATAGCACTAGGAATATATCCATACCTAAAGTCACCAGAATGTCACTTGTATCTAGCAAAGCAGATGTGGGAAGAAGCAAATCATTGCGTTGCTTTTGAATACGTACTAGAAACTTTCCCATTTGATAGAGAAAAGATCTACAATCTTCATCTTGAAGTTCCTTCAATGAAAGCAAAAGAAGACTATATAAATAAATACATGAAGAGAATGACAAATGTATCTCTTGATGTAAGTACTACAGAGGGTAAAAAGGATTTTATACGAAATCTTGTTGCAACAAATATAGTGATGGAAGGAATATGGTTCTATTCAGGATTTATGGTTGCTCTTTCATTTAGACAAAGAAAGCAACTTAGAAACTTTGGTTCTATGATCAACTGGGTTCTAAGAGATGAAAGTCTTCACCTAAAATTCGGTATGAATCTTATTCACAATATTCTTGAAGAGAATCAGGATCTTTTGACAGAAGATTTTGCAAATGAAATAAGAAATATAATCATAGAAGGAGTAGATAAAGAGGTAGATTACAATATGGATCTTTTCCCAAATGGTATTCTTGGCCTAAATGCTGATTATGTAAATCAATATGTAAAATATGTTACAGATCGTCGTTTAGAAGAACTAGGTTTCCCTCCACACTACAATGCTACAAACCCAGCAAAGTGGATGTCTACTGCTACAGATGTTTATGAACTAGTTAATTTCTTTGAAGCACAAAATACAAGCTATGAAGTAGATGTTAGAGCACATGCAGAAAAGAAAGAAGAGAAAAAAGAGGCAGGAGAGTAGGGGTAAGATGGTGGTCTCACAGAGTTTAAGATTTAGACATAAAAAAGAAACTCCGCAGGCAACTTTGCCAACGGAGTTCCGAGATTTGCTGAGTATTGAACCCTGATGTTTTCGATGATGGCGACCAAGCGGTCGTTCCACGCACCAAGAGTGACTCATCGGATCTCGGGACGAAAATCAATTCGTTCCTCTACAGCTTATCACCTAATATGTATTTTGTCAAGTATTCAAGATGGTGAGTTATATAGTTTAGGTTTAGGTAAAAAGCAGCGACCATGTCTGGTCGCTGCTGACTCGAAGATTTTGGACTCAAGACAATCGGATACACGTAAGAAACATTCCTCCGAAGACAGAGACTATCATGAGTGCGTAACATGTAATTATCGTTACTGATACCCAGATTGACTTTGGCAAAGGGAACTGATTTCTCAGGTTGTGCTTACTGTCCTGTGGATACCATGTATCTATCGGACATGTCCGGCGATACTCCTCCACGGTCATCCAGTAGCTTTTAACCCAGGGTATTTGTGACAATAGCCACGAGATTCCCATCATCAAAATTAGGCCGGTGATTGTTGGTGAAAGAGCATTAATGAGTTGCATAGTCGACCCTTCTGTTGATTGTTGAACTATCACCATTTAGCACTCATAACAATTATTTGTCAAGCTTATATGATGATGGTGCTATAGAGTTTAAAATAAAATCCATTAACCATTTGCCATAATATATTAAGATATGGTATAATTATTAAGTACCAGACAGTTGCTATGATACGAAAGTGTCATAGAGGAAAGTCCGAACATTGGCTTGACGCAAGTTGGGCAGAAAGGTAGCGGGTAACGCCCGTCAGTCGAAGGACTAGAGGTGCGAACAGAGACGTCTTTATTGGAAACGATAAAGAAACCCTTAGGGGTTAGCTTGTATAGAAATATACAAGGTGCAACGGCAAAATCCTTACCCCAATGCAAGGCCGTGCTTTATAGGAAACTATAATGAGTGCCGCTTGAGGTTGATTGTAAAATCAATCCCAGATAAATGACTGTCGTTTTATAGAAATATAAAATACAGAATTCGGCTTATAGGTACAATATGAAAAAACTCTCCTTAGCGGTGAGTTTTTTCATTTACACACATTTATCCTATTTTTATACAAGACTTTTTGATATAATATTATCTGTTATTAATATAGTAAAAATAGAAAATGAATCCAACAACCAAGACTACATTATTAGAAAAGATAGAATCATTTGCAGTATATGCTGGTGTACTTCTAGCTATAATAGGTTTTATTCCAACAAATATAATACCTTTTGATACTGCAAAAACAGTATTTATAGCAGGATCGGTTTTGCTTGCAATATTTGCTTATATAGTAAGATCAATTAAAAGAAATTCATTTACTATACCCACCGGTCCTATAGCTTATACAAGTTACTTACTTATAATTTCTACAGTAGTTTCATCAATATTGAGTCATAACTTCACAAAGTCGTTCTTTGGACAAGGATTTGAAATGTATACAGGTAGTTTTCTTATTATTATGATCCTTGGAATGTTGTTTTCCGTAAGATTTTTTGATAATCAGGATAAAAAAGTATTCGATATATTCGCAATAATATCCCTTGCTTATATATTTGTATTTCTTTATCAGATCATGAAATTGTTTGGTGGAGATTCATTCTTTACTATGGGAGTATTTAATAGTGTTACATCAAGCATTGTTGGAAAGTGGTATGATTTTTCTATTTTCTCTCTAGTTGCTTCACTTCTATCTATATTTGCTATAAAGTTTTTGCCTATAAAAGGAAAAGTCAGAGTAGGATTCTTTATTCTATTTGTTATATCACTTATATCACTACTTATAACAAATTTCTCATTGTCATGGTGTGTACTCGCTATGGTAAGTATTTTGCTAGCAGTATATGAATTTACTTCAGGTAAAGTTCAATCAGACAGCAACGCACAACCCACAAAATCAAAGAAGTTTTCAATATTTACATTAGCTATTCTTATTGTGTCTGTATTAGGATATTGGCAACATGATTTCATTGGTAATAATATATACAAAGCGTTTAAGGTTAATAATATTGAGCTAGTTCTACCATGGCAGTATACACTAGACGTTTCGACAGGAACTATAAAGGAATCTCCATTATTTGGTTCTGGTCCAAATAGATTCTCATACGAATTCTTAAAATATAAACCAAATACTATAAACAATACTCCTTTCTGGTCAGTAGAGTTTGCAAATGGGGTTGGAGTTTTGCCTACTTTGTTTATAAACCTAGGTCTAGTTGGTACTATTCTATGGATAGTTTTCTTGGTTTTGTTTGTTAGATTGGGTATGTTAGCACTAAAGAATAGAAATGAAGGATTTAAAAAATATACAATCGTTTCTTCATTCTTTATAGCACTTTCTCTTTGGATGGTTATGTTTGCTTACAATCCATCACATGCTTTGTATTTCCTAACATTTGTATTTACAGGTATATTCTTTGGATCATCACTTAATTCAAATCTAATAAGATTAAAAGAATACAATCTAGGTAAACAATCTTTCTTAAGTAAAGTAATGTGGCTAGCGCCATTTGCTGGAGTACTTGTAGTTATTGTATGGGGACTAATATACGTAAAGAAAGTTATAGCTATCACTTATTTCCAAAAGGGTATAAAGGAAATTTCTACTGGAAAATCTGTAGATAATGCAGAGAAGTATTTTACTTCATCAAATAAATGGGATACTTATGATGTTTACTATCAAGCACTTTCAGAGGTGTCAATACTAAAGATAAATAACTTCACTCAAGAGTTTAATGCAAAACAAGTTAAACCTACTGAAAAAGAAGTGGCTTCAGTATCAACAATGATAAATAATGGAATTGATAATTCTAAGAAGGCAATAGAGTTTGATCCTACAAATTACTATAACTATACATCTCTAGCTAGAGTTGCTGATGTTGCGGCTTCATTAAAAGTTGCAAATGCTTATGAGAATTCAAGAGGGGCATATATTGAAGCATTGAAATACAATCCAGCAAACCCAGCTATATATCTTTCATTAGCAAAGCTTGATGCTGTGAATGGAAAGATAGACGAAGCAAAACAAAATATCCAAAGATCACTTATTTTGAAACAAGACTATACAGATGCAGTATTCCTATTGTCACAAATACAAACTCAAAATGGGGAAATAGCAAATGCTATAGAATCAACAAAGGTTGCAACACAGATCGAGCCATCAAATTCAGTATTATTCTTCCAACTTGGAATACTATATTACAACAATAAAGACTATAAGAATGCTGTAGAATCCCTAAATAAAGCCGTATCACTAAACAGTCAGTATGCAAATGCTAGATACTTCCTTGGTCTTGCATATGCCAGATTGAATGATGATAAAAATGCAATAATTCAATTTGAAGAATTAGCAAAGACCAATCCTGACAATCAAGAAGTGGCACTAATTCTATCAAATCTAAAACTAGGTAAGTCACCATTTAGTGATGCAAAGCCACCTATAGATAGTAAACCAGAAAAGAGAAGTAAACTTCCTGTTACTGAGAAGACAAGCACTTCTGGTAGTACAAGTTCAAACACAACAACAAAAAAGTCTACAAACTAGTAGCGTATGGTAAAAAAGATATTCAGTTTTCTAAGCAAAGAAGTTTCTGATTTGCATGAAGCTGCATATCTTTTGGCATTCTTTACTTTTGCTTCGCAGATTTTGGCAATCGTTAGAGATAAACTTCTTGCATATCACTTCGGTGCTGGTGTTGAACTAGATATATATTATGCAGCATTTAGAATTCCCGATCTTATATTCGTATCGATAGGTTCTATAGTTTCTGTATCTGTTTTACTACCATTTATAATTGAAGCGTATTCAGATGGTAAAGAAAAGGGAAGAAGGTTTACTGATAGTATATTTTCAATATTCTTTTTTTCCTTAATTATTACAAGCATAATAGTAATTATATTTACTGATCCTTTATTAAAGATTCTTTTGCCGGGATTAAGAGATAGTGCAAAATTTGAAGAGTTGGTGTGGATGACAAGAATATTACTCCTATCTCCTATATTTCTTGGTATATCAAACTTCATTTCAAACATTACACAAATGCATAAGAGATTTCTTGTGTATGCCTTGAGTCCAGTTGTGTATAACATTGGAATAATATTTGGAATACTATTCCTTTATCCAAAGTTCGGTTTATACGGTCTATCATTTGGTGTAATAATTGGTGCATTTGTGCATATGTTTATACAGTTACCGTTTATTATTGGAAGAGGAATTTCTCCTAGACTTACGTTAAATATAGATTGGAATCAAGTAAAAAAAGTATTGTTGGTTTCTTTACCTAGAACATTGGCATTGTCATCGAGTCAGCTTACATCATTCTTTTTGATTTCTCTCGCTTCACTTATGAGTGGTGGTGCTATATCAATATTTAATCTAGCTTTGAATCTACAGTCAGTACCTTTGGCGATAGTGGGTGTTAGTTATTCGTCAGCAATATTTCCTGCATTATCAAAATACTTTGTCGATGGAGAAAAAGATAAGTTTATTTCAAAGATTATAGAATCAGGAAGACATATTATTTTCTGGTCTGTACCTATTACAATACTTTTTATTGTTTTGAGAGCGCAGATAGTCAGAACAATATTTGGTGCAGGAAATTTTGATTGGTCAGATACTAGGTTAACAGCCGCAGCTCTAGCACTGTTTGTTATATCTGTAACTGCTCAAAGTTTAATACTGCTATTTATGAGAGCTTGTTATGCTCGAGGTAAGACTAGGATGCCATTATTAGTAAATGTATTTTCTTCTTTAATAATTGTTATACTTGCTTATTTCTTGAGTCATATTTTCAATATAGCGCCAATATTTGCATATTTTATAGAAGATATGTTTAAGGTAAGTGGAGAATTGGGTACTATTATACTTGTTTTGCCACTTTCATATACTATTGGAAATATCATAAACCTTGTAATTTATTGGTATATATACGAAAAAGATTATCCAGGTTTGTCTAGATCAATACTTCCATCTTTCTATCAAATTTTTGCAGGATCCGTGATTATGGGGTATGTTACATTTATATCTCTAAGGTTCTTCAATGTTTATTTTCCACTTACAAAGGTCTGGGGAGTGTTTTTACAAGGCTTTTGCGCGGGTATAGTCGGTATATTGTCACTTATAATTATTTTGCGTATATTGAATAATAAAGAATTGAAAGAAGTTTGGGAGACCCTACACCACAAGATATGGAAAGCAAAAGTTGTTATTCCAGAACAGGATAGTTTGTAGGATTGAGTACTATATATGAATAATAAGACTAATATAAATTTAATAAGGAATTTTTCAATTATTGCCCATATAGATCATGGTAAGTCTACACTTGCCGATAGAATGTTGGAGCTTACAGGGACAATAGAGAAAAGAAAGATGCAGGAACAAGTACTAGATAGTATGGAACTTGAACGTGAAAGAGGTATTACTATAAAGATGCAACCTGTAAGAATGAAGTTTGGTGAATATATATTAAATCTTATAGATACACCAGGGCATATAGATTTTTCTTATGAAGTTTCAAGAGCACTGAAAGCTGTAGAAGGATCTATACTTCTAGTAGACGCAACTCAAGGTGTTCAAGCTCAGACACTTACTACACTAAACATGGCTATAGAGTCAGGTCTGGTTATTATACCTGTAGTTTCAAAGATAGATTCTCCATTGGCAAGAATAGACGATGTTGTAAAAGAAGTTTGCGAACTTCTGAAATGTGATGAAAGTGAAATACTTAAGGTTTCAGGAAAAACAGGTGAAGGAGTTACAAATCTTTTATCAGAAATTGTAAAAAGAGTACCTCCACCAAAACCAATAGATAATAGTAACAATTTCAAATCACTAGTTTTTGATTTTCAATACTCAAATCATAAAGGGGTTATTGTTTACGTTAGAGTTATGAATGGTAGTGTTAGCAGACATGACAATCTCTTGTTTAAAGTAAGTAAAGAAAAGTTTCAATCTCTTGAAGTAGGAATATTTTCACCAGACGATATACCTACGGATTCATTATCTGCAGGTGAAATAGGATATATAGTGACAGGTATAAAAGAGCCAGGAATAGCTTCTGTGGGGGATACAGTTTCTTCGGCAAATGATACAGATAGCCCTCTGCCTGGATATATGAGCCCTAGGCCAGTAGTTTGGGCTTCTATATACCCAGAGAGTCAAGATGACTTTAACTCACTAAGGCAAGCCTTAGGTAGATTGAGATTGTCTGATTCATCTTTTACATACGAGGAAGAATCATCCGGTACTCTAGGTAGAGGATTTAGATCTGGATTTTTGGGAATGCTACATCTTGAAATTATTACAGAGAGATTAAGAAGAGAATTCAATTTACAACTCGTAGTAACAATTCCAAGCATTACATACAATGTTGAATTAAAAAATAATAAGATAGTGACTGTATATTCACCAACATTTTTCCCTGAAGATAATGAAATAAAAAGAGTTCTAGAGCCTTTGGTAAATATGAAGATTATATGTCCACCGCAATATCTAGGTGCAATCATGCAAGCTATATTTGCACATGAAGGGGAAGTTTCTTCTACAGATAACTTCGGTGAAAATAGAACATCACTTACGCTTGTAATGCCTCTTAGAGAATTGATGAGAAACTTTTTTGATGAGATAAAGAGTATATCTTCAGGTTTTGCTTCTATTTCTTATGAAATAGGTGACTATAGAGAAGCAAATGTAGCAAGAATGGATATACTTGTTGCTGATGAGATAGTTCCAGCATTTTCTAGAGTTGTATCGAGATTGAGATTGGAAGAAGAAGCAAAAGCTTCAGTAGAAAAATTACACAAAATCTTACCAAGACAGATGTTTACAATGAAGATTCAAGCAAAAGCACTTGGAAGAATAATATCTTCAGAGACATTGTCTGGAATGAAAAAAGACGTGACACAACATATGTATGGTGGAGATAGAACAAGAAAAATGAAACTATGGGAAAAGCAGAAGGAAGGTAAAAAGAAAATGAAAGAGATAGGAAAAGTAAACATTCCACAAGATGTGTTTATAAAGATGATGAGAGCGGATTAATATAGTATTAACCACCCATTGCTCCAATAAATAGCGTTATAGAGTCGTTATATACTGTAACTACACAAGTGCAGAAAGGCTGAATGCCACCATGCTTAGTGTAACCAAAATAGCCACCACTATCATAGTGTATTTTAGGTATTTCTGTGATTTTTCGTGGAATAACATATGTAAATAGTAGTATACTATATGATAATTATATTTCAATGATTGAATATCAAAAGAAAAAGAAAATAAGTAACTTCATATATTCACCAATCTCACTTTCGGTATTATTTTTGATATTTATCATAATATTGAGATCCGTTTTTAATGTTTATTCAAAAGAGAAGATAAGTAAGATAAATCTTGAAAAAGAGAAAATAGAATATGAAAAAATGAGTTCAAGGAAAGATAATTTATTAAATTCTATAGATTATTTGAAGACAGATGATGGAGTAGAATCAGAAATAAGAAATAAATTTAGACTTGTTAAAGAGGGTGAATCAGTAACAGTTATTGTAAACAATGATTCCATGTCTAGTATAAGCATAGGTACCAGTACAAAGATTAAATCAAAAAGTCTTTTAAGTAGTATATTTGAGTGGTTTTCAAAATAAAATCTCTCTTTGTGCTATAATAACCAGACTTAAAATTTAATTTTTAAATATATGAAAGATATAAAAATATATTCAACACCTACATGTCATTTCTGTAAATTAGCAAAAGAGTTTATGCAGGCACATGGTATAAAATACACAGAATACAATGTAGCTACAGATCTAGAAAAGAGAAAGGAAATGGTTGAAAAGTCAGGACAAATGGGAGTTCCAGTTATAGATATAGACGGGGAGGTTACAGTTGGTTTTGACGAACAAGAGTTTGCAAAAGCTGTTGGGGTAAACTAGGATTATACAAAACCTTAGACTATCCAGTATTTCAAACTATTGATGAGTGTGATACATTTTATTCAAGAAATAAGTTGCCATAGTTCAATGGATAGAACGAGGGACTCCTAAGCCCTAGATGCAGGTTCGATTCCTGCTGGTGACACTAAATTTACAGATTGCATATATGTTATAATATTATTATGACACCAGAAGAAAAAGAGCTTTTAGAAAGAACTTATAAATTAGTAGAAGAAAATAATTCGATATTAATCTCTATAAGAAGAGGAAATAGGATAAGTACAGCCATGAGAGTTATTTATTGGCTTGCAATACTAGGTTTTTCATTCGGAGCTTACTACTTGATACAGCCGTATTTAAATTTCTTAACAGGAATTACAGGTATTGGTAATGATAAGACTCAGTCTATTCAAGGTATACCTGGATCGTTAACTAATTTTCAGAATAATCTGCAAGATTTATTAAAATAGGGTATAAATAGACACTATTTTATTTACTTGCTCTAATTCACAAAAAAGTTTAGACTAATTAAAAGCTTTTATTTAGTATGTTCTATATGCCAAGGTAGCTGTTTTGGTAGACAGCGACCAAGTTAGAATATAGAGTGTTAGTTAAAGTATGTAGTTAAAATATGCCAAGGTAGCTCAGTTGGTAGAGCGCTCCCCTGAAGAGGGATAGGTCACCAGTTCGATCCTGGTCCTTGGCACAAATAGACGAGCGTAACATAAGATTTACTTTTACAGACACAGTAGTATAATTACTGTGATTTATTAATATTTTAAATTTTATGGATCAACAAAATCAAAATCCTGTTCCAAATCAAGTTCCTCCAAGTTCTCCATCTTCAAATGGTCACATCATAGCAATATTCTCTTATATAGGAATACTTGTAATTATTCCTTTATTTACTCAACATAAAGATGATCTATTTGTTAAATTTCATATTAAACAAGGATTAGTGCTCCTTATAGCAGTTGTAATAGGTACAGCAATAAGTATGGTCCCTATAATCGGTTGGTTACTAGCACCACTAATATTCCTATTTAATCTTATTTTAGCAATAATGGGAGTTATCAATGTTCTATCAGAAAAACAAAATCAACTTCCAGTAATTGGAAAGTTTGCTGATAAAATAAATATATAGTAAATAAAGAAGAGATAAATAGAAAAGACGGGAGACCGTCTTTTCTATTGTATTTTATTTTTTATATTGTCCTTACCTTTAGCTTAGACTGTCTCTTTTTATCTAACTTTGGAAGTTTTAGAATAAGTAAACCGTGTTTTTCTATTGCTTCTGCTTCATCTACATCAACTTCAGCTGGTAGGGCAATAGTTCTTGAAAATGATCCCCAATATAGTTCTCTTGAGAAATAATCCTCTTCTCTTACAGTCTTTTCTTCCTCTCTATGGCCTTTTATTGTGACCATATCACGAGTTATAGATATATCTAGATCCTCAGGATGAACTCCGGCTATCATAGTCTTTATAACTATCATATCTGCAGTTTGAAATACGTCTACAGTTAGTTCTCCTTCTTTTTCATCTTCCTCACTCCAGTCATCAGAAGATTGCAAACCTAGTTTTTTAGGAGATTCTTCAATTTCTTTTTCATCATCATCCAATCTTACTGAACCAGTCAATCTTTCAAAAAACGATTTTTTTTCTTTTGCCATATAAAATTATTAAAACTAGCTAATTAAACTGTCATTTGGCTTTACCGTCTTTATTTCTTCAAATAGGATTATCAGTATTACTACAGCGCACCATACCCAACCAAATACTTTTAGTGCACTTACAGAACTTGCTTTAATTATAGCTAAGTTAAAAGATGAGTGCAATATGACTGCGATAAAAATTCCTAAAACTGTGGATAAAATTTTAACAATTTTACCTTTATAAAATGAAATACCGATCATAAAGCCGATAGTTGCAGAAGATACGACGTGCACAAGACTTGAACCAATAAATCTTAAGCTACCAGTTATTATACTTCTAGCGATTTCACCATTTCCAAGAGATGATAGTACAAAGAGTGTATTTTCTATGGCAGCAAATCCTAATGCTACTGTTATACAGTATATGATTGCATCTATAGGTTCATCCAAATATTTTGAGTGTAATGTGATGATTACAAAAGCGAGATATTTTACAATTTCTTCAACAAAAGCCCATGTTAAATATTTTGATGTGGTATTTAATAAAAATTGGGCAGAGTATTTTTCTAAAATAATAGCAAGAATCACAGATACGCAACCAGACAAAAAAGTAATAGCAATAAGTATTCTTGGTTCTGGATGCAAATTGTCTTCTTTAAGCCAAAACCATAACCATATTAGGGTAGGTAATATACCAGAAAGTAAAGCGTATACTATAGTTGTTATGCTCATTTATTAAATTATAACCCAAATTACATAAATATCGTTGGGGAAAAGACTCCGTATAATTTACACATATTAAATACATATAGAAACCTAGTTTAATAACTCAATACAGATAAATAGAGATGTGAGCTTGACAAATTCCTATTTTGTGATAGGGTTCAGAGTAAATGTGTTCTTTGACAGAAATCTTCAATTGTGTTGTCTTTCCGTGTGGAAAAGGCGTCAGGATATATCCTGCACATTGTTGATTTCAGAAGAACTATAGGAGGATAGAATGAAACATCATCTGTTTGTTACCATGCTCGCCGCCGTTATGGTGGCGTTTCGGATCGTTGCTCAGCACGCCCCCGTCGTCATCGACGAGGGTAACGCAGCTGTCAGTGCAGACGGTAGTGGTGCGGTTGAGGGGAGTTACATCCCCGCCAACAGTCGCCACGCCCGTCCGATGGCAGAGGGTGATGCCATCACCATCAAGGTGTATGCGTCGGTTGGACCGCTCACTTCGTCTCCAGACTTTTCAACCTTCGCGTCGGATTTCCTCAACAAGGCCTACTCTGGCAATATCTTGCCCGGACCGGTTTCGACCACCGCTTTTAGCAGGGTCGGTCCCAAGTTCGAGCCGAGTTGGCTCATGGGCGGTAAGACAATATGGTTTGCTACTGTGATGGAGAGGGTTGGAAAGGCATTTTTGCCGACCAACCTCACGTCCCAGATCACATCGTGGCCGAACAATCTGTTCAACAAGTTGGAATTGTTTACCAATACCAATTTCGTATATGCCGGAACGTCTCGGGGAGAAATCACCGAGTCAAACGGTTCCAAGACCCTCTTTAACGGGGGGCGGTGGATTGATCAGCCAGTCACGAAGTTTGCTTTCCTTGGGACTGCGAATAAGACCATGAATGCCAACAGTCAGGCGGAGATGGACTCCAATTCCGCGTGGATGATGGGTTTTCCCAACTTCACCATTGAATGTCAGTGGGCGATCAAGGAAAACGGTGCTATTGTCGGTATCGGCAATATCGTCCTCGAAACCAAGCCTGAGATCGTGGTGGTCACACCACCACACCTCAACGTCGTCCGCGACGCTGCGGGGAAGGTGAAGTTCACTTCTCCTGATCTTATTGGCTCAGCTTCGATCGAAGCCACCGACAGTATCAAGAGTCCGGTTTGGACCGGAGTTTCGATCCTCAACGGTCAGACTCCGACCATCCTCAATACGGATGGTGCGACAAAGTTCTTCAGATTGAGGATTATCGAGTAAGATACACCCTCAACCTCACAACACAGCACCCAGTCTTCAAAGCGTTACGCTAAGAGGACTGGGTGTTTTCGTTTTAATCTGTATTATGCATCTGTATTTAAACCTATATTTAGACTTATACTTCATCAAAATACAAATATAAATAACTACACCCCCCTTGACTTTTTCCTCATTATCGTGTATACATACTGGGTAATTATTAGACAATAATTAACATATTAAATCAATGATACAAAACATAAATAAGACTTTTGCTGTTGCTTTGGCTGTTGTATTCCTTGTTCCTGCTGTATCTTTTGCTGAACCTTCAGTATCAGATGGTGGAAACGCTGGAACTGCTGCCGTAGTATCAGCACCTACAGTTTCTGATCCGGGTAATGCTGCTGTTACAACAGCTGTAAATACTCCTTCAGTATCTGATTCAGGAAACTCTGCGGTTACTTCAACTGCTGGTACACCTGGAGTAACAAATTCTGGAAACGGAGCTGTTACAACAGGATCAAACGATCCTCATACAACAAGTGGTGGCAATGCCGCTGTTACAACAGGAGCAAATACTCCTTCAGTAACTGATCAAGGAAATGCTGCTGTAAATACACCAAGTACTCCTTCAAATCCTAATACAGGTGGAAATAATGGTAATACAGGTGGTGGATCTGGTGGTGGAAATAATGTTGGTTCAGGTTCTGGTATGGGAGGTGGACCAATATCATTCATATCTTTACCAAAGAATGTAAACGGTTGTGTATACATAACTGAATACCTAAAATTTGGTGGAAACAATTCTTCAACTGAAGTTACAAAGCTTCAGACATTCCTAAAGAATGTAGAAGGATTAAATGTAGATATAAACGGTAACTTCGACAATAAAACTCTAGAAGCTGTTAAAGCTTTCCAAGAGAAATATGTAGCAGATACAATGCTTCCTTGGGGTGTTACAACTCCTACAGGAGAAGTTTATCTAACTACACAAAAGAAGATAAATGAAATCTATTGTAAGGCTCAGTTCCCATTGACAGCTGAACAAAATTCTCAAATTGAGAAATATAAACTAGCTCTAGCAAATGGTATTGCTCCAGAAATTGGATCAAATGACGATACTTCAAGCACAACAGTTGGTATTACTGATTTAACATCAAGTGATCAGACTGCAGCCGCAGGAGATACTTCATTCCTATCACGTCTTTGGAACTTTATAAAGAGACTATTTGGTAGATAATTATTGTCTATCTCAAAACAAAAGACCACCTTCGGGTGGTTTTTTGTTTTATCTATTCAAGTTTTAGGTTGCCGAATGCTTTTATATCATCGTATTTTAATAATTCTTTATATCTAAGTGCACCAACCAAAGCTATCATGAGAGCGTTGTCTCCAGTTACACCAAGTGGAGGGATATTTAAATCAATATTGTATTCTTTCGCCAATTTAATAAAAGAATCTCTTATATGTCGGTTTGCAACAACACCACCACCAAGTATTAGGGAAGAGTATTCATCATTATCCAGAGCTTTTTTTGTTTTTGAAATTAAAACATCAGTAACGGTATCTTCAAATTCTCTTGCTAACTCACTTTTTTCTACATCCGATAATTCACCTTTTTCTTTTAATAAATACAGTATCGATGTTTTTAAACCTGCAAAAGAAAAATCTAGATCTTTAGAATGTAACATAGGTCTAGTTAACTTTAAGTTTTCTAGTCTGTTTAATTTTATTTCTTCATGACTCTCTATATTTTTACCATCTGTTTTACCCACTGTATTTTTATTTTCTATATTTTTTCTTGCTATATCTGCAAGTTTAGATATCTCAGGTCCACCTGGGTAAGGTAAAGAGAGCATTCTTGCCACCTTATCAAATGCTTCTCCAACGGCATCGTCTCTAGTTTGTCCAAGTATTTTATATTTTCCAATATCCTCCACATGAATAAGTTCAGTATGTCCTCCACTTATGAGTAATGAAAGTGATGGGAAATTAACTTTTTTTAATTCCAAAAAATCATCATTAATATTTGTATTTTGTAAAAGAGAAGATACTATATGTCCCTCCATATGATTTACTGGAATTATTGGTATATTGTGTTTTACACCCAGTTCTTTTGCAAATACAATACCGGTCCATAACGCCGGTTCAAGCCCAGGACCATTTGTAACTGCAATAACATTTATATCTGTGTGCTTGATTCCAGTTTCATCAATTATCTTCTTAAATAAAATAGGTAGATTTTTTATATGTTCTCTTTTTGCTAGAGCTGGGTACACACCACCGTATTGTTTATGGATATCTATCTGCGAGTTTATTGTATGAGCTAGGATTTTGTACTTTGTTACTTTCTCTTTATCAATAGTAAATTCCTTTGTTTCAAGTAGACAAAGTGAGGTCTCGTCACAACTAGTTTCAATTCCAAGAATTATCATAGAATTAGTTTTTATTTGTTATACATTGATATATTAGCATTAAAAACATTATTAACAACATAATGGTTTTTTATTAACTATTTATTAATTTAATCAAATTTGCTAGTGTATTATAAATACTAAAGTAAGGAGGCTTTATGTACGACACTGGTTTTATTGTCATAATCAAAATACCAAATGGTGACGCTCCACATTGGATAAGGTCCGCTTGGTCTGGTCTAGTTTTGCCTTTTGTATCATATACCGGCTATTTAGACTTAGGTACTGATCATGGAATTTTGACCCAAGAGGAATTACGTTTTACTAGGAGAGGATACAGTGTTCCCCAAGTCGAAGCAATTCAAATCTTGAGTAAGAGAGATGTGAAGGCTTCAAGGTGGTGGAATGATCAGGGTCTTCCTATACAAGGAATGTTTTTTGGTTTCAACGAGGAAGAAGCTGATGTGGTAAATGAAATGCAAGCAGGGCATAGGCGATATCATTCACATGATTGTGCTTTCAATCATGGAGATATATTCTGGTAATTTTAAAGAGGTGGAAACACCTCTTTTTGTTTTTTAAACTTTCAGAAATTTTGTATAAGTATAAGGGAAATTCAGCCATATATTTAAGGTTACTCTACTATTATTACCCAGGAACTTTATGGGTATTTTATCATTGACAAAAGGTATTATTTATGCTAGTATATAACTAATAGTTTATTGACATATAAATAGCGAATTAGGGTAACAAAACACATAGTTTTATATGTTATTCCTCTTCGCCTCACTCTATAGATAGAGTCAAAAACTTAATATGGGTGCGGTAAGAGGGGTTGCATATCAAAATAAGGCGAACATTGTATGCTCGCTACCTTTTGAGGTCAATCTTATTAAAGGTTGGTCTCTAGGGTAATATCCAAGATTTTATTTGTATGAGTAAATACATTTTTGAGTAAATATGTATTATGCATACGAAAGTCGCGGTAATCGACTATAAAAAACCAATAGCATGGAGGTGCTATGTTCTACATTCTGCCAGACGGCACAGTGTTGACGGAATCTGAGCGAAGAGAAATCGCAGGTCGATGACTTTTTGCTCACGAGAGAGGACTTGCAAGCAAGTCCTCTCCTTTATTAAATCCGATACTTTAATTGTATTGGCTTTAAAGAGGATTTTTTCTTATCACTCCCGCAAGCTTTCAAGTCCTTTTATTTACATTCAATAAACAGTGCGCGATACAGGACTTGAACCTGTGACCCTCCCCACGTCAAGGGGATGCTCTACCAACTGAGCTAACCGCGCATACTTGGTCTAATTCCACCAAAACAGCTAACCGCGCATATAAACGTCACCAGCTACCAAAACAGCTAACCGCGCATATAAACGTTACCAGCCACAAATATTTTTAAATCAAAACAATTTTAATATTAAACCACCAAGTATTGCAACACCTAGAATAACTACTATTGCACCAAGAAATTTATTTATAGTTGAAAAATGCTCTTCTTTTATAAGGTGTCCAAATACATTTGCTACAAATGTTAAGAGTAACCACCATAGACATGCTCCAACAATAACTCCGAAAAGTAGATTTATACCAAAATAATTTCCATGATTTACAAGTCTAGGTCCAATACCTGCAAATATTAAAAAGAAAGCACCAGCTGTTATAGGGTTAGTTACAACTATTGCTAGGGAAGAGAAGAAGTATTCTATATATGTAATCGCTGTGTCAGGCTTTTTTGATATTACTTTTTGTTTGGATATTATCATTGATAAACCCATAAATATAAGTATAGAGCCACCTAGAATTCTAAGTATTGTTTGATATTCAGCAATAAAATCAGAAATAGAACTGATTCCAAATATTCCTACAGATGCCATAAATGCATCTCCAACTACAGCACCCAATCCGGTTATAAGTCCTGCAAGTAATCTTTTTGATATTGTCCTTTGTACACATATAACCCCAACAGGCCCTATTGGAACAGATGTAGAAAAACCAACGATCACACCCCACATAAAAGCGATTATATGATGAATCATATTATTGGGAGATATTATATCATATTTAAAGTAGCATTTTAAAAATCTAGACTTATGTGTATATATAGAGTAATATCATTTTTGGACAGTTAACTTGAATTTAGGAGGCAAATATGTCAAGAAAAGACAAAATCGAAGACTTGATCGGTAAGGAACTTAAGGGCTTTAGCATTATCATGATGACTGAAGTCTTTCGCACTAATGATGATGGACAAGACGTGGGTTCGATTGGTTACTTTAAGGGTCGAGACATCGCAGTGGCATTCGCAGGGACACAAACAGATGCTAATTATTTCAAAACAAGACAAGCTCTTGTATTAACTAATGGAACCGTAGGTTACTCAATTGAAAACCGAGATCCGGTGAAACTCTTTAACGATGAGGAAGAATTACACGAGATTAAAATGAAGGCAGTTGCCAAACTTACTCCTACTGAGCGTAAGCTCCTTGGACTGTAGGTAAATAACTTTTCGGTCAAAATAACCACCATGCTTCGGCAAGGCGGTTATTTTATTTTTCTTGGCGGAGGAGGTGGGATTTGAACCCACGGTCCAGTTACCCAGACCCCGCTTTTCGAGAGCGGTGCCTTAAACCACTCAGCCACTCCTCCAGTGCTTTTACAAACAAGGCTATCGTAACATTTATTGCCATTTTTACAAAAAATGGTAATATAAAAAAGTTCCATTTGGCCCTATCGTCTATCGGCTAGGACATCGCCTTTTCAAGGCGGTAAGCAGGGTTCGATTCCCTGTAGGGTCATGCAATAAAAACAAAGGGCATATAGATGCCTTTTGTTTTTGTTGCATATGATACTACTGGAGATGAGAAAGCCGGAGGTTGCGAAGGCAACCGAGGCGGGGTCGCTGGCGAGGCTAGCAAGCCGAGACCTGTGACCGATTCCCTGTAGGGTCACCTCGATAAAATAAAGACTGCCTTTAGGCAGTTTTTATATGGATATAGTCATGTTGTTATGCAAGAACCATTATTAAGGGAGGTTTTGTAGGTTTGTTTAATTTATATGTTTTATACACAGTCATTAGTCCAAAACTTATGCTACCATTTACCCATGGAAAATAATCAAAAAAATATCATTGCACCATTAGTTATTATAATTATTATTTTAGTACTTGGATCTGGTTTTTATTACTATTCAAAAAATCAAAAAGTTAATAAGCCTGAAGAACAAACTCAAGTTAAAAATATTACTGACAATACCTCTAATGCTTCCAACACTCCAAGTACTCCCAATAAGGCTAGCATGCTTGATCCAGTAAAAGATAATGCTAAAGTTCAAGAAGCTCTAAATGTAAAACAAGATACACAATTAAGAGCTATGGTTGCCAATTTGGGTTCAGGCTCCGAATTTTATTATGATTCACATATGAGCTATACAGATATGTGTAAAGCAAGTGGAACTGCTTTCTCAAAAACCTTTAATGAAATTAAAGCAAGAGTGGGAAATGATGCTAAATGTTATGATGGTAAGGATTATGCGGTTTCAGTTAAATTATCAAGTGGCGAGTTCTATTGTGTAGATAGTACTGGATTTAGAGGTAAAACTTCAAAGCCCGCTTCAAGTAGCGTTTGTCCGGAGTAATAATTAATTACAATCTTGTAATGAAAAAAATTGCTTTAATAAGTTTGACTGGACCTGTTTGGGTTATAGTTTTAAGAGCTATCGAGGCATTTAAGAGGTTTAGTGTATTGGGTTTCGATGGTGTTTATGATTGTGAAATTTCCGTATATAAACCATGTTCGCTATTTGATTATTTATTTAAGGGAGCAGATGCTTTCCTTACCTATATTAGTATTCTGATTTCTTATGCATGTATATTTTTAGTAGTTGGACTTATTTTTTTATTAATAAAGATGTATAAAAATAAAAAAGATCATGATAAATAAAATAATAACAATGTTTGATAACCCTAATATTTCAAAATACGGTCCTGTGGTTGCTAGGTTTGGTTTAGCCCTTGTTTTTCTTTGGTTTGGTTTTACTCAAGTTACTGGTCCTGAATCATGGACTTCTCTTATACCAGAATTTATTACAAATATAACTCATTTGAGTGCACTTACTTTTGTCTATATAAATGGTGGTATGGAAATAATACTTGGAATATTACTTATACTTGGAATTTATACTAGAATATCTGCTTTGATACTCGCTTTGCATCTATTAGTAATAACAATTGATGTTGGATATAACGCTATAGGCATAAGAGATTTTGGTCTTACAATGGCTACATTTTCTATATTTCTAAATGGCCCAGATTTCTTGGCTTTGGAGAAAAGATCAAATAAGAATATATAATTTATTAAAACTTTATCATCTCCTGATAGAGTTTTATTATGAAATTTTTTAAATATAAATATAGACTATCAATATCGATATTTGCGATATGTCTATTCGTCTTACTATTTTTATTCATTATTTTTTATATAAAAGAAGGAGAAAATATAAAGCAAAATACTTTATATAAAGTGAGTTATGTATATGATGGTGATACCGTTGCTATATTTTATAAAGGTAAACAAAGGATAATCAGACTTTTAGGTATAGATACTCCAGAAACAGTAGATCATAGAAAGCCTATTCAATGCTTTGGTAAACAGGCCTCACTTGTGACAAAAGATTTATTAAATAATAAAAATATAAGTTTAAAATTTGATTCTGATAGAGAACAAAAGGATAAATACGGTAGATATCTTGCTTATGTTTATAGGCAAGATGGCTTAGATATAAATAAATATCTTATTGAAAAAGGATATGCAAGGGAATATACATATGGAAAACTTTATTTAAGACAAAAGGAGTTTAAGAAAATTGAAAAACAAGCACAAGAAAATAGTATAGGTATGTGGAATAAATACAATTGCCCAGAATATAGCAATATTTTGACCAAATAAATCTTTTTATTGTGTAGAAATAAATTTATTAAAAATTAATAACTTTTTTATAATTTCTTTATCGTGGCAAACTATAATTTTTATATTATTAATTATTATAAATAAATATGAAAATACAAAATAAAATAAATGTTATAAATAAAGGTTTTACACTTATAGAAATACTGGTTGTTATAGGTATTATTGCAGTTTTGGCTGCTGTTGTACTTGTAGCAATAAATCCAAGTAGGCAATTCAAACTCGCTAGAGATTCTCAAAGAGTAAGTAATGTAAATGCAATATTAAATACAATTAGTCAGAATATTGCTGAACATCACGGTGTCTTTACTTGTGGTTTGGTTGCAACATCAATACCAAGTACCACATCTCAAATAAAGAGTGGTGGAGGGGTGGGAACATTTGATTTGGCTCCTTGTGTTGTACCTATATACATATCATCACTTCCATATGATCCTATCGTGTCTGGAGCACATTTCAATGGTATTTCAGATTATGATACTGGTTATTTTATATCTGTTGATAATCAGGGTAGAGTTACAGCTAGTTCAACCGGAGAGATAAATCCATTTATAACTGTAACAAGATAAAAAATGCATGTTAGAATATAGTACATGTTTGAAAATGAACCAGATCTTCCATTTACTCATAAAGGAATTAGAACTTTATTCTTTGTCTCTATTGCTTTGATTCTTATCTCTCTGATATATAAGAATAGAGATTATATAAAAAATATAGGTATAAAAAATAGTAACGTACCTAAGAAATATAGTGTAGATAAACTCGATATAGATAAAAGTGCATTAAATTATGATTATGAAATTGAGAAAAAACCTAGCTTGGTAAAACCAATAACCCTACAGAAAGATAATTTGATTAGTGCTGAAAGTTACATTCTTGGAAATTTAGAAACAGGGGTAATATATATAAAATCTAATGAAAATAAAGTGTTTCCCATAGCATCTATAAGTAAATTGATTGTAGCTCTTGTTGCAATACATAATGTTGATACAAATAAGAAAGTAACCATAAATGAAGATATGCTTAAAGCATATGGAAATGCAGGTGGTCTTGTTTTGGGTGAAGTATATACAATAAAAGAACTATTGTATCCATTATTATTAGAATCAAGTAACGATGCTGCGGAAGCTATTGCTCAGTCTTTTACAGGAGGTTATCAAGGTTTCTTATACCAGATGAATTCATTTGTAAATGAATTAGGCATGAATAGTACATCTTTCAAAGATGCATCAGGTTTAAGTTCTGGAAATGTATCAAATGCCTCAGATCTATTTATACTTTCTAGGTATATATATAATAATGAAAAAGACTTATTAGCATTAACAAAAAACTATACTGTATCTTTAGCCTCAACAACAGAACATGCAGGTCATACATATAAAGCTATAGATCCTTTTGTACTCGATCCAAACTTTATTGGAGGAAAAACAGGTAGAACTATAGAAGCAAAAGAAAGTATGCTTTCGCTTTTCAATTACTCATTAAATTCTAGTATAAAATTACCTATATCTGTAATAGTTCTTAGATCAGATTTTAGTTCAAGAGAAATAGATACAAGTATACTATTTGAACAGTTTATGAGGATGAATAAGTCCATATAATACAACGTTATTTGTCTATTATGTATTTTGTGTGGATTGTTTGGTTGTACACACTAATCAATAAAGGTATAATTTGGGGAGTCGGTAGTATTATAAAAATTAATTTTATAAAAACATGAAAGCAGTTCATATCATATCTTGGATTCTTCTAGTAATAGGAGGCCTAAATTGGTTACTAGTTGGTCTAGGTGGATGGGATGTAGTTGCACTTCTTCTAGGAACAGGAAGTCTACTAGCTAGAATTGTTTATATTCTAGTGGGACTATCAGCTCTTGTATCACTATTTACACATAAGAGTGATTGCAAGACTTGTACAACAACAAGTTCTCAAACAATGTAATATTAGTTTACATTTTGTAAAAGAAAACCGCTGTACGGCGGTTTTCTTTTGACTTTGTATATTTTTAATTTTATTTTAAATACCAGCAAACTTTATTACTACATATAAAGCGAGTATTCCCGCAACTGTAGAAACCGTAGTCCATATTGTGGGGTGGTTGTGATGACTCTCTGGTAATAGATCACTAGCACCAATGTATAAGAATGAACCAGCAAACAATGAAAGTATTATACACAGTATATTTCCTGAAAGAGTAAAAAATAGGGTAGAGATTATTCCTATTACTGGAGCAATAGCATCAACCATTAACCACTTGAATGCACTTATTTTAGTACCATTATTTTTTAATATCATATTTACTGTATTTAAACCATCTGAAAAATCATGAACCAATACCGCAAGTGTTACTACTGATCCAACAGAAATAGAAACTTGGAATGCTAGTCCAATAGCAATACCATCGAGTAGGCTGTGTATAGAAAGACTTAAAGCGCCTAATACACCTCTTTTATTGTGTTCATCGTGATCAACTTCATCGTTATGACTATGAAAGAATATTGTTCTATCAAGTATCATATATACAATAAAGCCCAAAGCCACCAAAAGTGTGATTGTAGAAATATCGTATATACCCTCAGCTAGTTCTATAGATTCAGGTATAAGATCAAAAAAGGCTACACCTATAACTGCTCCAGCACTGAAACCAAGTATCAGATGTAATTTATCTTTATATTTAAGTGCAAAAAGCCCACCAAATAATGTAGCTAGAAAAGTACAAATACTTATAAGTAATATTGTCATATTATTTTTTTCTTGTTTTTATAATTATGGTCATGGCTGTATTTACCAAGATCATTACAATTGAATGAAGAGTTGTAGCTATGTTATACGCCTGAAGTGAAAAAAGTGCAATAAAATGCCTTGAAGCATTCATGCTATATAGTATTGAGTTTTCTGTTTCTGGGTTTGCCCAAGTTTTGCGTATTGTAGGTATAAAAGCAATTAGATCTATGGTTACAACTGTAATTACTGATATAGTTGGGTCCTTTGTGACTATCCAAGGTATAAGACCAAGAAGGGCAATAATTAAAAAATATGTATCAATTTTTCTAATATGTTTAAAACCATATTTCAGTGAAATTAAAAATATGATCACTGTAAAACCTTCTGAAACTGCAGTTGGTATTGCGCCTATACCTGCACCTTTTGCTATTTGTCCAAACAGGGTAACCATAGAAACAATGGTCCATACTAGCCAGGTGTAAGCGTGGGGCTCTATTTTCTTTTTTAATATATCTATTAGATAAGGAACGTTACCAATTACGGCTAGTATTGAGGCTACTATGACAAAGATTTCTTTCATGCACTACATTATATACGATATATTTTATAGTTATCCACAATTTTTCTTGTAAGTGAACGTATGTTCACCTATAATACTTACATAACATTATTAAACTAAAATAAAAAACATGAGCAATAAAAATATTTTTGTTAAGGAGTTAAGAAGAGAGATAAATAAGTTGAATCAGGAAATAGACAGAAGAATAATAAGGGGGATATCATATAAGAATTTATCAAGAAGACATAAGATACTTGTTTCAAAATTAAATTCAGTTACAAGCTATCCAAGTTCTTCATATGGTTTCTTTGAAAAGTTAAATAGAGTAGTAAGTACGTTCATGTTCTAGTATCATATTATTATAAATATAAATAATGAGTCTAAATAATTACAAAGATAAAATTTTTTCATTCTATAAGGGTAAAAAGCGCATGCCTAGTTACTCTGAGATCATGGACTTGCTTGGGTTCAAATCAAAGAATGCTGTGTATAAACTAGTAAACAAGCTGGTTGCGGAAGGTTATGTTAAAAAGGATTCAAGTGGAAGATTATTGCCCAAAAAGCTTATAGGAGAAATACCTATCTTGGGTCTTGTGGAAGCCGGTATACCTACCATGGCAGAAGAGGATATTCTCGATACTATGAGTTTCGACGAATATCTAGTTGGTGATTCTAGTAAAACATTTATTCTAGAAGTAAAAGGTGATTCTATGATAGAGGAGGGTATAAAAGAGGGAGATCTTGTTATTGTTGAAAAGACAAAAGATCCAAAAGATGGAGATATTGTGATTGCTGAGGTTGATGGTGGTTGGACTATGAAGTTTTTGAGGAAGAAACAAGGAAAGCCAATATACCTTGAACCAGCAAATAAAAACTATAAACCAATATATCCAGAATATGATCTAAATATTGGTGCAGTTGTGAAGGGTGTTATAAGAAAGTACTAAATGAAAAAGTCTTTTTCAGATCGTGTATATAGTGTCGTGAAAAATATACCTCAAGGTAAAGTTTTTACATACAAACAGGTTGCAACTATGGCTGGTAGTCCAAGAGCATTTCGTGCAGTTGGAAATATTTTAAATAAGAATTACGATCCAAACATACCTTGCCATAGAGTAATAAGATCAGATGGTAAGACTGGCGGTTATAATAGGGGTAAGAAGAATAAAATCGTTATATTAAAAAGTGAACTGGGTTTTGATTTAAATGCGAAATAAAAGGTTGGATTAAAATTAATACGAAAGGTGAATAGTGTTATAATGTGTATATATGAAACCAAAAATAATACTTACATTTTTAATTGCAATAATAATACCTCAGATTGCAGGTGCTATAGGTTCAATATTCTCTTTTAGTTCAATACCAACATGGTATACAACACTAGTAAGACCTAGTATTGCTCCTCCAAATTGGGTATTTGGACCTGTTTGGACTACGCTGTTTTTACTTATGGGAATTTCGAGTTTTATAATATATCAAAAGGGTATAAATAGACCAGATGTAAGAAGAGCTTTGTATGTATTTTTTATTCAACTTATATTAAATGCAACTTGGTCAATTCTATTTTTTGGATTAAATGATATTGGAGCAGCTCTCATTGAGATAGTAGGCTTATGGGTGATTATACTGGCAAATATCATACTATTTTGGAGAATATCAAAAATTGCTGGGTATATACTTATTCCATACATCCTTTGGGTAAGCTTTGCTAGCTATTTAAACTATACTTTCTTTATCTTAAATAATTAATAATGGTTCCACAAAAGGTTATTGTAAATGATGTAATGCAAAAGGGTTATGAATACCTAAGAGTTGAACCTATTGGTAAAAATTTTGACAAAGACTTTAGACCAGAGCTTTCACCAAAAGAAATGTTGGAGCTTGGAGTGTTTGGTGGTGTTTATATGAGGGATTGCAAAGATGAATTTCCAGCAGATTGGTTTTTAAATGCAAAACTAGCTCCAGAGTCTGAAAGAAATCATTTATCAGAATTGAATTATTTTAGAGTAAATGCTAGCCAGCCACTTTCTGTGTGGATAAAAAAGGGTTGGATAAACAATATAGACCCTAGAGGATGGTTCCAGTGGTACTGTAGGTATTATATGGGTAGAAGGGTCGTAGATGAGGATAAAAGGCAGATAAAGAGATGGAAAATGATGAGACGGCATATTGCTCAAATAAAGAATAATTGTAGGGTAGGCGATGAATATTGTAGACCTAAACAAAGACAAGCATTGCTTCATTGGGCTTACGACAGTAGAAAAATGTAATACTAGGCAATATTTTCTATTTGTTCTATTTTATCTTGTTTATTTTTATTTAATTCTTTTATTCTCTCTATATGCTTTTTCGTAACATTGTATTCATGCCATGTTAGCCATATAACAAATATATCAAATATGGTTAGTAGTATAAGAAATAGTGAATATCCAAAACATAGTTTGTATAACTGATAAATTATAAATAAGCTAACGGTTATTATCATTCCCGGATAAGCCCAAAGTTTATTTTTAAGTAGACTTATAACCAAAACTGTTTTTACGATACCGTGTGAAAGTAAATAGAAAGCTACATACCTTTGACCATGTATAGAGAAGTTTGAAAGAAAATGGTGGAGGTGGATAGTGAAATAATCATCGGGTTCATTTAATAATTCACTATCTATTATATTTGCAATTATCATATTGACCCTACCAGTAAACAATAAAAAACTTCCAGCAAGTATTTGAATAACAGAGTTTACACCTTTTAGTATAAGACTAACTATAAACACTTTGTGAATGTCTTTTTCAGGTATATGCATTATATTATTTTCATTTTATTTTGCTTTCAAAAATAGGTATATATCCTCAAGTGCTTTTACAGCATCTCCAGCCGCTATATTGTTTTGATTATAAAGACCATCTGTACAATCTCCAGCTGCCCATATTCCAACAGTATTTGTTTTTTGATCTCTAGGGTTAACTTTTATATGACCCCATTCATCTATCTCAGCTACATTTTTTATGAAATCAGTATTCGGTATAGATCCTATTTCAACAAATATCCCTGCAGCTTTTAGTTCTACGTCATTTCCTGTATTTGAATCAGAGTACACAAAACCAGTAACAAACTTTTCTCCTTTTACTTCTTTTGGAATAGCATTTTTAATAATTTTAAAATGAGGATTCCTTGAAACTTTATCTATAGTTACTTGATCAGCTCTGAATTTATCGCTTCTATTTATAAGAGTTACAGTTTTGCAATATGCCAATAGTTGAGAAGCACTTTCAAATGCTGCATTTCCACCTCCAACAACTATTACATCTTGATCGTTAAATAACGGTCCGTCACAACTAGCACAATATGTAAGACCCTTGTGTTCAAATTTATCTGCTCCAATTGCAGGAAGTTTTTTTCTTGAGCTACCTGTTGTAACTAGAATTGTTTTTGCTTTGAAAGACTCTTTATCTGTTTCGATAAGGAAACCCTCGTCAATTTTTGATACATTTTTACACCAATATCCTTGTTTTATATCAACAATATCTTTTGAATACGCTTTTAAGTGATTTTCAAGATTCTTCGCTAAATCCATACCAGATATTTTTATGGTACCTATCCAGTTTTCTATACCATCTGAAACCGAGCTCTGACCCTCCCAATTTTTTGTAATAAAAACAGACTTCAACTTTTTTCTTGCTGCATAAACCCCTGCGGATACTCCAGCAGGACCACCACCGATTATTGCCAGGTCATATATCATAATAGAGCAATTATATCACTCGTATTTGTAAAATAAAACTGCATTAAGCAGTTTTATTATTATTTTAGTTTTGATCTTCTCAAGAATGCTGGAACTGCACCCCAATCATCGTCATCGTCTACTTTATTTTCTCTTTTTTCTTCAATAACTCTTTCTTTTTGTGGTTGAACTTGGTTTATTGATGGAGTTTGTTGATTTTGATTTGATTGAGAAATTGTATTAAATATTCTTCCTTTCTTTTCGTCTTTATTTTGTTCATCTCTCTTTTGTCCAACACTAAACAAAGGACCTTTTTGCTGATTTTGAGTATTTGGTAGTGTTCCTTCTGGGAAACCTGCAGCAATAACAGTAACCTTTACTTCATTTTTCTTTAGCTTATCATCTCTTACTGTACCAAATATTACTTTTGCTTGTGGATCTATAGATTCTGTTATAACTTTTGCAGCATCTTGTATTTCAAACATTGTTAGATCTTCACCACCAGCAATAGAGAATAGTACTCCTTTTGCTCCAGTTATAGATACATCTAGAAGTGGAGAGTTTATAGCTAGTCTAGCAGCTTCTACTGCACGGTTTTCACCTGAAGCTGAACCAATACCCATAAGTGCTGAACCTGCATTTTCCATTATTGTTCGAATATCTGCAAAGTCTATATTGATTAGTCCCGGTGTTGTTATAAGGTCTGATATACCTTCCACAGCTTGTCTTAGAACTTCGTCACAAATTGCAAATGCATTCTTTACAGTAGTATTTTTATCGATGATAGAAAGTAGACGGTCGTTTGGTATAACTATGATAGCATCCACCTCTTTTCTAAGTTCTTCAAGAGCAACCTCAGCTATTCTCGATCTCTCTTGTCCTTCAAAAAAGAAAGGCTTTGTAACAACACCAACCGTTAGTGCCCCAAGTTCTTTTGCTATTCTAGCTACTACAGGGCTAGCACCGCTTCCAGTACCTCCACCAAATCCTCCAGCAACAAATACCATGTCTGCACCTTTTATAGCTTCTTGAACTTCTTCTTTTGTTTCTTCTATAGCGCGCTTTCCAACTTCTGGATTCATACCGGTACCCAAACCTCTAGTTAGGCTTTTACCAATATGGATTCTCTTTTTTGCCATTGAGTGGTGTAGGTCCTGTGAATCTGTATTTATAGCAATAAAATCAACACCCTTAACCTTTGAATTTATCATGTGGTTAACAGCGTTATTTCCTGAACCTCCGACACCTATGACTTTGATTCGGGCGAATGCTTCTATTTCTGGCGTTATGTTAGGCATAAATAAGGATAAAATCGTTAGGTAGGTACATCATATCAAAGGCTTTGAAAAAGGGAAGGGGTTAGGGCAAAAATTGCTTAAACCAAGAAAGTATTGCCTTACCAGTCTTTGTTAGGTATTGAGTAGAAGTATCTATACTAGCTTCTTCATCTGTATTCATACCTAGAACACACAAACCATAAGCAACACCAAAAATCGTATCTTTATAATTATTTTTTTCTTGTATTTTCAATTCAACATTTGCTATTCGTGAAGGTATCTTCAAACTATCTTTTGCTAAATCTTCAATTCCTGACAAAAGACTTCCTCCACCAGCAAGAATAATACCTGCAGGTAGCAAACCATTTCTACTAAGCTTCTTCAGATGACTTTCTATGAGTTCAAATATATCAGAAAGTCTCGCTTCTACTATTTCTTCTAGTTTCTTTCTAGAATATGAACTACCTGTGATCGCTCCTACCTTTATCTGCTCAGCTTCTTCTATTGGTACCTTTATACCAAGGGCAATATCGTTTGTTATATCACTACCACCTATAGGCAATACTTCCATTGATACAGGTGTATTGTTTTCAAATACACTCAAGCTTGTAGTTTCAGCACCTATGTTAGCTAAGACACAGCCAGCAACTTTTTGTGACTTTGAAAGAGTAACAAAAGAGAGTGCTATAGGTGAAGCCATAACATCTTCCACAGCTATCCCGGCTTCTTCTACAGCTTGTATAGTGTCATTTAATTGTTGCTCCAAGCATGTTATATAAAGTGTTTTTACTTCTAGTTTTGTTCCTTTCATTCCTTCAGGTTTACCAAGTACAACTTTTCCATCGATCTTGTATTGAAGGGGAATATTGTGAATAATTTTTTTATTTAAAATTTGATTTGCTGGTATATCTTTTTCACACTGGTCTTGAGCTTTTTTTACATCAACCAGACTTATTTCTGAATCACCCTTGTATATGATTGTTGAACTAGTAGAAACTAAACTACCCAAGCCTACACCACCTATAGATACAAAAGCTTTTTTTACTTTTACCTGAGCTTTTTTTTCTGCTTCAAAAACAGCACGTTTGATACTATAAACAGCATCGTCCATATCTACTATGTATCCATGTCTTAATCCTTTTGTTTCAGCAAAACCAGTACCAATTACTTTTGGAAATCCTTTTTCATTTTTTTCACCCCCACGAGAAATAACTACTTTCACACTATGTGTTCCTATATCTATACCTGTTATTATTCCTCGTGACATTTTGATTTACAAAAAATTGAGCACCACCAAATTACCATTAAATAATATAAAATAAAAACAAAACAGCTAACTAAATTCCAAACTTTTTCCTAAACTGGATTTCTATACTCTCCATTGTACTACCATGATCGAATCCTTTCAAATGCACTAAACCGTGGATAAATAAAAAGCCTAAGAAATTTTCATATTTTCTATCAAATTTCTTTGCTTCGATTTTTGTTAAAGGAATATTTATATAAATTTCACCCGAATTTTCACTTAAAGGGAAAGAAAGTATATCTGTAGGCTTATCGATATCTCTATGTGTTCTATTTAACTCTCTGATTTTTTCTTTATTTACTATAACAACTGATAAATCATAGTTTTTTCCTAAAACTGCATCTTTCATTGAGGCAAAAGCCAAGCTTGGTAGCTTGGCTTTTGTGGTATTTACTAGATTGAAATTCCTTACCTCTGACATTAAATTATTTCTTTGAAAATCTTGCTGTCTTTTCAGGCATCTTTCCCATCTTTATTAGTTCCTGTACTTCTGCTTTTCTCTTCAAACTCTTTAGAGTTTTCTTTTTTGTCTTGTAATGTGAAAGCACTCTTTCGCTATATCTTATACTTCTTACTCTTGGGAGTATTCCAGCACCTTGAACCTTCTTCGTAAAACGACGAAGTGTTCCTAGACTGTTTTCATTTCCGCCTCTATTTACCTGTACATTTATCATATTTGAAATATAACATGTGTAATTGAGCCTTGCAAGCCCTATTACTTCATTGTTGATTTATAGCCCTTCCTCGAGCTTTTTCATGAATTTTGGTAGCTCTTCTATACTTAATACATCCTGTGCATGAGTAATAGTATTTCTTACTATAATACTCTTTTCTACAGCCTCTTTTTTACCCATAATAAGAGAATAGGGTACATTTGTCTTTTCAACTAGAGATACTTGAGCACCTAGGCGGTCTTTTGATAGAGATAGGTAAAGTGGAATCTTAACTTTTCTAAGTTCTTCTATGATATGTAGTGAAAGTAATTTTGATTCAAAGCTAAGTTGCACAAACGATGCGAATGGACTTTTTGATTTTGTAATTTCTTTTCTTAATTCAGGGTATTTATTCTTTATCAGTATAGAAAGACTCACACCCTCGACTTCTTTTTTCATACCAACTTTTTTTGATAGAGAATCGTACCTAACACCTATTGCTAGTATCTTTCTATCCTTGGGCATTTTTTCTCCTTCTTTTTTTATCTCTTTATCATTTTTATTTTCAACTAAAGCAAATACTGTTTCTGTACAATATCTCTTATTGCCGATCAAATGATTGTTTATTGTATATGGGATTTTTAATGCTTCTAGATACTCAAGAATTTCTTTGAAATGATTTCTACTTTTTTCTGAAAGAAAATCCATAGGCTTTGGTGCTTCAGAATTTAATTTTTTACATTTGTCATTTTGACAGCCTAAAAGTTCAAATGGGTCTTTTTTAAGAAGCTCTCTACATTCGCTATGCATAGTATTTACATGTTTTCTATAGTAGTTTGTAAGGTCTCTTGTAAATCTCGCTATAGAATCTTTATCACCAATACTATTTATCTCAACATAAGTATCTTCATATCCTTCTTCAAATAGGATTTTTCTTGCAGTTTGTATAAGAGTCACTTCAGCAATACTTGTAGAATTTCCCATTATCTCAAGATCACAATATCTGTCCACAGAACCCTTTTTTAATGAACCCTTGAAAGGCTCTTTGAAATAAAACATGAGTGGTTGTGTCATGTTGTACATGTTTTCTTCATGATACATTCTAAGTAAAGCGACTTTTTCTTCTACATGAAGTGGTAATCGTGTCTTTTCAGAATCTTCGTACTCTGCAAAGTCACCCTCGATAAGTGCTTTTGCATTATCAAGATCAATTTTCTTTATTGCAGGACTTTGTTTTGGAATAAAACCATAATATAGAGGTATTTCTCCAATCTTATCCAAATTCTCATACTGTCTAAACTTCTTATCTTTTTTTATTGGATCTTTTTTGGCTACTTTCTTTATTTCTTTACTTTCGATTTTATTTATTTCTTTCTTTTTTTTGTTTGCCATTTTATTTTTTTATCTATTTTGTATTTTGCGTTGTCGTACCGATATTTTCTAATCCTGGGAACAAGCTAATTTTATTGAAAGGGAACAATCTTACTAATGGTCTACCTACAATATCTTTGCTGGGTAGTGGACCCCATGATCTTGAGTCCATACTTTCTTTTCTATTATCTCCCATTACAAAATATTCTGTTTTTCCTAGTGATACAGAGAATGTTTCATTACTCTTATGTGTATCACTTACATATTTACTCTCTACTATAAAACCATTTGGATTTTCTTTATTGTAAATTGTGATGATTCCATTTTTTACTGACACTGTATCCAGAGGAAGACCGATTATTCTCTTTATAAAAAAGGTACTTGGATCTCTTGGATACCTCATAACTATCACATCTTCTCTTCTCGGTTCATTAAATCTATATGAAAGCTCATCTATTATTAGATAATCCGCAGTTTTAAAATTTGGATCCATAGAAACACCGCTAACTACGAAGGGTTGAGCGATAAAAGTTCTTACAGGTATAACAATTACTAATGCAATTAGAATAAACTTTATAATTTCTTTAAAGAAATTTTGTTGTTTCATAAAATATACAATCATTTTAGTACGAACAAGTGTTTGACACAAGATTTGTACTCATGTCACACTATATATATGTCATATATTATCGTTGGTTTGGGTAATCCAGTAAGTGAAGATCAAAAAAATAGTAAAGAAAATTATGATGGAACTCGTCACAATACAGGAAGGATGATGCTTTCTCATATTGCAAAAGAATTTTCATTCGATGAATTTACTTTTGATAAAAAAAATAATGCAGATGTATCAAAAGGAAATATAAAAAAAGAAAAAGTAACTCTAGTTGCACCAAATACATATATGAATAACTCTGGTAAGGCAGTATGCGGTTATGTAAAGAGTGTAAAGTCAGCAGAAAAGCTGGTTGTTATATATGATGACTTCAATTTGCCTTTAGGTAAGGTTAGAATTTCATACAATAGAAGCTCGGGAGGACACAATGGACTAGAATCAATTATAAAATCTATAAAAACACAAGCTTTTATAAGAATAAGAGTTGGTGTTGCGCCAGAAAATTCAAAAGGTGATGCAAAGATTCCACATGGAGACGATAAAATAGAAAAATTTATTCTTGGAAAATTTAAACCTGAAGAATTAAAGGAATTAAAGAAAATCGAAAAGGTTGTAGCTGATGCAGTTATGTATATTGTAACTGAAGGTTGGGAAAAATCTGCTAGTCTGACAAATGGACTCTAATATGTATTGTTTTTTGATAAAAGCTACTTAATTTAAAATATAAGCACATATACACCAAATACCTTGCCAGAACAAGCAAATTAAGCTATATTATTAGCCTATTGTTATATATGCCTATTAAGGCTGTATTTCATTTATTAGAGAGAATTGTGCGCTAAATCTGCAAATTTTTATTATCATTAAAAAGCAGACCGCATAATATATAAATATGTTAAATAAAATAAAAGAAAAGATAGTAAGTGCGATTTCAGATAAAGAAAAAGTTCAAGAAGAAATAGAAAATAAAGAAGTTAAGCCAAAAGTAAAGAAGGAAAAAGCTCCAAAGGTTGTAGGAAATACACTTATGGATAAACTTCTAGAAGCCACAAAAGAGACTCCAGTTGTTGGAGATCTTGTAGAAGGTCCAGTTATAAATATAGAAAAAGCTGCAGTTTATGTAGATCTAGCTCCTTATGGAACTGGTATCATATTTGGTCGTGAATTCATGACTGCAAGAGATATCATCAAGAAGATAAATATTGGTGATGTTATAGCAGCAAAAGTTGTTGATACAAACAATAAAGATGGATATACAGAACTGTCACTAAAAGAAGCTAGACAAGCACTTATATGGAGTGAAGCAGAAGAAGCTATCAAGAATAAGAAAATTCTTGATTTACCAGTTGTTGAAGCAAACAAGGGAGGTTTGATAATAGAATGGCAAGGTATTACAGGTTTCTTACCAGCTTCTCAATTAAAGACAGAACATTATCCAAGAGTAAATGATGGAGATAAGGATAAGATACTTGAAGAATTAAAGAAATTAGTAGGAAAGAGAATATCTGTATCTATAATATCTGCTCTACCAAAAGAAGGCAAACTAATTTTCTCAGAAAAGAGCCCAGAACAGAAAGATAAAGAAAAGATAATAGGTAAATATAAAGTTCAGGATGATGTAGTTGGTACAGTTACAGGAATAGTAGATTTCGGAGTATTCGTAAAGATAGAAGAAGGACTTGAAGGTCTAGTTCATATTTCAGAAGTTGATTGGTCACTAGTAGAAGATCTAAAGTCTATGTTTAAGGTTGGTCAAAAGGTAAATGTGAAAATTATAGAGATAAAAGAAGGAAAAATATCTCTATCGATGAAAGCTCTAAAAGAAAATCCTTGGGTAGAAGCAGGAAAGAGATATAAAAAGGATATGTCAGTTTCAGGAGTGGTTATTAAGTTCAATAAACACGGAGCTCTTGCTTCAATAGAAGAAGGAATTGCTGGTCTAGTTCATGTATCTGAATTTGGTTCAGAAGAAAAACTAAGAAAGAATCTAGAACTAGGTAAAAGCTATCCATTCAAGATAACTCTATTTGATCCAAAAGATCAAAAGATGGCATTGTCATTTACAGGTCCAAAGAAAGCGTAATAAAAATAAATGAGCTCCCCAAAGGAGCTCATTTATGCTATACTAAACACATGATCATCACCTATTTAGGAGGAGAATTTGTTAAAGTTCAATTCGGCGATATAACGCTAGCATTAAATCCTATTTCAAAAGATTCAGATCTAAAACAATCAAGATTTGGGGCAGATATTGTACTAGTTTCAGCTCACAATAAAGACTTCAATGGGGTAGAACAAGTAATGCATGGAGATAAAAAGCCTTTTGCAGTTACCGGTCCGGGAGAATATGAAATAAAAGGAGTATTTATAAAAGGTTTACCATCAGAATCAAAATATAATGGTGAAAGTCTAATAAATACTATATATACAATATCACTAGAAAATATGAATATATGTTTTCTAGGTGCATTGAGCAATCATGAATTGAAAAATGAGACTATAGAAGCACTAGATGATATAGATATATTGTTTGTACCAATTGGTGGAGATGGAGTACTTGATCCAGCAAAAGCATACAAACTTGCTGTATCACTTGGAGCAAAGATAATTATCCCTATACATTACGGAGATATTGGTGCAAAAGATTCATTGAAGCTATTCCTAAAAGAAGCAGGAGAAAATCCAGAACCAGTATCAAAACTTACCTTAAAGAAAAAGGATCTAGAAGGTAAGGATGGAGATGTTATTGTTCTTGACCCATCAAAAGAATAAAATTATGTTTGAACATATAGACAGATTAAGAGGTAAACCAGAACACATAAAGAGAAGAATTGCTTTTGTAACCTCTCTTTTATTTACAGTCTTTATCTTTGCTATATGGATAGGTTCATTTAAGATAAAATCAATGCCTACAGCATTAAATAAAGATATAAATATAAAATCACCAGTAAGTTCAATAACTGCAAGTATAGGTGATTCACTGGTATATATAAAAGAAATGTTTATTGGTTCAAATAAAGCGACATACGAAGCGACAGTAGAAGCAATTCCAGGAAAAAGGTAGAATATACAGACAAAATTAATAAAACAACATGGCAAAGAAAATTGAGACAAATGATGTAACACCACCACGCGATCCAGCAAAAGGTATCGTTGCAAGAAGTATAACTACAGAAATGCGCGAGTCTTTTCTTGACTATGCCATGTCTGTTATTACAGATCGTGCTTTGCCTGATGTTAGAGATGGTCTAAAACCCGTACACAGAAGAATACTTTATGCTATGCATGAAAAGGGTCTTACAGCTTCCGCAAAGTTCCGTAAGTCAGCTGTGGTAGTTGGAGACGTGCTAGGAAACTATCACCCACACGGTGACGTTGCTGTATACGATTCTATGGTAGGTATGGCTCAGGATTTTAAAATGAGATATCCACTTATCCAAGGTCAGGGAAACTTTGGAAACATAGACGGAGACTCAGCTGCTGCTATGAGGTATACAGAAGCACGTATGTCTCGTCTTTCTGCAGAGCTATTGCGTGATATAGAAAAAGAGACAGTAGACTATCACCCAAACTATGATGGTACAAGAAAAGAGCCAAGTGTTCTTCCCACAGCTGTTCCAAACCTACTTTTAAACGGTACTTTGGGTATTGCTGTCGGTATGGCTACAAATATTGCTCCCCATAACCTTACAGAAGTTATAGATGCCACAACACATTTGATAGATGATAAAAATGCTACAAGTGAAGATTTATTAAAATATATAAAAGGTCCAGATTTTCCAACAGGAGGAATAATGTATGGAGAAAAAGATATTCATCATGCATACACAACAGGACGTGGAGGTATTGTTGTTCGTGGAGAAGCAGAAATAATAGAAGATAAAAAAGGACAATATCAAATTGTTATCTCTTCTATACCTTATCGTGTAAACAAAGCTGATCTTATAATGAAGATTGCAGATCTAGTAAGAGAAAAAACTATAGAAGGTATAAAGGGTTTACGTGATGAATCAGACAAAGAGATGAGGATTGTAATTGACCTAAAACAGGGTGCTCATCCAGAAAAGGTCCTAAACTTTATATATAAACACACTCAACTAGAAGAAACTTTCCACGTAAACATGGTTTCTCTAGTAAATGGAGTGCCACAAACTCTAGCTCTAAAATCTATTCTAGAAGAATTCGTATCACATAGAGTAGAAGTCATACGTAGAAGAACAAAGTTTGATTTGAGAAAAGCTGAAGAAAGAGAACATATACTTCTAGGTCTAAAGAAGGCTCTCGATCATATTGATGAAATTATTACTCTAATTAGAGGTTCAAAAGATGCAGTAGAGGCACATGCAAACCTTATAAAGAAATTTAAATTCTCAGATCTTCAAGCAACAGCAATTC